>JBKPFS010000044.1:0-18559 GCA_046728935.1 Actinomycetota bacterium | reverse complement strand
GTGATCTACGGCGGGCGCTCGAGCGAGCACGAGATCTCGCTCCAATCCGGCGCCTCCGTGGCCGCCGGCCTGCGCGAGGCCGGCCACGAGGTCGTCGAGGTGTTGATCGAGCGCGACGGGCGCTGGCGGAGCGACGGCGCCGAGATCGACCTGCGGCCGGCGGCGGGCCTACTCGACGCCGACGTCGCCTTCCCCGTCCTCCACGGGCCCTTCGGCGAGGACGGGACCGTGCAGGGGCTGCTCGAATGCCTCGACGTCGCCTACGCCGGCCCCAACGTGCTCGCCGCCGCGGTCGCGATGGACAAGCTGATCTTCAAGCGCCTGTGCGCGTTCGCGGGCCTGCCGCAGGTGGAGTTCACCGAGGTGGGCGAGGACGGGTGGCGCGAGCACGTCGCGGCGATGGGCAGGCCGCTGTGGGTGAAGCCCTCGCGCCTCGGCTCGAGCGTCGGCATCTCCCGGGTGTCGAACCCGGAGCGGGAGCTCGAGGAGGCGATCGAGAACGCGCGCCGCCACGACCCGCGGGTGATCGTCGAGGCGGACGCCGGCGGGCGCGAGGTCGAGTGCTCGGTGATCGGCAACGCGGGCATCGGCGAGGACGAGTCCGTCGAGACCTCGCTTCCCGGCGAGATCGTCACCCGGGCATCCGACTGGTACGACTTCGAGTCCAAGTACGCGGAGGGCGGGATGGAGCTGGTCGTCCCGGCGCCGTTCGACGACGCCACCGTCGAGCGCGTGCGCGAGCTCGCCGCCCGGGTGTTCAAGGCGATCGGCGCCACCGGGCTCGCCCGCTGCGACTTCTTCGTTGTCGACGAGTCCGAGGTGCTGGTGAACGAGATCAACACGATCCCCGGCTTCACCTCGACCAGCGTCTTCGGCAAGCTCTTCGAGGCCACCGGGGTCGGCTACCCGGAGCTCTGCGACCAGCTCGTCCGCCTCGCCGTGGACCGCCACCGACGCGAGCGCGAGTACCGCTTCTAACCGCTGAGCTCGACGTCGTTGATGTGAGCTCCCGATCCGCCGTCGGTGTCGGCCAGCGTGGTGATCAGGATCAGATAGAAACGGCGCTCCGTCGTCGCGTCGAGTTGGATGGTCTGCTCCTCCTCGACGGTCACGGGGTCGCTGATGGGCTCACCCCACCCGGCCAGATCCTCCGGAGGGCCCTGGGCTGCCCCGTAGATCGTCGCCTCGAAGCCGGGGGTGTCAGTGACGATCGTCATCTCGCTCGCCGCTACGGCCTCGCCCGTGTCGAGGATCAGGCCAACCCCCTCCTTGCCGTAGCTGGAGAGGTCGGGCCCGCTCGTGTAATCCTCGGTCGGCCAGTATGTGGTGGGGCTTCCGTCGGTCGCAAGACCGACGTCGTCCGGATGCTCCTCCGGCACGGGCGTACCCTGGGGATCGAAGTCGGACGCATCCGAGATCTCGATCTCCGATCCGGAAGAACCGCCCCCGCCTCCGCCGCGGCTGCGGTTCTCGTCCCCGGTCAGCAGCACGATCGCGAGCGCCGCCCCGGTTGCCGCCAGCACCAGGAGGATCCCGGCGAGCGACGCCCGGCGCGAGGTGATGATCCGCCGTCGCCGCTCGGGCACGGAGTCGAGCACGGTCGTCGCCTCCCCGTGGGCGGTGCCCGCTCTGGCGACCTCGACCTCGAGCGCGGTCTCGAGGTCGGCGAGCATCGCGTTCATGTCCTGGTAGCGCTTCTTGGGGTTCTTCGCGGTCGCACGCTCGATCACCGCGGCGAGGGCAGAGGAGGCGTCGCGCCGGCGCCGCTGCACGTCCGGCATGTCCTCGTTGACGTGCTTCATCGCCACCCCGACGAGGGTCTCGGCCTGGAACGGCAGCTCGCCGGTGAGCATCTCGTACAGCAGCACGCCCAGCGAGTAGATGTCCGAGCGCGCGTCGACCTCGTGGCCCATGGCCTGCTCGGGCGAGACGTAATCGGTGGTCCCGAGCACGCGGCCGGTCGCGGTCAGGCCCTGCGTCTCGAGCGAGCGCGCGATGCCGAAGTCGGTGACCTTCGCGCGCCCGTCGCTGTCGATCAGGACGTTCTGCGGCTTGACGTCTCGATGCACGAGCATCCGCGCGTGGGCGGCGGCGAGGCCGCGCCCGATCTCGATCGCGTAGGCGGTCGCCTCGTCGAGCGGCAGCCGCCCGGCCTGCTCGATCCGCTCCTTGAGCGTCTGGCCCTCCACGTACTCGAAGACGATGTACGGGCGGCCGCCGTCCTCGCCGGCGTCGATCACCGCCACGACGTTCGGATGCGAGACCCGGGCGACCGCCCGCGCCTCGCGGCGGAAGCGCTCGATCTGATCGGGCTGGTCTGAGATCTCGCGATGCAGCACCTTGGCCGCAACCCAGCGCTCGAGCGTCTCGTCACGAGCGAGGTAGACGGTCGACATTCCGCCGCTCCCCAGCTTCGCGTCGAGCCGGTAGCGCCCGCTCAGCACCGTCCCTGTGAGCGCTCCAGGCGGGCCTGTCGTCGCGTCGCTCATCTATCCACCGATTATCTTCAACCCTCGCGCCGGGATCCCGGCTCGCGGTCCGCTCCGTGCAGGATGGCGCTCGGCGCGAAGTCGGACCGCTAGCCCAATTCGAGGTTGCGCACGAAGTCGACCAGCGGGGCCGGCGCCTTCTCCGGCGAGCCGGCGTCGAACGGTGGGGACGGGTCGTATTCGATCCCGAGCTGGATCGCCTTGGCGACGTCCTCGCCCGCGACCTCGGCGGCGAGGGTCAGCCCCATGTCGATCCCGGCCGAGACGCCCGCCGCGGTGATCACCTTGCCGTCCTGAACCACCCGCTCGGCGACCGGCTCGGCACCGAACTCGCGCAGCCGCTCGCGGTAGGCCCAGTGGCTCGTCGCCCGAAGGCCCTCGAGGATCCCGGCGGCGCCGAGCAGTAGCGAGCCGGTGCACACGGACGTCGTCCACGTGCTGCCCTCGTGGGCCGAGCGCAGCCAATCGAGCACCTCGTTGTCCTTCATCAACGGGCGATTCCCCTCGCCGCCCGGTACGAGGACGATCTCGGGATCCGGAAGGTCGCCGAGCGCGATGTCGGCGCTGACACCCAGCGCCCCGGTATCCGTCCGCTTCGGCCCGGCCTCCTTGGCGACGAAGCTGACCTCGGCCCCGGGCAGCCGCGACAGCACCTCGTAGGGGCCGACCGCGTCGAGCGCGGTGAGCTTGTCGAAGATCAGGATCGCGATTCGCATCTCAGGCTCGCTCGACGGTACCGGTTCGTTCCGTGGCGCGGCCGATCCGCTTCGCGTCGGGGTAGTGGCGGCGGAGGAGCTCCAGGGCGGCCTCCTCGTCGGCCGCGGCGACGACGCAGCAGAAGCCACAGCCCATGTTGAAGACCTCGTACATCTCGTCCTCGGCCACCTCGCCGAGCTCGCGGATCAGCTCGAAGACCGCGGGAACCGGCAGCGGGTCGTCGATCTCGTACCCGACCTCGGCGCGGAGGCGAAGCAAGTTGCGCAGCCCGTCGCCCGTGATGTGGGCGAGGCCGCGCACGTCCACCGGCGAGCCAAGCAGCTCGAGCACGGGGCGCACGTAGATCTCGGTCGGCTCGAGCAGCACCTCACCGAGCGGTCTGGAGAGGCGATCGTCGTCGTCCGGGATCTCGGCCAGCACCCTGCGCGCGAGCGTATAGCCGTTGGAGTGAAGTCCGGAGGAGGGGAGGCCGATCACCGCGTCACCGGGCTCGACGCGGTCCCCGGTCACGATCGCGTCCAGGGCGACGAGCCCGATCGCGCTTCCGGAGAGCTCCCAACCCGTCACGAGGTCGTCGACCTGGGCGATCTCGCCGCCCGGGATCTCGATCCCCGCCCGCTCGGCGCCGGCCCGGAGCCCCGCCCCGATCTGGCCGCAGACCTCGGCGCTCGCCTCCCGGCAGAGGATGAAGTCGAGCATCGCGACCGGCTCGGCGCCGACGCAGACGATGTCGTTCACGTTCATCGCCACGCAGTCGATTCCGATCGTGTCGAAGCGCCCGAGCCGCTCGGCGACGACCATCTTCGTCCCCACGCCGTCCGTCGCCATCGCCAGCCCGCGCTCATCGTCGAGGCGGATGACGCTCGCGTAGTGACCGTGGAGCGGAACGACCCTGGACGGACGCCCGGGATCGATCCGGCTCAGCTCGCCGACCAGCGCCTCCACCGCGGCGTCGGCCCGGCGCTGGCTGACCCCGGCACGGGCGTAGGCGTCGGAATCGCTCATCGCCCTATTCTCGCCAGCACCGCGAGCGCGAGGACGACCCGGTAGGCCGCGTAGGGCCACAGGGCCCGATCGCGCTCGACCACGCGGATCAGCCGCTGCGAGGCGAGGGTGGATGCGAACGAGGCCGCGACGCCGATGGCCATCGCGCGCCGGAGCTCCGGCTCCACGCCTCGGCGACGCAGGCGCACGCCCTTGAGCACGGTCGCCCCGACGATCACCGGCAGGGCGACCGTGCGCGAGAGCAGGTTGGCGTGCTCGCGCGTGAAATGGCGCCAGCGCGCCGCCGCCAGCGTGGCGCCGTTTCGCGACACACCCGGGATCAGCGCGGCGGCCTGGGCGAGCCCGAGCGCGAGGCCGTCGCCGGCGGTGGCATCGCCGGGCCCGCGCTCCTGCGGGCGGCGGTCCGCGACGACCATCGCGAGCGCGCCAACAATCAGGCCCGCGGCGATGCTGCGGGGCCCTCCCAGCCGGCCCTCGATCTGGCGCTCGAGCGTGTAGCCGGCGATCGCCGGCGGAATGAAGGAGAGGCCGACGACCGCCGCACGCCGGGCGTCGAACGCCGCCAGCTCCTCGGCGATCGTTTGCCGTTGTGCGATCAGGAGCGCCGCCGCGGCGCCGGCGTGGAGCGCGACCTCGAAGCTCTTGCGCGCCTCGGGATCGACCTCGTCCCAGCCCCAGCCGGCGAGCCACGGGACCAGCGACAGGTGCGCCGAGCTCGAGACCGGCAGGAGCTCCGCCGGGCCCTGGATCGCGCCGAGCGCGCAGGCGCGCGTGCGGTTGAGCGTGGGGGCGTGGGCGGCGGAGGGGCGCTCTGGAGCGTGCGGAACCGGCTCGTGGTTCGATCGCGCCCGGAACATCCGTAGCTACGATCCGGCCTCGGCGGCCCGGGTCGACCGCCGGCGCACCAGCAGGTAGGCGATCCCGACGATGAGCGCGGCGAGCACCGCGTAGTCGAGGTAGCGGAGGTGATCGCGCCAGTCCTCCCAGCGATCGCCGACCTCGCGCCCCACGATCCCCAGCATCAGCACCCAGGGGATGCACCCGGCGAGGGTGAAGACTGTGAAACGCCAGAACGGCATGCGCGCCACCCCGGCCGGGAGGGAGATGAAGGTGCGGATGATTGGGAGCATCCGGGTGAAGAACACCGTTGCGTCGCCGTGGCGCTCGAACCAGCGATCTGCCCAATCGAGGTGCTTGCGGTTGACGTGGATCACCCTGTTTCGCTCCAAGAGCTCGAGCCGCCCGTAGTAGCCGGCCGCGTAGGCGAGCCACGATCCCGCGAGGTTGCCGAGCACACCCGCGACCACGATCCCGACCAGCGTCAGCTCGCCCTCGGAGACGTTGAAGCCCGCGAACAGCATGATCGCCTCGCTCGGGACCGGGATGCAAGCGCTCTCGAGCAGCATCAGCCCGAAGACGCCCGCCAGGCCGACCGAATCGATCAGGTCCGTGGCGACGTCGACGACCGAGTCGATGATGGAGGCGGTCAAAGCCAGGCTCATTGCGAGGGGGACAGGCTAGTGGGCCGTCCGGGGACTTCGGGTGCATCGTTTCCGGACGGCCCACAGGCCTGGCGGGCTCCGGGGCCGGGCTCTACACTCGCCTGCGATGTCCCGCCTGGCCGACCCCGTGTACAGGCGGAGGGCGCTGCAGTTCGGGGCCGACGCGGTGCTGTGCGCGGCCGCTTTCGCCCTCGCGTTCAAGCTGCGCTTCCTCGACGTCCCGGGCGGCATTCCGGAGCGCTACGAGACGATGCTCGGCGGCTCGATCGTCTTCGTCGCCCTCGGCCAGGCGCTGATCTTCGAGCTGCTCGGCCAGCACCAGAAGTGGTGGCGCTACTTCCGCCTGCCGGACCTGTGGCCGCTGGTGCGAACGGCCGCGATCGCAACCGGGGTGCTGGTGCTGGTGTTCGCCGTCGCCAAGCCCTACGACTACGACCTGCCCCGCTCGGTGGCGATGTTCGATCTGCTCCTGCTGACCGTCTTCCTGGGCGGGGCGCGGTTGCTGCGGCGCTCAATCGCCGAGCGCCCTGAGCGGGCGGCGATGCGGCGCAAGGCGCGGACGGCCCTGGTCATCGGCGCCGGCTCGGGCGGCCAGATGGTGGTCCGCGAGCTACAGCTGAACCCCAACCTGGCCACGCGGGCGATCGGCTTCGTCGACGACGATCCCGCGAAGCGCGGGATGCGCAACCTCGGGCTCAAGGTGATCGGCACGACCCGCGAGATCGGGGAGATCCTCGATCGCACCAAGCCCGACCAGGTGATCATCGCGATCCCCTCCGCGCCCGGCGTGCTGCGCGCAAAGGTCGTCGCCGCCTGCCGCGAGCGGGAGATCCCGGTGCAGACCCTGCCGACCGTGTTCGAGCTGCTGCGCGGCGGCGTCCAGCTGACGCGTCAGCTGCGCGAGGTGCAGGTGGAGGACGTGCTCGGCCGGGAGCCGGTGGTGATGGAGCTCGATCGGGTCGGCGCCTATCTCGAGGACAAGGTCGTGTTCGTCACGGGCGCCGGCGGCTCGATTGGCTCGGAGCTCTGCCGCCAGATCGCCCGGACGCATCCGAAGCTGCTCGTCATGCTCGACCAGGGGGAGAGCGCGCTCTTCGAGATCGATCGCGAGATGACCGAGCGCTGGCACTTCGCCCGGGTCGAGTCGGTCCTTGGCGACTGCAAGGAGGGCGACCGGATGCTCGAGGTGATGGAGCGCTTCCGCCCGGAGGTCGTCTTCCACGCCGCGGCCTACAAGCACGTGCCGCTGATGGAGGCGAATCCGCTCGAGGCGGTCCGCAATAACGCGATGGCGACCGAGGTGGTGGCCAAGACGGCGGCCGCGTCCGGCGCGGAGCGCTTCGTCCTCGTCTCCACCGACAAGGCCGTGAACCCGCGCACGGTGATGGGCGCGTCGAAAGCGATTGCGGAGTGGGTCGTCGAGGCGGCGGGGCAGCGCCATCCCGCGACCCGGTTCACGATCGTGCGGTTCGGCAACGTGCTCGCCTCATCCGGGAGCGTGGTGCCCCGGTTTCGCTCGCAGATCGAGCAGGGCGGGCCGGTAACGGTCACGCACCCGGACATGAGCCGCTACTTCATGACCATCCCCGAGGCGGTGCAGCTGGTGATCCAGGCCGGGGACCTGGGCGCCGCGTCGGGCGAGGTGTTCGTGCTCGAGATGGGCGAGCCCGTGCGCATCGTCGACCTCGCGCGCAACATGATTCGGCTCGCCGGCTACGAGCCCGACACGGACATCGCGATCGAGTTCGTCGGCCCGCGCCCCGGGGAGAAGATCCACGAGGAGCTGTTCAACCCCGACGAGCGCGCGCAGGCGACCGCCGCCGAGCGGATCCTGCGCGCGGTGCGGTCCACGCCGCTCGACCCGGGTTGGATCGAGGGCACGGTCGAGCGCCTCCGGACCATGGTCGCCGCCGGCGACGAGGCGGGGCTCGCCGAGCGGGTGGTGGAGGTGGTAACCGCCGCGGGCTCGTCGGCGGCGCCAGCGGGGTCGGCGGGCTCGGACGCCATCGGCGCGACGGGCCCGCACGCCTGATCGCGACGGCCTTCCTGGCTCCGGCGCGCGCCACCTTTGGCCCTAGACTCCCCGCGCGTGATCGACCTGGTCGAGCGGATCGGGCCCATCCTCGGCATAGTCGCGTTCGTCGGACTCGCCGTGCTGGCCTTCCTCATCTTCCAGCAGGCACGAGAGGTGCGCCGGCTCCGGGAGTGGGCCGGCAGGGCTCCAGAACGCGCCGAGGAGGCGGCGGAGGCGTCGCTCGCGGCGGCCGAGGCGCGCGGTGAGGCGGCGGAGGTGGCGAGCGGAAGGGCCGCGGCGGCCCGGACCAGGCTCGCCGGTTGGCGCGGGCGGGTCGCCGACGTGTTCAGGCCGGCCTGGAGCGCGCTCGATCGCCGGTTTCCGTTCGATCCGCGCTACCTGTTGATCCTGCTCGCCGCGGCGATCGTCGCCGCGGGCGTGCTGACGAGCGGATTCGGCGTCTTCGGGGAGGACGCCGGCGGCGGGGGGAAGCAGGGCACGGGGAAGCGCAAGCAGCACGAGCAGGCGTCGAAGCCCGAGGTCGCAGTGCTGAACGGGACGCAGGTCCTGGACGCCTCCGGGGTGCAGGTCCAGAGCGCGGTCTCCGGGCTTGCCGACAAGATTGGCAAGCAGGTTCTCAAGCCCGCCGGCTACAGCGTGGGCAAGGAGGGCGATGCGGCCAGCGGCTACGAGCAGACCGTGATCATGTTCGAGCCCGACAACGAGGGCGAGGCGAATGCGCTCGCGGCCGACGTCGAGACCAAGCTGGGACAGACGGAGGTGCAGCCGATGATCCAGGAGGTCCGCGACCTCGCGGGCGGGGCGAAGCTCGTCCTGATCATCGGCCGCGACGACGCCCAGTTCTAGCCGCATGGACCTCTACGAGCTCATCGACCGCGCCGGGGACTTCGTCGCGATCGCGGCCACTGTCGGAATCGTGCTCCTGCTCCCGCTCTACTTCTCGCAGCGGCGCGACCTGATTCGGCTTCGCGACTGGATGGAGCGCGAGCCGAAGCACCCGGTCGAGGATCTGGTGGCCAGCGAGACGATTCTCGATCGGGCCGAGACCGAGCTCGAGACGCTGATGGGGGAGGCGGGTCCCGCCGCGGACACGGAGGTCCGGCCGGCGCCGATGACGCCGGCCGCGGCGCGGGTCACGAGCGAACGGCCTGCGCTCGAGCGCATCACGATGGAACGAGCCGCGCTCGAGCCTCACCCGAGGTGGCGCCAGTTCGCCCAGCGCGTCACGCAGCCCCGCGTCCTGCTCGCGACGGGCGCCGTGGCGCTGATCGTGGGGGTCGTGGCGATCTTCGCGTCCGAGCGGCTGCTGACCGACGGCGAGGAGGGCGGGGGCGGCGGCTCGTTCGATCCCTCCTCGGTCACGGTCGCGGTGCTGAACGGGACCTCGGCGCCGGGGCTGGCCCAGAAGGTCGGGGGGGACGTGCAGTCGAACGGCTTCGAGCTGGGAACGATCTCCAACGCCAAGCCGGGCTTCCAGCAGACGGTGGTGAGGTACGAACCGGGGCAGAAGCGGCCCGCGAACAAGGTGGCGCACGCGCTCGGCGTCACAGCCGTCCAAGAGGTCGATCGCGCGACGCAGCGGATCGCGGGCGACGCCGACGTTATCGTGATCGCGGGCGAGGACAGGGCCCGCCCTTGATCGGGCGCGCGTCGGTCGGCGCGGCGCTGTTCTTCGCCCTGCTGGCCGTCTCGCTCGCTGCCGCCGTCCTGGTCGTCCGGGCTCGCGATCCCGACCTCGCGCTCGAGGTCACGCGCCTGACTCGCCAGTTTCGGCCCCCGGAGGAGACGGCGCGGATCTCGTTCTTCGTCCGCGAGAGCGAGGAGCACGCCTACATCAGCATCGTCGACGAGGACGACGAGCCGGTGAAGACCCTCGACTCCCGGCCGCTCGAGGACGGGCAACGCGTGACCTACCACTGGGACGGTCGGGGCCAGGACGGGGAGCTTGTCGCGCCCGAGAGCTACTACCTGCGAGTGCTGCTGCCGGAGCGCGAGCGGGACATGATCTGGCCGAAGCGGATCAAGGTGTTCGCCCCCTCGGAGCCGGCCGACGCGAAGGCCGGTGGATGAACGCCTCGGCGCTCGAGCTCGCAGGCCTCCTCGCCGGCTGCGGGGCGGCCGCGGCGGCGATCGTCACCGACGACGGTCGCGTCAGGCGGGTGGCGATTCTGATCGCCCTCGTCGTTGCGCCGGTGCTGGTTGCCGGCGACGTCTGGGACGAGGAGCGCGTCGTTCGCTTCCGCGACGACCCGACGGCGGTCGCCGCCGCCGCGCTCGGGGCCCTGTTCGCGGTCGCCGTCCTCGCCGCCGTCTTCCGCCGCCTGCCGACGGCGTTCCCGATTCTCGCCATCGCGCTGCTGCCCCTCCGCGTCCCGGTCGAGATCGGCGGTGAGACCGCGAACCTGCTGATCCCGCTCTACGCGATCATCGCCGCCGGGGCCGTGACCTACGCGTGGCCGGTGCTCCGGACGGAACGCGGTGTCGAGGCCGCGACGGGCGCCCGAAGTGCCGCTCCCATCACCTTGTGGCTGCGATGGGCGCTCGCGGGGGCGCTGGTGGCGTACGCGATCCAGAGCGCGTACTCGGAGGACGTCTCGAACGCGATCGAGAACGCGGGGTTCTTCCTCGTGCCCTTCGGAGTGCTCCTGGTGCTCCTGCTCCAGGTGGCGTGGTCGCGGCGGCTCCTCGGCCAGATCCTGATCGCGGTCGGCGCGATGGCGACGGTGTTCGCGGCGATCGCGATCGGTCAGTACATCGCCCGCGACCTGTTCATCAACTCCGACCTGCTCGACTCGAATCAGCTCCACCTCTACTTCCGGGTCAACTCGCTCTTCTACGACCCCAACATCCTCGGCCGCTATCTCGCCATGGCGATGGTCGCGCTCGCGGCGTCCATCGCCTGGGGTGCCGATCCGCGACTGCAGCTCGCCGCCGCCGCCGCAGCGGTGATCTCGCTCGTGGCCCTGTGCTTCAGCTTCTCGATCACGAGCTTCGCGGCCCTCCTGAGTGGGCTCGGGATTCTCGCGCTGATGCGCTGGCGCTGGCGTGGAGCGCTGGCCGCGTGTGGGCTCGGCGCGATCGCACTCGTCGCCTTCGCCCTCGCCGGAGGCACGCCCTCGAGCGAGTTCGGGAAGAACCGCGACATCGACAGCGGCCACTTCGACCTGGTCGAGGGCGGGATCGACCTCTTTGAGGATCGGCCGGTGGCCGGGTGGGGCTCCGGAGCCTTCGGGGCCGCGTTCTTCCAGGAGCAGGGACCGGCCAAGAACACGGTCTCACACGCGGAGCCGATCACCGTCGCCGCCGAGCAGGGCGCGGTCGGCATCCTCATCTACCTGGCGCTGATCGGCGCCGCGCTGACGGCGCTGTTCGGGGGCGGATCGGCACGGACCGTGGAGCGCAGCGCGATCGCGGCGTGCTTCGTCGCGCTGCTCGTGCACAGCCTCGGGTACGCGGCGTTCGCCACCGACCCGGCCACATGGGCGCTGCTCGCCCTCGGGATCGCGCTGCGCGGGGTCGAGCCGCGGGCGGTCGAGGCGCCCGAGCGCGCGCTCGCGCCCGCGGTCTGAGGCGCGAGCGTGTTCGAGTATCTGCGCAGGCTCGCGACCACGGGCGCCGCCTACACCGCCTCGAGCGTGCTCTCGAAGCTGATCGCGGTCTTCCTGCTGCCCGTCTACACGGCCTACCTCACCCCGAGCGACTACGGCGCGGCCGAGGTCATGCTCTCCTCGGTCATCGCGGCGAGCATCGTCATCAGGCTCGGCGTGATCGAGGCGATCCTGCGCTTCTACTACCTCGCCGACGAGGACCGCCTCGCCGTGGTCAGGACCGGCTTCGCGTCCCTGTTCTGGACCGCGAGCGCGGGAGCCGCGGTTGCGCTGATGTTCGCCGAGCCGATCTCGGAGGCCCTCCTCGACCACTCCGACGCCGGCCTTGCGCGGCTCGCGATCCTCGGGTTGTGGACGTTGACGATGTGGGAGTACGTGCTCACGCTGCTGCGGCTCGACGAGCGCGCCCGTCTCTACTTCGGGCTCACCGTCACCAACGTCGTGGTCACGATCCCGTTCACCGTCTATTTGGTCGTCGATGCGGACCTCGGGGCCAACGCGATCCTCCTCGGCACCTTCGGCACCGGGGCGATCTTCCTCGGCTGGCGGCTGTGGGCCGAGCGGCGGCGCCTCGGCTTCTGGCCCGACCGCGCGCTGCTGCGGCGGATGTTCCGGTTCGGCCTGCCCACCATGCCGGCGGAGCTGACCCTCTACTCGCTCAACTTCATCGACCGGATCCTGCTCGTCCGCCTGTCGGGCCTCGCGGAGGCGGGCCTCTACGCGCTGGCGGTCAAGTTCGCCGGGGCGATGCAGGTGCTCTCGCGCGGGTTCCAGCTCGCGTTCCCGCCGCTGGCCTATTCGATCGCCGACGACGAGGAGGCGCGAAGCGTGTACAGCCTGGTCTTCACCTGGTTCGCCGCCGTGTGCGCGTTCGCGGTCGCTGGCCTGTGGCTGCTCTCGCGCTCAATCGTCGACCTGCTGGCTGCCGACGCGTACGCGGACGCCCACGAGGCGATCGGGCTCCTCGCCACGGGGATCGCCCTCTACGCGCTCTATCTCGCGCTGATCGTGATCCTCGGTCGCACCGGGCGAACCGAGTTCAACTTCCCCGCCACCGCGGCTGGCACGGCCGTCAACGTGGGCCTCAACCTGGCGCTGATCCCGCCGCTCGGCATAGTCGGCGCCGGTCTGGCGCTGGTCGGCTCATACGTGGTCGTGCTGGTCCTGATGTTCGTCTTCACCCAGCGGCTGTTCCCGGTCCCGTACGAGTGGGGGCGTCTGGCCCTGCTCGTGGCGGTGACGGCGGCCACCGTTGGCGCCGGCGATGCCCTTCTGCCCACCGCGGGGCTCGGCGGGGCGGTCAGCCGCGCGGCGCTCTGGCTCGCGCTGCCGGCGCTCCTGCTGGCGGCCGGCTTCCTCACCACGGAGGAGCGCCGGCGGCTGCGCTCGCTGCTCAGCCCGGCCGCAGTCGGGTCACGCCTGCGCGCGCTGCGCGCCGAGCCGGCCCCCCCTTCGCCGGGCGGCCGCGGCGCGGCCGAGGTCTACGAGCAGGCGATTCGCGACGAGGACCGCACCGGCTTCTGAGCCCGTGCTCAGAGCGCCAGCGCGCAGCGCGGCTTGAGGCCCGGGTCGGCGGGACCCGGGGTGCGCTGTTCTCAATCGCGCGCGGCGACGCCCGCGGCGAGGCGCCGGTTGTAGGCCTCGGCCGCCTCGCGCAGGCCCTCGCGGTGCCAGGGCCGCAGCGCGCAGCGGGCGTGTTGCCAGTACCACCGAGGGTCGTGTCGACGCAGGACCAGCGCCGCGAGGATGCGCGGGATGTAGCTCCAGGCGGTGAGCACGCGGGCGATCGCCGCGGCCGCGGCGCCGGGGTGCTTTCGCATGTAGAGGTCCCGCCCGCGATGAAACTCGACCAGGCGCCGTTCCCCGGCGGACGCGTCGGTGGCGAGCTGCTCGTGGTGCGCCGCCTCGGCGGCGGGCACGTGGAGGATCAGCCAGCCGGCGTCGGTCAGTCGCTTGCAGAAGTCGGTCTCGTCGGAGTAGACGAAGAAGGCGGGGTCGAAGTAGCCGATCTCGCTCGCAGCCTCGCGGCGCACCAGCATTGCGGCGGACTGCACCCAGCCGACGCGCCGCGTCTCGGAGCCGCGGCTCTGGGTCACGAGGGCGCGGTGGAGGAAGAGCGCTCCCGCGAGGGCCGTGCCCACGCTCGGAAGCCGCCAGGCGCAGGCCAGGGGCCGGCCCTCGGGATCGACCAGGCGCCCCCCCGCAGCGGCGGCGCGCGGCTCGGCCCGGAGCGCTGCGATCAGCGCCTCGGTGGCGCCAGGGCGAAGCTCGGCGTCCTCGTTCAAGAGCAGGCACAGCTCGCCGCGCGCCTCGCGCAGGAGCAGGGCGTCGTTCTCGGACTTTCCCGCGCGACGATCGCGGGCGATCACCCGGGTCGACTTCCCGAGCGCGCCCGCGCCCGCGATCCAGGCCTCGACCGCCTCGACCGAGCCATCGTCCGAGGCGTTGTCGAGCACGAGCAGCTCGGCCTCGACGCCCCGGGGATGCGTGACGCGAATCGCCTCGAGGCAGGCAAGGAGGTCGCTGCGGCCGCTGGTGTTGACGACGCAGTAGGAGAGCCGCATCGCCAGAATCGTCCCCGATGCGCGTCCAGATCGTCGACCCGCCCGCCTACACGCCGCCCTATGACCACTCGCTCTCGGCCGCGCTGGCGGGCGTCGGCCTCGACGTCGAGCTGGTGACGAGCCGGTTCCGCTACGGGCCGGTCCCGAGCCCGGAGGGCTACGTCGAGCGAGACCTCTTCTACCGGCGCACCGCGAGTCGCGGGCCGGGTGCCCGCTGGCGCCTGGCCCAGAGGGGGCTCGAGCACGTGGTCGACATGCGTAGGTACGGCCGGCTGGCGCGGATGGCGGACATCGTGCATTACCAGTGGCTGGGACTGCCTCCGCTGGACTGGATGTGGCTCCCGGGAGCGCGCCCGCGGCTGATCACCTCTCATGGCACCCTCCGGGGCGGCGTGCCGAGCTGGAGCGCCCGCAAGGTGTTTCGTCGCATGGACACGGTCGTGGCGCTCTCCGAGTACGGGGCGGCGGTGCTTCGGGATCAGGGCGGCGTGCCGGCCGAGCGCGTTCGCGTGATTCCGCACGGCCCCCTCGACTACCTGACGCGAATCCCGGATCCTGCCCCCCTACCCGCCGAGCTCGACCAAGTCGATGCGCCCGTGGTGCTCTTCTTCGGGCTGATCCGACGGTACAAGGGGGTCGATCTGCTGCTCGACGCGTTCAGCCGCTTGGACGGCGATGCGGAGCTGTGGGTCGTCGGGCGCCCCCACGAGGAGCTCTACCTCGGCGCCCTGCGCGCTCAGGCGGAGAGGATCTCCGCCCCTGTGCGCTTCGTGTCCAGGTTCATCCAGGACCGTGAGGTCCCGCGGATGTTCGAGCGAGCCGACGTGGTCGTGCTCCCCTATCGGGAGGCCGAGCAATCGGGGGTCCTTCACACCGCGCTCGCGTTCGGCAAGCCGATCGTGATGAGCTCGGTCGGAGGCTTTCCGGAGGTGGCGGCGCAGGGCGCCGGACGGCTGGTGCCGCCCGGGAGCCCGGAAGCGTTGGCGGAGGCGCTCCACGAGGTGCTGTCGTCGCCGGCGGAGCGCGAGCGCCTCACGGAGGGCGCCCGCGCCGCCGTCGCCGGACCGTACTCGTGGCGGTCGATCGCCGAGCAGCATCTCGCCCTCTACCGCGAGCTGCTCGCTGGATAATCGCCGCCGCGATGAGGGCGCTGGAGATCGTCTTCTGGGCCTCCGCCGGCCTGCTTGTGTACACGCACCTCGCGTACCCGCTCGTCCTGGGGCTACTGGTCACCCTGCGCGGAGGAGCGCGCACGGACTCGCCGGCTCCGGCGCTCGCGCCGGACGAGCTTCCCCGCGTGTCGTTGATCGTCGCCGCGCACGACGAGGAGCCCACGATCGAGGCGAAGGTGCGAAACGCGCTCGAGCTCGACTACCCGCGCGAGCGGCTCGAGGTGATCGTCGCCGACGACGGCTCAAGCGATCGCACGGTCGAGCTCGCGCGCGCCGCGGGCGCGGACCTCGTCCTCGAGCTTCGCCGCGGGGGCAAGGTGGCGGCGCTGAACACGGCGGCCGAGCGCTCGAGCGGCGAGGTGCTCGCGTTCTCGGACGCGAACTCCCTCTGGGAGCCCGACGCCCTGCGGCGTCTGGTCGAACGTCTGCTGTCGGCGCCCGACGTCGGTTACGTCTGCGGCCAGGTGCGCTTCTCCGCGGGCGGATCCGAGACCCAGGAGGGCCTCTACTGGCGCTACGAGATGGCCGTGCGCCAGCTCGAGTCGGCACTCGCCGGGGTGACGGCCGGAAACGGAGGGATCAACGCCGTGCGGCGGGAGGCGTACGTATTCCTCGAGCCCGAGCGCGGCCAGGACATCACACTGCCGTTCCGGATGGTCAAGGACGGCCGGCGCCCCCTGTACGAGCCGCGGGCGGTCGCCCGGGAACGGCTGGCGGCCACCCTCGGCGACGAGTTCGGCCGCAAGCGGCGCATGCTCGCCGGGTCGTGGGGGACGATGCTCGCCGGCGGGATGCTCTCCCCACGCGGTTACGGCGCGCTCTATGCGTTCCAGATCGTCTCCCACCGGGTGCTGCGATACCTGTCGCCGTTCCTGCACGTGCTCGCGCTGGCCGCCAACGTCGCACTGCTCGGCGAGGGTTGGGTCTACGGCGTCACCTTGGCCTTCCAGCTCGCGCTCCTCGCCGCCGCCGCGATCGCGCCGTGGATCCCGGCGACGCCGTTTCGGGTCGCGCGCTACTACGTCTCGGTGACCGCCGCGAGCGCGGTGGGGCTCTGGGACTACCTGCGGCGCGGGATCCCGATCACCTGGGAGAAGGCGGGGGGGACGCGTTGAACGCCCCGCGCAGGGGGCTGCCGCGCTGGGTCGACGTCGCCCTCGCGTCCCTGGCGCTGGTCGTGACCTCGCCGATCCTGCTCATCGCCGCGGTCGCGATCAAGCTCGATTCACGCGGTCCGGTGCTCTACCGCCAGCGGCGAGCCGGACGGGACGGGACGCCGTTCGACGTCTACAAGCTGCGCACGATGCATCCGGGGGCCGATCCGATCGGCGTCGGCACCCCCGTGCTCGAGGGCGACCCCCGCGTGACCCGGGCCGGGCGCCTCCTGCGCCGCTTCTCGCTCGACGAGCTCCCCAACCTGGTCAACGTGATCAGGGGCGAGATGGCGGTCGTGGGCCCGCGGCCGACCCTCCAGGCGCAGGTCGAGCTGTACACGCCCCACCAGCGCCGCCGGCTCGAGGTGAAGCCTGGGCTGACCGGCTGGGCGCAGGTGAACGGGCGCGCCGGGATCCCCTGGGAGGAGCGCATCGAGCTGGACGTGTGGTACGTGGACAACCGCTCCGCGGCCCTCGATCTGAGGATCCTCGCCCGCACCGCGCGCCTGCTGCTCACCGGGCACGGGCTCTACGGCTGAGTACTAAGACCCTGGCCCGGCGGGCTCCGTTCGGCGCCGAGTGTCGAATAACTACGGATAGCCCGTCGTTACTCGACACTCGATGAACTACCCCCCAACGACGTGCGGCGAGCACGATGATGCCGATGGCGGTGGGGCAGATAGCCTCGGCGGCCGATGCCGATCAAGGTGAGGCTGCGCGGTGCGACACCGGGCGACGTCGAGGCGTTGCTTCGGCTCCTCGATGAGCTCGGATACCCCACGGACGCCGTGACGCTCGCGGATCGCCTGGATCGCCTACTGACCGACCACGCGGCGAGGGTCTTCGTGGCTGAGCAGAGCGGTCGGATTCTCGGGCTCGCGTCGATGCACGTCCTCGAGGTGCTCGAGCGCCCGCCGCTAGCGCGCATTGACGCGCTCGTGGTCGCCTCGGGTGCCCGGGGGACGGGGGTGGGCCGCCGGCTGGTGGAGCGCGTCGAGGCGGAGGCCCAAGCCTGCGGTTGCGAGAGGCTCGAGGTGATCTCTGGAGACTGGCGCGAGGAGGCCCATGCCTTCTACGGACGGCTCGGGTTCGAGCAGCGCGCGCGGCGTTTGGTGAAGGCGTTGGGCGCGGGCCGCGGGTAGGGTCACGATCCGTGCCAGCAGAGGTAAGGCTTCGCGATTTCCGCCCGGACGACGCGGAGGCGGTGCATCGCTGGTTCAACGACGAGCGCGTGACCGCCGACCTGGTCGGCTCCCGGGACGAGTTCACGCTCGACGACGCGCAGGGCTGGGTGGGGCGGGCGATGGACACCAGTCGCGATCGCAAGTGGGCGATCACGATCGACGGCGGGGACGAGGCGGTCGGGTTCGTGGCGCTTTTCGGGCTCGCGCGCGAGACCGGTCCGGAGCTGGCGGTGCTGATCGGCGATCCCGCAGCATGGGGGAAGGGGGTCGCCCGAGAGGCCGAGCGTCAGGCGTGCATCCACGCCTTCGACGATTACGGCGCGCACCGGATCCACGCCGAGATCCCGGCCACGAACACGGCGGCGCAGAAGGTCGTCACCTTCCTCGGCTTTCAGCGCGAGGGCGTGATGCGCAGGGCGATCCCGCGCCCCGACGGCCCGGTCGACAACGAGGTCTGGGGCCTGCTTCCCGAGGAGTTCACGGGCCGACGATGAGCCCGACGGCCTTGCCGGAGGGATCAAAAGCCGAGCTCGTGGCCGATCGCGGCGCGGAGGCGGAGTCGGACGACTTCTTTCGTTCCCGGCAGTTCTACGACGCCGAGGCCGTCACCCATACCCTGCGGATCGAGACCGCGCAGGCGAGCGTTCGAGTCGCCCTGCTGGTGCGCGAGGTGCCCGACTCAGGCCGCCTCGACGCGATCTCGCCCTACGGCTATCCGGGGGGAGTCGTCGAGGGCGGCCCGGTTCCGGTCCCGGGCGGGGTCGCCTGGGAGTCGACCGGCCTGGTGAGCATCTTCGCTCGCGAGCGGCTCGCGGGCCCGGAGTGGCTGGTCGGCGCGCGCGAGCGCTCCGCGGTGCTGATCCACGACCCCGGGCACCCGCGCCGCATCCGCAGCCGCCTCGCGGAGCAGATCCGCGCCAACGAGCGGCGCGGCTGGACGATCGAGGAACTCTCCGGGCCGGAGGTCGGCGAGTCCGAGCGCGCCGCGTTCGAGCGGGCGTACGAGCAGACGATGCGCCGCGCCGAGGCGACGGGGCGGTATTTCTTCGACTCGAGCTACTTCGCCTCGGTGCTCGCGTACGAGCGCAGCTGGATGCTGCTCGCCCGCTCGCCGGGTGGCGAGATCGGC
>JBKPFS010000043.1:0-9538 GCA_046728935.1 Actinomycetota bacterium | reverse complement strand
AGCCGGCGGAGCTTGTGGCGGTGAAGCGACGGCCGCCCGAAGGCGTGGTCCCGCTCGTTGGTGAGCAGGTGCCAGAAGAGCACGCGGAGCTTGCGCGCCGTCGCCACGAGCGCGATCTGCGCCCCGCGCCGGGCCCGCAGGGGCTGATAGAAGGCGCGCAACGGGCCCGAGGTGCGAACGACGATCCAGGCCGCCTCGCAGAGCATGTGCCGCCGCCGGCGAGCCCCGCTTGGAGATGTGGCCGTGGCGCGCCGGCGCCTCGCCGGATAGCCTGCTCTCCGGTTGTGTGGAGGAGACGCAGCGGGCCAAACGACACCGACGGATCCGTGCTCGCAGCACAACCGGACAAGTCGCAGGGGCGGCCATTGAGTAGCTCGGGCTCGCGGCCCATCCCGTAATGCGCGGCCTGCCCGTCTGCGTTCTCCCGAGTGCCCCTTGTTCCGGTGCGCCCGAGGCTAGTCGGGCCGCCGGACGCCCGGCTGGGGCACTCGTCCTAGTTTCATGCCGGGAGTAGGCCCCTACTCGTGGCCGAGGATGCGGTCGAGCGCCCCGTGCTGATCCTCGACGTTCTTGGTACGCCGTAGCGCCCGCTCGAGCGCGACCGCGCGGCAACCGACCCCTGCCGACCCAGCTTGCTCACCGCAGCCAATACCGCCGCCACCGCTCGCGGGTCGTCGGAGTCGTCGCGGTCGAGATCCCACCACGATGGGCCGCCGGGGTGAGATCGGCCGTCGTCCACCGGCACCGGCCGCTTCGTTGAACGCTCGATCCGCTCGAGCGTTCGTAGCGCGGTGACCTTCGCCAGCGCTTGTCTGCCCGACCTCGCATCGGACGTCGCGAGCAACTCGAGTTCGCGGGTGATTTCGTCCTTCATTCGATTTGGGCTTTGGGGTTTTTTTCACGGCTTTTTTTCACAGCGAGGCACCCGGCGGTCTTCTACACGGCCAAATCTGACCGCAGACCCTCCACCAGGCCCAGGGCAGTCCCCTGCGCTCCGCCCGGCGGTCCTGGGAGGCGCAAGCGCGAAGGGGGCCCGCTCCGCTCCCCTCGGCAACGGCGTTAGCCGCCGAAGATTCTGGGTAAACCGCTCTAGGGTTTTCCCATGGCCGAGCAGAGCAACGATCAACTTTCGCGACTTCAGGAGTACCAAGAGCGCCTTGAGCAATTGATGGCGGCAGCGCGGGAGGGATTCGAGCGACAGGCGCCAGAGGTCCTCGAGAAGTTCGCGGCGACCGCGAGAAACGTCGCCCAACGGCTGGACGACATGGCGCGTGATGCGCGCCAGAAGCAAGCGGAAAAGGAGGCAAGCCCGGCACCCACCGGGGCCTCTGAGCGCGCGCCAGAGCCGCCGGACGAGTCCCCGGCGTCCTCCGGCGAGTCAGGCACCGCGGGCGCCTGAGAGCCTGTCGGCGATCTGGGAAGCACGCGCGACTCCGTCGCGACCCCGTCCTGCGCCGCGAGATACCGCGTGGGGCGATGTCGCAGGAGAACGTGGAGGTGGTGCGCGGCGCTTCCACACCTGCGCGAAGCTGGCGAAGGAGTGCCGGCACGCCGAGACCCTCGCCCGTCGCCGCGCGATACGGAGAGGAGGCGGAGGACGAGCCCGATCGCCTGCACTCCGAGCTCTTCGGCGGCACGTGCACCGGCGGGCTCGGTCTGTTGCGCGACCCGCACGACCTCTAGCTGATGGCCTGCGAATGCGACATCACCCTGGACGCTGGTCGGCCAGGCGGCGCAGGGGGCTCGGGACGGCGAACTGCTCGAGACCGTCAACCGGGGGAGACGGCGACCCAGCTCGCCTGCCTGAAGACGCGGATGAAGCAGGCGGCGCCGCAGCGCTCGTGGTGTCGTGAGATGGAGGCGCCTCCTCGGATATTCCTGCGCCGATCGCGAATCCGCTTCCGCTCGGGTTCCATGCGCTCGCCGGCGCGACCCTGCTGATCAGCGGGCTCCAGCTCGACTGGATCGTGCAGCGAAGGGCCACGTCGCCCTGATAGTGCTCGGGTTTGTTCCCGCTTCAGCTCTCGGTGTCGATCCTGGGCTTCCTCGCGCGCGACGTCGTCGCCGGCACCGGCATGGGACTGCTGGCGGGAACCTGGCTCTCGGTCGCCTTGGTCACTCTCGAGTCAGCGCCCGGATCGACCAACGACGCGCTCGGCCTCTTCCGGCTCTTGGCGGCGGTGCCATGGCGGTGCCGGCCCGCGTGGCGGCGGGCAGAAATGCGTCGCCGCGGCAGTCCTTAACTGACCCGCTCGACACGCCGGTGATAACGGCGAGCGGCTTGGCCCCAAGGCGCTCCGTTGGAACTCGGGTCGTCCATCGCGCCACCGCTGTGCACCGATCGACTTCGAGGGGGATCGAGGAAGTGCGGCGCCGGATCGAGCAGCCGGGCTAGGGGAGCACGACGTGTTCGAAGTCGATCCGTCCCCGACTCAGGCGCATCAGCCCCATCGAGCGCCGCTCGGCGCGCCGGCGCTCAGTCGGACTGCCCGGGTTGAAGATCTGAAAGCCCTCGCTCCGCTCATGCGCCGGCATATGGGTGTGGCCGAAGACGACCGCGTCCACCTCGGGGAAGCGACGGCGCAGCCGCTCGAGGCGTCCGCGCCTCGGACCAGCGTCATGGATCGCCGCGATGGTGGCACTACCCAGCTGCAGAATCAGTTCCGCGGGCAGGAGCCGGCGCAAGGCCGGCTCATCCACGTTTCCATGGACGGCATGGACCGAGGGCCCGATCGCCTCGAGCTCGCGGACCACGTCTACCGCGCTGAAGTCGCCGGCGTGCAGCACCGCGTCTGAGCCGGCGATCAGCTCCAAGCAGCGCTCCGGGATCCGTCGGGCGCCGCGAGGAAGGTGCGTGTCCGCAATCACGGCGACGAGCATCGAAGCCTCAGCGGCGGCTTCGGACCCACCCCGTGACGATGACCGCCTGCGCCGCAGCGTCGATCAGATAGATCGCGGAGATCCGGCGCTGGGCGACGTAGATGACGTCTATCGCCCCGAGGGCCAGCGCCGATCCCGCGGCGAGGGTTACGATCTCCGGTCGGGTGGGGTCGCTGCGTGCCGCCAGTGTCAGGCTGGCGGCGACCGCGGTCACCAAGGCGCCCACGGTCTTGACTAGCCAGCGATCGACCTTCGGTCCCGTGACGCTCTCGAAGCTCTCGATGTCGAATAGCGGCCAGAGACCGGTGACGGCGTAATAGGCGGCCTGTCCCAGGGCCAGCGTCCGGGCCGCGTCCTGAGTGTCCATGACGTTTCGACGTACCCCGGCTAACGACGGCAGAAACGGGTACGCGAGGGAGATCGCGACCCAAGCAAGCAATGGAGGTGGACTTCAGTGGCTGAGACAGCCAGAGACGCGAAGCTGTTGCAGTACCTCAACGAGGCGTACGGCAAGGAGCGAGAGCTCGAGACGGCGCTTCAGGCGCACATTGGGATGACCACCAAGAAGCCGTACGCGAAGCGACTTCGCGAGCACCTCACCGAGACCAAGGACCACGGCCGCCAGCTCGAGCGGCGGATCAAGAGGATCAGCGGTCAGGGTCCTGCACGCGTGCAAAGCGTCGCCGGCCAGGCGGTCGGTCAGGCGAAGTCGCTCGCCAAGGGTCCGCTTCACATGGTCAGGGGCACCGGCGACGCCGAGAAGATGCTCAAGAACGCCAAGACCGAATACTTCAACGAGCATGAGGAGATCGCCACCTACACGGCGATCGAGACGCTCGCCGAGAGCCTCAACGACGCCGACACCGCAAAGATGGCCCGGTCGATCCGGCGGGATGAGGAGCGAATGGCGCGGTTTCTAGAGCGTCAGATACCTCAGCTCGCTAAAGCTGTCGTGCGCGAGGAGGTGCCGCCAGGCGAACGCGGGACGAGCGGCCCTCGTCGGCGCAAGAGCGGGACGCGCCGTCGCTCGGGCTCGGCACGTCGCTCCCGCACGACCTCGAGGAGCCCCGCCGGCAAGACTCGGACTCGCGCGCGCGCCTGAAGGCGGACGGTGTGCTCGCGAAGGCCGATTGAGCGATGGCGGTCATTACCCCATATCGGGATGGCTGGTCAGGGGTCCGGTGCGAATCCAGGATCAGGACGGCGACGAGATCGTCGTCGAGCGTGAGGTCGTCGCGCTTTGTCGCTGCGGGAAGTCTCTAGCCGCCTTCTCTGCGATGGAACGCACAAGCTGAGCCATTTCACCGCGCCGAGTGGGCTCGAAAACGGGCTAGGCAACGCCGTCCACGCAAACTCGTACGAGCACACGGAGCTGGCGGCCTACGACCTCCTCGCCCGTGTCGCCGAGCGCGCTCGCGACACCGAAACTGCCGAACCGCCCGGGAGATCGCGGCCGAGGAACGAGAGATGGCCCACCGGCTCGAGGCGGCTTCGACATCGCCGTCGCCGCATCGGTGCGAGATCAGGCTCCCGACGACCTGGACGAGCAGCTGCACAGCTACCTGGGCGACGCTCATGCGATCGAAAAAGCCGGTCACCTCGCTCCTCCAGCTGGCCCCAAAGGTCGTGGGTGAGGGTCGCGTTGCGACGCTCTTCGACCTGCACCTGGAGGAAACCCGCGAACACGCGCGGCTCGTCAAGGCGCGTCTGGAGGAGCGCGGCTCCTCGCCGAGCCGGATGTCGGCATGGGGCTCGGCGGGTTCGCCCAGGATACGTTCTTTGCGGTTCAGCCCGACACGCCGGCGAAGCTGACCGGTCTCGCTTTCGCTCACAAATACCTCGAGGTCGGCACCTACGTGCAGCTGAAGCCTGGCGGCGAGGACAAGAGACTCCGAGACGGTGCGGATGCCGGGACGATCGCCGATGAGGAGCGGGCGATGGGAGCACGCCTGGCCGAATGTTGGGACGACGTCATGGACGCCTCGCTCGAGGCGCAGGGCACCGCTGACCCGATCAGCTAAAACAGAGCTTCGCCATAGACGGGGTCCCGAGCCAGCTCAGGGCGAGGCTCAGCACCTCCGTCGGCGCCTCCTCCGGCAGGAAGTGGCCCGCGCCCTCGACGGTCCGCACCTGAAGATTGGGCCCGGGCCGCGGATCGAACACGCGGCGCAGGAGGCTCGACTCGCCCATTGCCAGCAGCGTGGGCACGCGCAGCTCGGCCGAACGATCGCCCCCTCGGACGAGCGCCGGCACCTCGCGGGTGATGAACGTCCGATAGCAGGCCGAGCTGGCTCGGGCTCGCGCCGGTTCGCTCAGAACGCGGGCATAGACATCCAGCTCCGCATCGGTCCAGACAGCGTCGCGACCGCTTGCGACCCGGAAGAACGTGTGCAGGAAGCCCGTGCCGCCGGTCAGCAGCCGGGGCCCGAGGACCGGCGTCGCCAGCAGGGTCTGATACGACGCGACCAACGGAACGCCGAGGTGGCGGGGCCGCGGGACAGAGACACCCGACCAGGGCGGGACGATGTCGAGCGCCAACAGTCGGTCGATCCGCTCCGTATGGTCGAGTGCCAGGAGAAACGCCGCGTACGCTCCCCAGTCGTGCCCGATGATCCGGACTCGGTCGATCCCTTCCGCGTCGAGTAGCGCGAGGACGTCCGCGGCCAAGGTTGCCTTCGCATAGTCGCCCGGCGGAGCTTCCGACCAACCGAATCCACGCAGGTCTCCCCCTGCCTCGATCTGCACCGGTGCTGAGCATCCGGGGGCAGCGCTGAGCCGCCGTCGAGCACTTCGTGCCGCCCAGCAGGGGCCTTGGAATGTCGCGGCGTCCTTCGCGGGAACGGGTCAGCGCACGTCGAACCCTCCCCCGTATGGACGAGCGCAGCCTGCGATGGGAGCAGCGGTTCGAGTGGCCGATGGTGATCGCGGCCCTGCTCGTGATCCCGTTGCTGGTGATCGAGGACGCCAACTTTGGCGAGCCGTGGGACACGATCGGGGTGATCCTCAACTGGGGTACCTGCGGCCCTATGGCGCTCCCGTGCCCCGAGGGGATTGGGCGCGGAAGCCTCTCCTATTGCGGAGGAACGACCGCGACCACGACGGTCAAGTCGCTCACGAAGCCGTCTTCCTCGAAGTGCTGCGTGCAGGTGAAGGACTCCAATCCGGCCTTCACGCCGTAGCTCTTCGAGAAGCTGAAGGTCTCGCCGTCAACCGTAGCGGTGCCGGAGAGAGACACGGTGATCACGGTTTCGCCAGCCGAGGTAAAGCCGGCGGCCGCCTCTCCAGCCCTTGGAGCGAGGATTGAGATATCGCCAATGCCCTCGCACGTGAACGTCCCGTAGTCGAACAGTCCCTGGCCCGGCGGTGAGGCCGCCGAGGCCGGAGCCGCAGCCACCGCCAACAGAGCAACGCTGCCCAGGGTTGAGGCCGCTAACGCGATCCTTCGCTTCATGTTTCCCCTTTCTTTGGGTCGCTGTCGCGAACCCCCTGGGGTGTTCTACTCGATGCCAGCGAGTGCGTCAATACTCACTTTCCGGCATGGTTCGGAGATGGCTCGAAGCCAGGTCTGAGAGCAGGACGAGATCGTGGCGAAGCTCAGCTCGATGAGCGACCGCCTTGAGCGGATCGAGCGCCGATTGGATCGCGACGGCTAGGGCAGGCGATCGTCCGGTGCCACGTGCCCCAGCTCGCGGGCAAGCGCTAGCTGGCGGGCTTGCTTCGTCTCGCCCAAGGCGACGATCAGCGCGTCGTGATCGTTGATCGCGTTCTGCTCAGACCGCTCCGGCTTGACTGCCTCGGCCTCGGGCTGCTGCTCCCGATCCTCGGCCTCGGCCTGGTCGGTGGGCTGTTCGGGCTGCTCCGGCTGCTGCTTCCCGAACAGGACGGCGAAGTCCTCGGCCGTGCCGACCCTCTCCTCGCTCACCGCCTTGGCTCCACGCGCTCGGGCTGGTCGGCGTCATCGAACATCTTTGCTCCGTCCGGCTGGGTCCAGCCGTACTCGTTGCGCATCCGCCGCGGGGTCCCCTCGCTGACCAGCGGGGTTAGGCTCACCGATCTCGGCGCCCGAAGGGAGGCGACCGTTTCCAATGCCTTGCGCAAGTCGTCGATCCCTGCATCCCAGCCGACATCGCGGCCATCCAGCCCCCGGACAGCGGTCACGATGCGAAGCAGCTCGGCCTCCGAGCCCTTCACGCGACCGATGATCGAGAGCATGGTCGCCGCAGGCTCGGCAAGCTCATCGAGTAGGTTCTCGGCCGCGCGGAATTGGGCCAGGGCGAGGCCTCGGCGTCTCGTTCGAGGAACGCCCGAACCTCGCGCTCGGCATGCTCGACGCGGGCATCGGCCCCAGCGATGAGCTGGTCCCGTTTCGTCTCCTCGGCCGCGGCGATCTTGCGCTCAAGCTCCGCAGCTTTCGACCGCGGCTTCGGCTTGCCGCCCTCGAATTGGCTCGGATCGTCGCGAGCGATCTGGTCGAGCTGGGCGCGCTGCGAGCGCAGGGCTTGCTCCCAATCGCGGTACTGGCCGTCAAGCCTTTCTCGCTCGGCTTGCGCCGTGGCGAGGCGCTGCTCAGCCTCCGCGAGCTCGGCGGCCGGGTCGGCCTTTGGTCTCGGTCGCTGTCGTCATCGAGGGTCCTTTCGGTCGCTCATTTCAAGTCGAGGCGCCGGAGCAGGTCCGAGCCGAGGCAGGTCCGGGAGCCATGCCCCGGCGCCATGGGGCCGCCGTACGCAGGGGAGGGTGGAGGACGGCCCCTTCTGCGGCCCCGGTGGTGGCGATGGCGCCACATTGCGGAAGGTTGAAAGATCACGGGTTCGTCCCGTTCAGGTAAGCAATCAGCGCGCGTCGGACAACGGCCGAGACCGATCGCCCCTCACTGTCCGCGAGAGCCTGGAGCTGGTCGCGAAGATTGCGTGAGCAATAGCAGGAGACGATGCAAGCCGGCGGCGGGAATCGAGGCAGTTGATCCGGCATCGTCGTTGCCACCTGGCGGCTATCCCTTCGTCTCGGGAATTGCTCCTGGCCGGGTGGCTTGCCCTTCGCGTGGAGCGGGACGGCGAGGGGCCGGACTGGGGGAAATTCATAGGTGCCCCCGGTTGGGAATCAGCCCGAATCGTCGCGGCGCCGCGACTTGATCTCGACCGCGCGGGTCAGCGTCCCGTGGAGATTTCGCGGCAGGGCGCGCAACCATGGCTCGCCATCCTCGATCTCGACCACGCTCCGGTCAGCGGCGACGCAAGCGAAGTGCCGCAGGAACCGCTCGTGACCCGGATGCATGCCGAGGATCACCCGCCCATCGTCGGCGAGCTTCGCCACACCGATCTGGCTGCCGGTTGGCCCGTAGATGCCAACCCTCATCGGCCAAGCGCCTCGCCGCGCGGGCGTAGTGGCGTTGTAGTGGCGTCGCATGAGAGTGATCCCCTGCGCGCCCGCGCCGGAAAGGTGCGGATTTGGAGGGAGATTCTGAGCGCGCCCGACAGGATTCGAACCTGTGACCTTCGGTTTCGTAGACCGACGCTCTATCCGACTGAGCTACGGGCGCGGATGGGGCATGCAGCCCCGAGCGGACGATTGTAGGCGGCGTGGCAGGGGCGGCGGGTCTCCAATTCTGTAGCGATGTCGGCCCCGGTCGAGCGTCGCTTGTCGACTTCCCGTCACATCGCGACGGTTTCTCGACAATTCGCGCCCAGAGCGCCGGAGCTCAGTCCCCGACGGCGTCGGCGAGCCGCTCTGCGAGCCACAGGTCGGCCATCCAGAGCTGCTGGGCCTGCTGGCTGGTGCGCAGGCGGCGGTCGACGGTGATGCCATCCGCGGTGGCGCCGACCTCGACGTTCTTCCAGCGCGGATCGGACCCGAGCGACCCGACCGCCTCCCGGACCGCGGCCGGCGCGCGCTCGTCGGCTATTAGCCGTCCGTCCTCGGCCTCGGTCTCGAAGCTCGGCGCACTCGCCGCGACGAGCGTCTGGCTGCGGCGACCGTCTAGCCGGACCTCGACCTTTCGGCCGTGGCGCTCACCGCTCATCACCGTCGGGCCTGACGTGTCCGTCTGCATCCCGCCGCCGGCCAAGCGCGGCCGCACGCCGACGCGCGGCATCTCGGTGATCTGGAGGCCGAGCGGCTCGAGATAGGCGTCGCCCGCGCCCTGCGCCGCTGCGAGGGTGAAGGGGATCCGCAGCACGCCGTAGGCGATCAGCACGAAAACGGGGGCGAGCGCTACGGGGAACCCGGGCCCGCCCTCGCCGAACGGCCGGATCGTGGCATCGACGCCGCCGTAGAACAGCGCCACGCCGATCAGGATCGCGGCGCACAGCAGCATCCCGTACTTGAGCTGGGAGCGCACGATTCCGGTCGTCGCCCCCGTCGCCGCCCTCTGCGACGCGGCGTCCATCGGCTTGACCGCGAGCGCGCGCATCATCGCCTGCCAGTCGCCCGGGGGGTGGTCGCCCGCCGCGGCGGCCTCGCCGCTGGCCGCGTCCTCGCCGACGGATGCGCCAGCCGGCCCGGCCTCGATCCGATCGACGGCTCGGAACTGAAAGTAGAAGATCCCGGCCAGGTAGATCCCGACCAGGATGAGGGCGACGAAGACGAGGTTCTGGTTGCTCGGCTGGGCTAGGCCGAGGCTGACCATCACCGTGACGATCACCATCATCCCGATGATCAGCCA
>JBKPFS010000042.1:0-4547 GCA_046728935.1 Actinomycetota bacterium | reverse complement strand
GCGGCGAGGAAGCCGTTCGTGCGTGCCTTCGACGCAGCGCTGGCGTCCAAGTGACAGTTCCGGGCGAGGATCAACGGGCGGAGTTCGTCGTTCGTCGGGGCGGACGCGACGACGTCGACCGCCTGGAGCCACTGTGGCGCGCGCTGAGAGACCATCACGCCACGCTGCCGGCGATGCCCCCCGTGCGTTCACTCGAGGCCTCCTGGGAATATCGCAAGCGCCAATACCTCGATTGGCTGAGTCAGGATGGCTACACCCTGCTGCTCGCCGAGCGCGACGGCGAGCTCATCGGATACGCGATGGTGTCACTCGGCGGGGGCGCGGCGACCTGGGATGTGGGCGAGCGGACAGCCGAGATCGAAACGCTCTCCGTGCTCGAGTCCGAGCGCGGCCAGGGCGTTGGCCGCGCCCTGACCCAAGCCGCCGCGGACGTCGCGAGCGAAGCCGGAGCGCGCGCCGTGCTCGTCGGAGTCGCGCACTCAAACGAGGATGCGATCCGCTTCTACGAACGCGAGGGGTTCAAGCCGTTCTATGTCGACCTGATCAGAACCTGACCCACCCCCCGCTAGGGCTGCCGCGTCGAGCTGCCCTTGTACGCCAGGTCGCCCGCGCCTCACCGCGTGTACTTGACCAGCTCCTCGCGCTCAGTCCCACCGGAGACGTCGACCGCCAGCACCGCCTGCCCACTGCCCTTCGCGTAGAACTTGAGCTCGGAAACCTTGGGCTCGATCGGGGAGAAGTCCTCGGTCATCAGCACGGGCTTGAAGTGGCCCGCGGGCACCTGTGCCTGCTCGTCGAGGGCGAGGACCCGTGACTGGTCCTCGGCCTCACCCTCCGAGTACTCCTCGCGGTATGACATGCCGACCTCGGGCTCAGCCGGCAGGGCGAGCCCAGGCATTGCTCCGTTGACGCCGGCCTCCCAGGAGCCATTGTCGGTCGGTTTGCCGTGGACGTATTCGACAGTGTCCTCGCCGAAGTACCAGACGTTTCCGTCCGAATCCTGCGCATACCAATCCTTGGTCACCTCGGTCGGCTTGCCGTGATCGCTGACGATGTCGCTCACGACCCGAGCCTCGATCCCGTCGGCGATCATCTTCGTCCGGTCGGTGACTCTGATCACGTCGTGCTGCTCCGACCCATCGGAGGAGTCGACGACGCGATAGACCCAGCGGCTGCCGACGGTCATCGGCCACTCGGGGTTGTCGATGTTCGCGCTGAAGTCAGCCGGGTCCAGATCGACCGGGTCATCCCCCCGCGGGAACGCCGAGCTCGTGCTCGACGTGCTGCCTTTCGTTGCCAGGCCGAGGCCCACAGCCGCCACGGCGGCCAGGATGACGGCGGCGGCCGCGGCCACCTTTACATTCACTCTCCTGTCGGCCATGGCTGCGCTCTCTTCGCCGGGTATCGCGGGGGTGACTCAGTTATGGCGGAGCACGATGAAAGGGCCGTGAAAGGACCTGACCCGCGAGCGATCGGGCACGCTTATCGCCCACGTAAGCAGCGGGCGGCGGCCCTGGGGAGGAAGCGGGCCCGCCGGGCCTTGACGAGTTCGGGCCCTCGGGCGCACCCGCGCGGGTCTGGAGGGGCAACTCCGGAAGCCTGAGGACGGCGAGTAGCGCGAGCGCGGCGAGCGGAGCGGCAACGAGGAACACGGTCTGGACGGCGTCGATGACATCGCTGCGGAACGCATCGAGCCCCTGGCCGGTGCCCTCAGACACGCGTCCCCGCCTGGGCTGCGAACACGGTGCCGAGGACCGCGGCACCAACCGCCCCACCGAGGGCGCGGAAGAAGCCCGAGGTCGCCGTGGCGATGCCGAGCTCCCGCTTCTCGACTGAGTTCTGGACGGCAACGATCAGCACCTGCGTGACCATGCCTAACCGAGGCCGAACACCACCAGGCCGATCCCCGTGGCGAGCTGCGAGGGGTCGCCTGCGAGCGCCGCCAGCAGAACGAGTGCGGCGGTCATCAGCGCGAGGCCGGCGATCGGGAAGCGCTTGTAGCGGCCTGTACGGGCGATGCTGCGCCCGGAGAGGGTCGTCGAGACGGTGATCCCGAGCATCGCCGGTATCAGGAGCAGCCCGGCCTCTGTCGGGCTAGCCCCGGTGGTGGTCTCCAGGAACAGCGGCACGAAGACCGTGATCGCGAACAGGGCGGCGGTGCCGAGGAAGAGGGCCGAACTGGCGATCGCCACCGTCGGCGTCCGCAGGAGGTGGAACGGGACGATCGGGTCGGCGGCGCGCCGCTCGCGCGCAAGCAGGGCTCCGGAGAGCACAACCGTGGCTGCGATCAGGGCGAGGATCGGGACCGAGTCCCAGGCGTAGCGCTCGCCGCCCCAGATGGCGGTCAGCATTAGCGCGCTGGTCGCGCCCGCCAGCAGTGCGGCGCCGGAGGCGTCGAGCGGGCGCTCGGGGCGCTCGGCCCGAGGTGCCGGCAGCCGCAGGCTGAGACCGGCGAGCGCGGCGACCCCCACGGGCAGGTTGACGAAGAAGACCCAGCGCCAGCTGGCGTGGTCGACGAGCAGGCCGCCGATCAGCCTCCGCCTATGCGCGCGGCGTCGAGATCGTGATGGGCTTCTATGCCCTGCTCGACCGCGCGCCGCTGGGACGCAACGAGGACGCCTCCGAGGAGTTCTGGATTCAGCGTCACGACGAGTATGGATAGGCGGCTCTGGGTCCGGCGAGCTCGGACACAAGAGACGACTGGCGGGGTGCGGTCCTGGCCCGAAGCTCGCGCGATACGTCGCGGGCGACCCAGCGAGAGGCGGAGCCCCCGCGACTCAGGTGCGGCGCTATCGCGCTCAACACGCGCGCTCGGAGGTCGTTGCGCTTGCCGATCTGCCGGAGCGCCCAGCTAGCGCCCTTTCGAACGTAGACTCGCTCGTCGTCGGCGGCGGCGATCAGCTGCGGCAGCAGGCTCGTGAACACTTCGTCCTCGGCCTGCTTGTCATGCACGGCGCGCACGGCAACGAGGACGAACCCCGCGCGCTTGATGAACTCCTCCGGCCGCTGGGTCGCCTTCCGCAACGCGTGTGGCGTGTAACCAAACAGGTTCTGACAGCACTGGTCGCAGATCTCCCAGCTATCGAACGTCTCCGCCCATCTGTCCATCTGCCCTTCGGTCACGCGCTGCGGCTCGTCTATGAGCGACGCCAGGATGCGGGTCTCGCGAAGCGGGGTCGGCCACAAGGCCAGTGCCAGGTCGTGGTCGCGGCCGATCTCCTTGGCCAGCCCGCGGAGCGCCGGCAAGCGAACCCCGAGGGCAGGGGACGGAATTCCTGACCGTCTCAGCGAGGCGACCCGCTGCGGCTCGCCGAGCCTCCGAAGTTCATGCAGGATCTCCTCGACGGTGTGAGTACCGTTCGTCCTCCCGTTCGGCCTCGGCGCTGCGCCGGATGACCGCTGCCTACGGCCACCCCGCGCCCGGCGCCGGCGCCTCCACGATCACGACCCGGCCCGTGCGCGGGCCCTCGCGTCGGCGTCGATGTCGACTCTGGTCAGGATCTTCGCGGCGGGGTCGTCACCCTGCGGCACGGTGGCTCCCTCGTTGATCCACTTGCCGATGAAGGCTTCGAGCCTGGCGTGCTCGGGCCCGGGGTTGGGCACCTCGTGCGCAAAGGTCCCTGAGTGCTCCTTCTGCCATCGGCGGTTCTCCTTCTCGTGTCCAGGTCAGTGCAATCGGCGCGGAACGTGCTTTAAGCGATCGTGAATCCGTTACCCATCATCGTTGGATCGCGTCCACCCGTCGATAATGGACGCGGCTACCTGGATAATACTATCGTCGCGATAGTCTTTCCGGCAGCGGTTTTGGGAGGCAATGCACCCCGATCGCATCTACCGGCACTACTGCATGGCGGCCCGAGCCCTGGAAGTGGTCGGGGAGCGCTGGACCCTGCTCATCGTCCGTGACCTGCAGTTTGGTCCTCGACGTTTCACCGACCTCGCCCGGACCCTGAACCAGATCACTCCGACTCGGCTTACGGCGCGCCTCCGACAAATGGAGGCGGCCGGGCTCGTCGCGCGGGAATTCCCTCGGGGAGGACGGGAGGTTTGGTATCGACTGACGGAGTCCGGACTCGCGCTCGCTCCCGTAATTGACGCGCTGACACTGTGGGGAATCGAGCATGCTCGCGAGCCGCCGGCGGCCGATCAGCCGATCCATCCCGAGCCGGTGATGATCGGAACCAAGGTCTGGCTCAACCGCTACGGCAACGGGTCCCCCGACGGGCTGACCTGGGTCTGGCGTTTCCCCGGCGAGGACTACTACACCCTCCGGGTGATGGATGGAGCATGGGAGCTGACGCGCGGCAGGGAGGAGGGGGCCGTGCTGACGGTGGACGCGACGCGGCAGGCCTGGGCAACCTTCCTCACCACGCCGCGGCAGGAGCGCCGACTACCGGCAAAAGGCATCAGGCTCGAGGGAGCCCGTGCTGAGGTCAGGAGGTTCGCGAAGACCTTCAGGGCCGAGCTGGCGGCCGCCTGAGCCTGATCGTTCGGCCGCCCCTGGTGCGGCGGCTTGGCTTTACTAAGCGCCGAGGGCGGCGCTACGT
>JBKPFS010000041.1:0-7472 GCA_046728935.1 Actinomycetota bacterium | reverse complement strand
CCCAATCCCTGACGAACGGCAAGGTCAAGCGCACCAAACGGCGGCGACCATCGACTGGCTTGCCATCTACGACGTCGTCACCGACCGCTGTTACTACGTGCATGCGGTGGAACTCGGGGCCGGCATGCGGCAGCTGATTCTTCGGCTGGAGCCGCCGAGGAACGGTCAGGTCGCGGGCATCCGCTACGCGACAGATCACCTCGACCTCGACCCACCGAACCAGGCTGAGCTGGAGGTGGAGCCAGCGGGACTCGAACCCGCGCCCTCATCCGTGCAAGGGATGCGCTCTCCCAACTGAGCTATGGCCCCGGGCGACCCATTGTAGGTCCGCCCAGTAGCGGCGCTAGGCACCGCCTCGCTATCCCCCGCTGGGCGCCCGGTGCAGCCCGAAGCTCGAGCCCTGGTCGTCCTTGCAGAGCACGAAGTGGCCAAACTCCTGCTCGGACTCCTCGTGCTCGCCCAGGGGCTTCGCCTCGCCGCCCAGCTCCCGCACCTTGGCGACGGCGGCGTCCATGTGTCGACGGCGAAGAACACATAGGGGCCCGCTCCCTCGTCGCCGCCGTGGACGCCCCCGGGGATGCTCGGCGTCGTGATCGCGTAGCCGCCTCCCGATGGACCGGGCTCGAACTCCCAGCCAAAGAGCGCGCCGTAGAACTCGCGCGCGCGATCACTATCCGCCACCCCGAGCTCGAAGAAGCTCAACTCACCGCTCATCGTTCCTCCTTGCAGACCAGCTCGTCGCGCACAGTGTCGCCCCAGGCGGCATCTCTGTCCCGCAAGCCTTCACCAACCCTTCACGCACACGCCTACTCCCGGCGACGCCGCTATGAGAGGATGCGGTTAGCAGCCCGATCCGGAGGAGCTTGATGGCCGAGACCAAGACCGAGGAAGCCGTCGGCGAGCGGGAGGAGATCGACAAGTCCCCGCAGGCGGTCGAGGAGGCGAAGGCCACCGCTGAGGCGACCGGCGAGCCCAAGCCCGGGCAGCGTGCCGAGGTCTCCAACCTCGACATCGTGCGGCACTACTTCAACACCGCCGCCGACCACCTGAAGCTGGCCGATGACCTGCGGGTGGTCTTCTGGACGCCCTACCGCGAGGTGACGGTCCAGATCCCGGTCAGGCTCTCGGACGGCAAGGTCCACGTCTTCTCCGGCTACCGCATCCAGCACAACGGCGCGCGCGGACCCTACAAGGGCGGGATCCGCTTCCACCCCGAGGTCGACGTCGACGAGGTGCGCGCTCTCGCCTCGCTGATGACCTGGAAGACCGCGATCGCGGGCGTCCCCTTCGGCGGCGCGAAGGGAGGCGTCAACTGCCCCGCCGACAAGCTCGAGTCCGCCGAGGTGCAGAAGATCGCCCGCTCCTTCATGGACAAGATCGAGAAGGTGCTCGGCCCCACCCGGGATATCCCCGCCCCCGACGTCAACACCAACGCCCAGGTGATGGCCTGGTTCATGGACGAGTACGGCAAGCTCCACGGCCACACGCCGGCGATCTGCACCGGCAAGCCGATCGCGCTGGAGGGCTCCTACGGGCGCGAGGCGGCGACGGGTCGCGGGTGCGTCTACATGTTCCGCGAGGCGGCCCCGCACCTCGGCCTCAGCCCCGCCGACACCACCTTCGTCGTCCAGGGCTACGGCAACGTCGGCTCCTGGGCGGCGCGGATCATGCAGCAGCTCGGCTCGAAGATGATCGGCGCCTCGGATGCGAACGGCGCGATCCGCGGCGACGAGGGAATCGACGCCAATGAGCTGCAAGATCACATCGCCAACGGGGGCAAGATCACCGAATTCGAGGGCGCCGAGCCGCTCGATCCCGACGACCTGCTGGCGATCCCCTGCGACGTCTTCATCCCGGCGGCGCTCGGCGGGATGATCCACGAGGGCAACGCCGGCCGCATGGAGTGCAAGGTCGTGATCGAGGGGGCCAACAGCCCCACCACCCCGGCCGCCGACCAGATCCTGCGCGACAAGGGCGTCTACATCATTCCCGACGTGATGGCGAACGCCGGCGGCGTCGTCGTCTCCTACTTCGAGTGGGTCCAGAACCTCCAGCACTTCCGCTGGGACGAGCGCGAGGTGAACGACAAGCTCGGCAACATCATGCGCCGGGCCTTCCGCGAGGTCTCCTCACGCGCCAAGGAGGGGGGCCTCAACCTGCGCGAGGCCGCCTACCTGGTGGGGATCGAGCGGGTCGTCGAGGCCGCCCGCACGCGCGGCTACGTCTAGCCAGGCGACGGCTATCGGCGCCTTTAGAAGTCGAAATCCTTAGGCTCGCGCTGCTCGAACCAGAGCTCGTCGTCCTCGGGGGCGTCCTTTAGGAACTCAGGCGTCTCCTCGAGCACGTCCTCGCCACCCTCCGGCTGCTCGGCGCCGGAGTCCTCGGGCTCCGGGTCCTCCCCCGGCAGGGGCTCGGAGATCTCGTCCTCCATCGGGTGCTCCACCGTGGGCAGCGACTCGATCGGGGGCTCCGCCGCCTCCGCCGGCTCCAGGCCCTCCGCGCCCGGCTCGCGCTCTCCCTCCGGCTCCGCGGGCGGAGACGCGGACTCGTCGAGCTCGCGCACCTCGTCAAGCCCTCCCTCGAGGTCGAGCTCGATCTCCCCGAGCTCGATGCCCTCCTCCTCGACGTGGTCGAAGATCGCCGGCTCCCCTCCCGCGTCCTCGGTCGGCAGGTCGACCTCCGCCTCGGTCGGGGGCTGCTCGGACTCGATCGGGGCCGCCGGCTGCGCCTCGGTGCTCTCCTCCAACCCCGAGGGCGCCTGCTCGCGCTCCGACGGGAACGGCTCCTCCACGGCCGGCGGGGCGGATTCCGCCTCGGGCGGCGCATCTGACGCGGGTGGCGCCTCGACCTCCCCGGCCGGCGCGTCCGTGGGCGCCTGCGCCTCGGGTTCCTCGCCCCCGCCGTCCTCACCGGCGCCCTCGGGCGCCTGCTCGGGGAAGTCGGGCTCGCCCGGGCGGGTCGGGGGGCCGAACGCCTCATCCTCGAGGCGCTTCAACTCGTCGTCGGGCGCCCCCTGGCGCCGTTTCAGGTCGAGGTGCTGCCGGATCGCTTCGTCGAGGATTCCCATCGGCTCTCGATCAGGGGGAAGACTACTCCGCAAGCGCCAAAGATTTGCCGTGCCGGGGCCGGCTGAACGGCGGATCCCGGCTATCTTCGCCGCGTCCCCGTGGGTCCCTTCGTCGCCTTGCCCGCGCTCGCCGCGGGGGTGGCGTCCGCTCGCACGGCCCGCCTGCCGGCCGCCGCCATGACCCGGTTCTTCCCCGAGCGCTTGGCCGCGTAGAGCGCCTCGTCGGCGGCGGCGAGCAGGCCCTGTACGTCCGTGGCCGCGTCCGGCATGGTCGCCACGCCGATGCTCGCGGTCACGTGGAGCTCGCGATCCCCGTTGACCGCGGGCACCGCCTCCGCCTCGATCCTCGAGCGCAGTCGCTCGCCGACCTCGAGCGCGCCCTCGGCGTCCGTCTCGGGGAGCGCGACGACGAACTCCTCGCCGCCATAGCGGGCCGGCTGATCGACCGCCCGCGCCTCGGCGCTCATCACGCGGCCGATCATGCGCAGCACCTCGTCGCCCTGGAGGTGCCCGTGCTCGTCGTTGACCGCCTTGAAGTCATCGATGTCGAGCATCAGCAGGGAGAGGTCATGGGAGAAGCGCTCCGCTCGCGCGGCCTCGCGGTTGATCCACTCGCGGAAGGCGCGGTTGTTGGCCAGCCCGGTGAGCTCGTCGGTCACGGCCTGCTGAGTCACCAGCTCGTGCAGGGCGACGTTCTCGACCGACGCCGAGGCCTGGCCGAGCAGGTAGCGAAAGACGTCGCGCTGCGCCGCGCTGAACGGCTCGCCGGTCCGCGCCACGGTCATCGCCCCGATCGCCTGGCTGGGCCGGCCCAGCCGGACCAACGGCCCCGAGAGGGCGTTGGCGCCAGCGGCCTCGGCCGCGACCACGTCCTCACGCTCGCGCAGCGCCCGCTCCTCGGCGGCCAGGGCCGCCTCTTGCATCGCCGCGGAGGCCTTGCCCGACTCGGCCTCGGCCCCGGAGCGCCCGCTGAGCGCGATCAGCCCGTACTCCGCCTCGCACGCGCCCACGGCCGTCTCGACGACGATCCCGAGCAGCGCCTGACGTTCGAGCCCGGCCGCGAACGCCTGGCCGATCCGCTGCACCGAACGCTCGATCTCGACCCGCTGGCTGCGGAGCTGGTCCATCTGTTCGCTGAGGCGCCCGCTCATCTTGTTGAACTCGCTCGCGAGCCCGGCCATCTCGTCCCTGCCCTGCACCGGGACCTCCTTGCTGAAGTCCCCCTCCCCGATCCGCCGAGCCGCGCCGAGCATCGTCTCGACCTGGTGCTGAAGCGTCCGCCGCAACATCAGGATGAACACCAGCGCGATGGCAAAGAACGCCACCAGCGCCGCCGCGACGCCCGGGCTCGACGCGAGGAACCCTCCCGACTCGACCGGCCCGAAGAGCGCGATCTGGAGCCCACCGGGCCCGGACAGCTCGCTCACAACCGTGCGCAGGTCCTGCCCCTCGACCTCGACGTCGCTTGCCTCCCCCGCGTCCGGAAGCTCGAGGCCCTGCGTCGCCACCGTCCCTCCGAGCGAACGGCCCGAGGAGTCGAGGATCGCCGCATCCTCCCCGGTCAGCCGCTGCACGTCGACGACGTAGTCGTTGACCGTCGTGGTCGACAAGGTCAGCGTCCCCGCGGTCGAGCCGTCCGGCGCGGTCAGGTCGACCTGCACCGGCGCGAGCGGCTTCGCGGGACCGGTGGAGCCGAGGGGCCTCCCCTCGGCGTCGGTGACTCGCAGCGCGACCAGCTCGCGCTCGCGCTGGAGGGCCCGAACCACGGCTTGGACCCGGGCGCGATCGCCCGAGCGAAGCGCGGTGGCGAGGGCCGGATCCCCGGCGATCTCGGTTCCCGTCGCCTGCGCATCGCGGGCGTCCTGGGCATAGATGGCCAGGGCCGTCTCGACCCCGGCCCCCAGGCGTGCGTCGGCCTTGCCGGTGCTGGAGTCGCCGCTGACGCTCACCACGAGCACGGCCAGCGCCACCATCGGCAGCACGACGATGAGAAGGAAGAACAGCGTCAGGCGGTGGCGGTAGCTCAACTGCATCACTTTAGATCGGCACGTGGGGCGCACCGGCTTGAGCCAGGAGCGTCCAGCTATCCTCTCTGCGGCGGTCGCCTGCGTGCGCTCGCCTGGAATCCCGGGGCTATAGCTCAGCTGGGAGAGCGCCTGGTTCGCAATCAGGAGGTCGCCGGTTCGAGTCCGGCTAGCTCCATCGCTTGATCAAGCGGTTTCGGTAGAAGATCAGCGCGCCGGGCGCCGCGTAGAGGTCCACGATCGGCGAGACGCCGGCGATCGTGGCGTAGGCGAGTGCCTCGGGCACGAGCACCGCCCAGACGGTGAGGCCGGCGAGCGCGTCGGCGCCGAGCCACGCGCGGTGGTACCGCTGAAGCGACGCGAACACGGCGCGGCGGCCCCTCAGCCGGCTACCCAGGCCTTCGCTTCCTCCAGCCCGTCGAGGTCGCGGACCATGATCTCTCCCGGAGTCAGCCAGGCGAACATGTGGACCGCCTTGGTGATCCAGTCGACGTCGGTGACCAGCGCCGTGCGCTTCCACGCATGTGGGTGGCCGATGCCGAGCGTGATCCCCGCCTTCGTGTCCTCGATCAGCGCCCCCGGCTCGAACCCTTCGAACCCGGGGCCGATCGCGAAGACCATTCGCACCTCACCCGCCTCGGCCGCCGCGCGCATCGCCGGAAGTAAGAGCTCGCGGGATCGTCGCGGGTCACGTGCCCGCTCGCTCGAAAGCCGATCGTCCCTTCGGGCATCCCGTCGAGTAGCTCGATCATGGTTGCTCTCCTCCTAGGGCTCGATGACGTTGAACCAGGGATAGCTGAACCCCCTACCTGCAAGGCAAACCAAGCGATCACCGAGGCAACCCGGCGGCGACCTGGCGCCGTCCTTGTCGCGCACAGCGAAGCGAGAACGGATGTTCATGCAAGATTCCTTGCCGGGGCCGCGCGCGCCGCCCTACCGCGGGGCGCGGGGAGTGATACGGTCGCGCCCGGGAGAAGAACCACGTGCTCATAGCCGCCGACTACCCGTTCCTGGACGTCCTCTGGACGATGATCATCTTCTTCGCCTGGGTCGCGTGGCTGTGGATCCTCTTCACCGTCTTTGGCGATCTATTCCGGCGCCACGACATCGGCGGCTGGCAGAAGGCGGCGTGGGTCGTGTTCGTAATCATCTTGCCGTTCCTCGGCGTGCTGGTCTACCTGATCGCCCAGCACGAGGGGATGCGCGAGCGAAGCGTGAGGCAAGCCGAGACTCAGAGGGCGGCGTTCGACCAGTACGTGCGCGACACCGCCGGTGGATCTGCGGCCGAGATCGCAAAGGCGAAGGAGCTCTTGGACGCGGGAACGATCACCCAGGCGGAGTTCGAGGCGATCAAGGCGAAGGCGCTCTCGTAGATCCACCAAGGGAGAGGCCGATGGCAGAGCGCGATAGAACCAGGACCTACGGGGAGCCGAGGGCAGAGCGGGGTAGAACCAGGGCCCGCCCGGAGCTGAGCGGATGGACGGTGTTCGCCGCGGTCGTCCTTCTGATCCTCGGGTCCCTGGACTTCTTCTGGGGGCTGGCTGCGTTGCTCGAGGACGAGAACCTGGTCGTTGGCGGCAACGGCGTCCTCATCGTCGATTTCACGGCGTGGGGTTGGGTGACCCTGATCCTCGGCGCGATCCAGGTCCTCGTGGGCCTGGGGCTGGTCGCCGCACAGGAGTGGGCGCGCTGGGCCGCCGTCTTCTTCGCGGCGCTAGCGGCGATCGCGCAGATCGGCATCGTCACCGCGTTCCCGATCTGGTCGTTGATCATCATCCTGCTTTCAATCCTCGTGATCTACCACCTGACCGCCCGGTGGGAGGGGCCTGTCTAGGCCACCTCGGCGCGGGCGCGGAACGGTGCCGCGATAGTCGCGTATTGGCCTAGCGCCCTTACGTTCCTGACCCTGTTCCTCTACGCGTTCGCCGTCTATCTACGCGCTCGACGTCCATACAGGCGCGGCGGTGCGTGGGCGGCCCGCCGGGGTTGGGCGGACATGAGAGGATCGAGGCTGTGAGCGACGTCCAGGCTTCGGTCGAGGAGTACCGAGGCGTCCGCGAGGCGCTCGAGAAAGCGGTGCTTCCGCGAGCCACCTCGGTCGATGGCCGCCGCTTCAGCTTCCAGACGACGCTGCACGGCCTCGAGCTCGAGGCCGGCGGCTACGTGACGCTCGACGGCGGCGGCTCGACTCGGCTCGGGCAGCTGCTCTCGCTGGAGCTGTATGGAGAGGACGCCACCGGTCCCGGGTTGCCGCAGGTGCGCATCCGTGTCGGGCGCGGCGAGGGGCTGGTACTGGACGGGGATGGGCGCCCGTTCCACGACGCGGTCGTGCGCACGGCGCGACCCGACGAGGTCGGCGCGTGGCTCGACCGGATCCGCCC
>JBKPFS010000040.1:0-21524 GCA_046728935.1 Actinomycetota bacterium | reverse complement strand
GCCCGCTGGGAGTTGCGTAGGATCTGACGGGCGACGTTCTCTGCCTCCTCGAGCAGGCGGTCGTGGGGGACGACCTTGGTCACTAGGCCCCACTCGAGCGCCTGACGCGCGTCGACCGGCTCGGCGGTGAGCAGCATGTGGGACGCGACCCCGACGCCGCACGCGTTGACGAGCCGGACGATGCCCCCGTCGCCGTGGTGGAAGCCCCGGCGCGCCTCGAAGGACCCGAACATGGCGCGCTCGGAGGCGACCCGGATGTCGCACGCGAGCGCCGTCTCCAGGCCGCCGGCGAGCGCCCACCCGTTGACCGCCGCGACGATCGGCTTCGGGATCCGATGCATGCCTCGGGTGAACCCGTTCAGGCCCAGCTCGACGATCTCGCGGAGCCTCGCCGGGCTCGCGGCGCCCATGATTGGCGGGATGTACGTCTCCAGGTCCGCTCCCGCGCAGAAGGCCTCACCGGCCCCGGTGAGGATCGCCACGTCAACTGAGTCGTCGTTGCGAAAGTCGGCCCACGCCTCGATCATCGCCTGGTGGACGTCCGGATCGATCGCGTTCCGGGCGTCGCCGGTTGATCGTCAGCCACGCGATCCGATCGCGCTTTTCGTAGTCGAGCTTCGCCATCCGCTCCTCCTCGTTCGGGGAGCGGATCGTATGCGGGGCAGACGGCGCGAATCATCCGTGGTATGGGGGCGTAGGTCCAGGCGGCACGCGACGAGCCTCTAGCAGTGCCTGGATTGTGCGCCCGACCTCCGCTCGCGACGCTTCCATCCACTCGTCCGTAACGCGGACCCAGCCAAATTCACGCCGGCAGCGCCAGCGCCCCGACGGGCTAGTCGTATACGGCCCGAATCACCGCCAGGTCGTCCGCCTCCCAGACGACGTCGCCGCCGCACCACTCCGCCTGGGCAGCGGCGGGTGAGGGGAAGTCGTACCCCTCGGTTAGCGAGGCGGTTCGCTGCTCCGGCGGCACCTCGACCACGTCGCCGAAGATGAGCGCTCGGGACTGCTCACGGACGCGACGGAAGAGGTCGCGCTTGCCGTCGGCCGTGAGGTGGTGGATCGTGAGCACCGAGACAACGAGGTCCCAGGGCCCGTCGGGAAGCGGGTCCTGCATGCGGGCCAGGCGGACCTCGATTCCGAGCTCACGGGCGTGAAAGACCATCTCGGGGGTGGAGTCGAGGCCGGTCATCTCGGCCTCGGGGAAGCGCTCCAGCAGCCGCAGCGTGGTCTCTCCGGTGCCCACCCCGAGCTCGAGCACGCGCTCGGGCGCGAACGGAATCGCGTCCACCGTCCGCTGCTGCAGCTCGTCGTACCGTGGCACGTCCGCGCGGATCAGGTCCTGATACGTCTCGGGCTCGAAATGAAACTGCGCGGGCTGCTCGGCGCTGGTCATGTCCCTCGCTAACCTCGGTGGAGGGAGCATGGTAGGCCGAGCGATACGGAGGGGACCGATGACACTGCGCGCCGACAGCATCGATCTCGCCCGGATGGCGCCGTCGCCGGGCGACGGCCGTCGCCTGGACGTCGATGTCGTCCCGGGTGAGCTCCGCTACGGGGGCGCCGACTACGGCGTCGAGGGGGAGACCGCTACCGCGCGCCTCGATGTGTCGCACACGGCATCGGGATACGCGATGCGGCTGCGATTCGCCGCGCAGGTCGGCGGCGCCTGCGTACGCTGCCTCGAGCATGCCGAGGTGCGAGTGGAGGTGGATGCGCGCGAGGTGGACCAGCCAGGGTCGGCGGACGAAGAGTTGCGCAGCCCATACGTCGCGGGCGACGAGCTCGACGTCCGCGGGTGGGCGCACGATGCGCTGGCGCTGGGGATGCCCGGCCAGTTCCTATGCCGCCCAGACTGCGCTGGCCTGTGCCCGGTCTGCGGCGCATCGCTGAACGACGCCGACCCCGCCGACCACGAGCATGGGCGCGCGCCGGATCCGCGGTGGGAGAAGCTCCGCGAGCTGAAGCTCGACTGATAGCTACCATTCCGCGACCCATGGCCGTCCCTAAGAAGCGAACCTCCCGCACCCGGCGCGACAAGCGCCGCGCCACGCACAGGGTCAGCGCGCCGCGGCTGAACGAGTGTCCTCGCTGTCACAGCCCGAGGCTTCCGCATCGCGTGTGCCCGGTGTGCGGCACCTACGCAGGGCGCCAGGTGATCGAGCACGAGGTCGAGGAGGCGGCTCCGGCCCAGACGGCGGGCGAGCCGGAGGGCTAGTGCCCCGCAAGGGGCCCCTGACTTGACCACCGTTGCCCTCGACGGGCGCGGGGTCGAGCGCGGGCCGGAGGCGCTGGTGGCCGGGGCCCGAGCGGCCGCTCCTGACGGCATCGCCCTGCGCGTGTTTGGCGAGCCGGCCGAGCTCGCCGCGCTCGACGGCGCGGAGGGGATCGAGGTGATCCCATCCCCGGACGCGATCACCAACGACGAGGAGCCCGTAGCCGCTGTTCGCTCCAAGGAGGCCGCGTCGGTGGTGATGGCCGCCAACGACGTCGCCGCCGGCCGCTCCGACGCGCTCGCCAGCGCGGGGCCCACCGGCGCGACGATGACCGCGGCGCTGTTCACCCTGCGGCGCAGCCAGGGCGTGCGCCGTCCGGCGCTCGCGCTTCAGCTCCTGGTCCCGGGCCGTGAGGACGAGCCGCCCACGCTGCTCCTCGACGCCGGCGCCAACACCGAGGTTCGCCCGACGGACCTGGTCCAGTTCGGCTACCTCGGGGCGGCGTTCAGCGAGGCGGTGCTGGGGGTCGAGCGCCCGCGCGTGGCGCTGCTCTCGGTGGGGGAGGAGCAGAAGAAGGGGACGCAGGACCTGATCGACGCGCATGCGGCGCTGTCCGACGGCGCCGGGATCAACTTCGTCGGCAACATCGAGGGGCGGGACCTGCTCACCGGCGCCGCGGACGTGATCGTCACGGACGGCTTCACCGGCAACGTCGCCCTGAAGACCATCGAGGGCACCGCGCGAGCGGTCGGCGACGCGGTTCGCTCGGCGGCGCGCTCGGGCCCGATGGCGGCGCTCGGCGGCCTGCTGCTGCGCCCGGCCCTCGCCGGCCTGCGCCGGCGCATGGACCCGGATGCGACCGGCGGGGCGATCCTGCTCGGGCTCCGCGGCGTCGCCGTCGTCGGACACGGAAGCTCCGGCCCGCAGGGGATCGCGAACGCGATCCGGCTCGCCGCGCGAGCCGTGGATGAGCGCGCCGTCGAGCGCACCGCCGAGCTCATGGGCCGCTCCGGCGTGACGCGATCTGGCCTCCGTGATAGGAAGTCGGACCATGGACCGTGACGAGGTGATGAACAAGGTGCGAGAGCACCTCGCCGCCGAGCTCGAGGTGAGCGCCGACGAGATCGCCGAGGGCACCCGCTTTCGGGAGGACCTGGACGCCGACTCGCTCGACCTCTATGAGCTCGTGATGGAGCTCGAGGACACCTACGGGATCAAGGTCAGCGAGGAGGAGGCGGCGGAGATCAAGACCGTCGGCGACGCGGTCGACTTCGTCCTCCAGAGGCTGCCCGCGCAGGCGTAGCGAGGTGGCGCGCGGCTTTCGGAGGCTGACTCGGGGTGGTTGGCGTCGCGAGGCGCGCGCTGGCGGGCCCGACCAGCTGCGCGAGCTCATCGACTCGCTGCCAGAGGAGCTACGGGTCCAGTCGCTCACCCACTCCTCCTGGGTCTCCCACCGGGCCGACTCGTACGGTCGCCTCGCGTTCCTCGGCGACAGCGTCCTCGGGCTCGCGATCGCCGAGCATCTCTTCCGCAGCCACCCCCGCTCCGATATCGGCAGGCTGACCAAGGTCCACGGACAGGCCGTCTCGGGTCGCGCCTGCGCGGCCGTCGCCGAGGCGCTCGAGGGGCCGAGGCGACTGCGCGAGGTGGCGCCGAGCGAGATCGAGGCCGGCATCACCGCCGAGGCCCTGCTCTCCTCGGAGCGCGCGCTCGCCTCCATCTGCGAGGCGCTGATCGGCGCCTGCTACCTGCATCACGGCTTCGAGGTCACCGCCAAGGCGACCGTGGAGGCGTTCGCGACCGAGATCGAGCTCGCCTCCGAGAAGCTGCTCGACTTCAAGTCCGCGCTCCAGGAGCTGCTCGCCCGCGGTGGCGCCCGCGTAAGGTATGAGGTCACGGGCGAGGCGGGCCCGCCGCACGATCGCGTCTTCGAGGTGGTCGCGAGCGTGGACGGCGAGGTCGTCGGTCAGGGCTCAGGACGGAGCAAGAAGCTCGCCGAGCAGGCCGCGGCCGAGGAGGCCTTGGAACGCCTGCGTTGAAAGTTCGCTAGCACCGCAAAAACGCGTCCGACCGCGCCGCGAGGCTATCTACCCTCCGCGGCTCGGTCCCGGCCAGATGCACCTGAGCTCGATCACGATCAAGGGCTTCAAGTCCTTCCCCGAGCGCACCAAGCTCGTGTTCTCGCCCGGCGTCAGCGTGGTCGTCGGGCCGAACGGCTGCGGGAAGTCGAACATCACCGACGCGGTCCTCTGGGCGCTCGGCGAGCAGAGCCCGCTCAACGTCCGCGGCCAGACCATGCAGGACATGATCTACGCCGGCGGCGAGGGGGCCGGGCCGAGCCGCTGCGCGGAGGTCGACGTCGTGCTCGACAACGAGGATGGCAGCGCGGGCGAGTTCTCGGAGATCTCCGTCTCGCGACGCTATGAGCGCGGCGGCGAGGGGACCTATCGAATCAACGGCGCGCGCTGCCGGCTCACAGACGTGATCGAGACGCTCGCCGACGCCAACCTCGGCCGCGAGATGCACTCGGTGATCAGTCAGGGCCGGGTCGAGCAGATCGTCCACTCGAAGCCCCGCGAGCGCCGGCTGCTGGTCGAGGAGGCGGCGGGCTTGGGCAAGCACCGAAAGCGCCGCCGCCGCGCGCAGCTGAAGCTGGACCGAACGCAGGAGAACCTCGACCGGGCGCGCGACGTCGAGCGCGAGGCGCGCAGCCGCCTCCGACCGCTGAAGCGCCAGGCGCAGGCTGCCGACATCCACGCCCGGCTGGAGCGGGAGGCGGGCGAGCTCCGCGGGCGGCTGCTCGCCGCCGAGCTGCGTGCCCACGAGGCCGAGCTCGAAGAGGCCGAGCGCCGCGCCGCGTCCGCTCGCGAGGCCAGGGCGGAGATCGACGCCGAGCTCGCCGAGGCGAATCGCCGGCGCACCGCGATCGAGGAGCGCCTGGCCGAGCGGGACCGCGAGCGAACCGAGGCCTGGGGCCGGCTGACCGCGATGCGCGCGGCCCACGAGCGCCTCACCGTCCGCGCGGAGGCGCTGGCGTCGCGACGCGCCGAGCTCGCGGCGTCGCTCGAGCGGAGCCGAACGGCGCTGGGCGCGCTCGCTGAGGAGCTCGAAGCGGCCCAGAGTGCGCGCTCGGCAGAGAGCGCGGTTACCTCGGGCCTGGCCCGCATCGCCGAGTCGCTCGAGGGCGCCGCCGCGGCGCTCGACGCCGCGCGATCGGCCACGGGCGACGAGCGGCGCGCGGTCGAGATCGGACGGGTCCGGGACCAGACCGAGCGGGCGACCGCGGTCGCCCGCCGGCTCGAGAAGCTGCTCGGAAGCCGCCGCCAGGACTCGCTCGAGCGCCGCCTCTCCACGCAGGCCGAGCTGCTCGAGGCCGTCGAGGGGCTCGCCTCGTCGGCGGCCGGCGCTCGCGACGCCGTCGGGGAGCGGGCGGCCAGGCTGGAGGGCGGGATGCTCGGCGGCGCCGATGGCGACGAGGTGGCGGCGGAGCTGCGGGCGTGCTCGCAGGCCGAGGCCGAGATCCAGCAGCGGCTGCGCGGAGCCGGCGAGGCGGTCACCGAAGCCGAGGTCTCCGCTGCGCACCTCCGGGACCGATGCCAGGAGACCGCCGGTGAGCTCGAGCGGGTGGCGACGGCGCTCGGCCGCGAGCTGGGCTCCGCGGCGAAGCCGCTGGCGGAAGCCGAGCGCGATGAGATCGAGCGCAAGTTGGAGCGGCTGGCCCGCCGGCGGGAGCAGCTCGGCCCCGTCAACCCGCTCGCCGAGCGCGAGTACCAGGAGGCGCTCGACCACGTCGAGGGGCTGGAGGCTCAGCGCCAGGACCTCGAGGCGGCGCTCGCGGAGCTTCGCGGGCTGATCCGCGACACCGATCGCAAGATCGACTCCGCATTCGAGGAGACCTTCGAGACGGCGCAGCGGAACTTCGAGGAGCTCGTGGAGCACCTATTCCCCGGGGGCCGTGGCCGCCTGCGGCTAGTGGGCGAGAGGGAGCTCGCCGCGGTATTGGGGGGTGCCGCGAACCCCGCCGCCCCCGGACGCGGGAGCACAAGGGAAATGCCCGAGGCGGATGCCGAGGGCAATGTGTTTGAGGCGGGAGCGGAGGAGGCGGCGGGCAGTGATTTGGCCGGGCAGGGCGTCGAGATCGAGGTCACCCCGGCCGGCAAGGCGACCCGGCGCCTCTCGCTGCTCTCGGGCGGCGAGAAGTCGCTCGTCGCACTGGCGTTCGTGTTCGCGGTCTTCCTCGCGCGCCCGTCGCCCTTCTACATCCTCGACGAGGTCGAGGCGGCCCTCGACGATGCCAACATCGACCGCTTCCTCCAGCTCGTGCGGCGCTTCTCGGACCGCGCCCAGTTCATCATCGTCACCCATCAGAAGCGCACCATGGATGCGGCCGACGTCCTCTACGGCGTCTCGATGGGCGAGGGCGGGATCACGAAGGTGATCTCGCGGCGCTTCGAGCAGGAGCAGCCGGCGCTCGACGAGGCCGACGCGGCCTGACCGGGCTACCCGGTCGAGATCCGACAGCCCCAGGCGCCGACGGCCAGCAGGAGCGCCAGGGAGGCGACGTAGACGGTGGCCGCCGCCGAGCCCCAGTCGAGCCCCTCCCCGTGACGGGCGAGCGCGATCCCCTGTCGCGGGACGAGTGTCAGGAGCGCGGCCAGCGCGATCCTGATCCGGCCACGCTCGTTCTCCCACCAGACCGCTCCCAGCATGCCACCGAGCGCGACTAACCAGGCGGCGATCGCACAACTCGTGAGCTCCGTCAGCGTCCACGGCCAGGCGTCGCCGACGTCGAGGGGCGCGACGAAGAGCGCGACGCCGAAGGCGACCAGGGGCGCCGACAGCGCGAGCGTCAGGGTCCGGTAGGACGGGGGCAGCGCGTTGGGGCGCGGGGGATCGCCCCCCGCCGCACGAAGCTGGGCGACGAACGCCCACGACAGCACCGGGGCCTCGAGGACGTAGATGACCAGCCAGACCCAGGCGGCGAGCTCGGCCTTGAAGCCGCCCTCGTCGAGGTGGAAGACGTCGAGATGGAGCAGCGTCGCAAGCAGCGTCAGCCAGACGAACGCGAGCACGCCCGGGACCCCCAGGCGGGCCCGCGCCCAGGTTGACTCGCTCGCGCTGAGCAACGCCAGGACGCCCGCCGAGAGGTAGAAGGCGCCCAGGAAGGAGGCGTCATCGGCGAGGCGATCGTCCACGCGAACAGCTCGTCCGTCCGCGTCGAGAACGCGAACAGCTGGACGCCGGCCACAAGCACGAAGAGGCCGCCCGCCACCAGGATCAGCCGCCTCGGCGCGATCAGCCGGCGCTCGGCGGGCCGATTCGCTGTGCGCGGGGCGGGCGCCTCGATGGCGGCCACCCTACCCCGCTACCGTGCCGCCGATGGCGACTGAGTGGGAGCAGCTCGTTGACCTGGGCGACGGCGGGGGCGGCGAGCCCCGCGACGCGGAGGATGAGCGAGCGGAGGACGAGCCCCAGGCGGGCGGCGCCTGGCAGCGGCTGCGCAGCCGCCTGGCGAAGAGTCGGCGCGCGCTCGCGGCGGAGCTCTCCGCGAGCATGTTCGACCGCCTCGATTCGGAGGCGTTCGAGCGGCTCGAGGAGGCGCTCATCCTCGCGGACGTGGGGGCGAAGGCGACCGCCGACGTCGTCGGCCGACTCGAGGCCGAGGTCGAGTCGGGCGAGATCGGCGGCCCGGATGCGGCGAGGGAACGGCTCGTCGAGCTGCTGGCCGAGCTGGCGGACGTCGGTGAGGCGAGACTGGACCTGACGGCGCGTCCCGCGGTGGTGATGGTGGTCGGCGTCAACGGCACGGCCAAGACGACGCCCATCGGCAAGCTCGCCGCGACGCTGCGCGAGCGCTTCGGCCTGAACGTGATCATCGCTGCGGCGGATACCTATCGCGCGGCCGCGATCGAGCAGCTCGAGACCTGGGCCGACCGTGCCGGGGCCCAGATCGTGCGCGGGGCGCCTGGGGGCGACGCCGGCGCGGTCGTCTTCGACGCGATCGAGGCGGCCGAGTCGCGGGGAGCCGACGTCGTCATCGCCGACACCGCGGGCCGACTGCACACCCACGGCAACCTGATGGAGGAGCTGGCGAAGGTGAGCCGGGTCGCGACCAAGCGCCTGGATGGCGCGCCGCACGAGACGCTGATCGTGATTGATGCGACCACGGGGCAGAACGGGCTCCGGCAGGCACAGGTCTTCTCGGACGCGGTCGACGTGACCGGCGTGGCACTCACCAAGCTCGACGGCACCGCCAAGGGCGGCATCGCGCTGGCGATCGCGGGGGAGCTCGGCATCCCGCTGAAGCTGATCGGGCTTGGGGAGGGGCTCGAGGACCTGCGACCCTTCGACCCGCGGCAGTTCGCGCGCGCGCTGATAGACGAATAGCAACGCGTGATGGACGAGTAGCGACGCCGGCGTTCGCTACTCTGGCCCGGCCGGGGGGTTCCGGGGAAGTTGTGCATCGGCTTCGGCGACTTGGCGACAGGTTGACGTTCGCGAACGTGGTCTCGACGGCGTGCCTCGCCCTGCTGCTTGGAGGCGGCACAGCCGCGGCATTGACCGGTCGTGATCGGGTGAACTCCGGAGACATCAAGGACAACCGGGTGAAGGGCGTTGACATCGGCGATGGAGAGGTCAGGGGTCGTGACGTCGTCGACGAGGCGATCGTGCCCAGTGTCCAGCGCCGGCTGCCGGCGGCGCGGATCACCGATCCCCAGGAAGGCTGCGCGCCACAGGTGATCTCGAGCGGCGTCGGAGAGGCGCTTCGCTTCTCCGCCGAGGACTTCGACCCTCATGGCCTTCATCCGGACTCCCCGGACTGCGACGCGCCGAGCGCCCGCATGTTCGCGCCTCGTGACGGCGTCTACGAGCTCGGGGCCGCGGTCCACTGGCCCGTGAACTCCGTCGGCGCGCGCACGCTCTCGCTGCGCGCCGATGCGGCCAGCACGCTCGCCAGCGAGACGCGCGACGCGCTCCCAAGCGGGGAGACGCTTCAGACGATCACGACCACCGCCCGGCTCCACTTCGACGATCGGGTCGAAGCCGTCGTCGAGCAGACCAGCGGGGCGCCGCTCCAGCTCGCCGGCGGGGCCGACAACAACTACCTGACGATGATCTGGATCGGGCCTTGAGACGGCTGCGCGAGAAGCTCACGTACTCGAACGTCGTCGCTTCGGTGTGCCTGTTCCTGGTCCTCGGCGGCGGGAGCGCGCTGGCGCTCAAGGGGCGGAACAAGGTGGACTCGGGCGACATCGTTAACGGGACGATCCGCAGCCGGGACATCCGCGACGCGACGATCGATACCTTCGACGTCGGCTCTGGCCAGATCGGGCCCGCCGATCGCGGGGCTGCCCCGGCGGCGCGGGTTAGCCACCCGCGCTCCGGGCCGGGTTGCGCCGGCGGCCAATCGGTCCCCGACTCGACCGACCGGGCGCTGCTCTTCGTGGTCGAGGAGTTCGACCCCGACCGGGCGCACATCTCCGATTCGGCCTGCACGAACCCGGAGCGCTCCCGTCTCACCGCCCCCCTCGATGGGGTCTACGAGGTCGGTGCGGCGGTCGAGTGGCCGACCGACGGCGATGGGACGCGGACCCTGTCCCTGCGCGAAAACGGCGTGACCCCGATCGCCACCGACCGTGCCCGCGCTGTCAGCGGCAGCTCCACCGTCCAGACGGTGCAAACGCTGGTCCGCCTCGACGAGGGGGACTACGTTGACGCCGTCGTGCGCCAAAGCGCGAACAACACGCTCGTCGTCCAGGGCGCCACGAACACCCTCGCGCTCGCCTGGCTAAGTCCGTAGCCAGGCTCGCCGCGGCGCCTGCCCCGTAAGCTGGGCGGGTGTTCGATCAACTCTCAGACCGGCTGCAGGCGACGCTTTCGGACGTTCGCTCGCGGGGCAAGCTGACCGAGGCCGACGTCGACTCGGCGATGCGCGAGATCCGCCTCGCCCTGCTCGAGGCGGACGTCAACTTCAAGGTCGTGAAGGCGTTCACGGATCAGCTCAAGGAGCGGTGTCTCGGCGCAGGGGTGCTGGACTCCCTCAACCCCGGCCAGCAGGTCGTCAAGATCATCGACGAGGAGCTCGCGTCGCTGATGGGAGGCGCCAGCCGCGATCTCGCGCTCGCGAGCTCGGGAACGACGGTGATCCTGATGGCGGGCCTCCAGGGATCGGGGAAGACGACGGCCTGCGCGAAGCTCGCCAAGCACCTCGCTGGCGAGGGGCGGTCGGTGGCGCTGGCGGCGTGCGACACGCAGCGACCGGCCGCCGTCGAGCAGCTCGTGACCGTGGGGCAGCGCGCGGGTGCGACGGTCTACGAGCAGGGCACGGAGCGCGACCCCGTCGACATCGCCGACTGGGCGCTGGGACAGGCGCGCTCGCAGTCCAAGGACGTGCTGATCGTCGACACGGCGGGGCGGCTTCACATCGACGAGGAGCTGATGGACCAGCTGGCTGCGATTCGCAAGCGGACGAAGCCCCACGACGTGCTGCTGGTGCTCGACGCGATGACCGGTCAGGACGCGGTCAACGTCGCCGAGAGCTTCGCCGAGCGGGTGGACTTCGACGGCGTCCTGCTGACCAAGCTCGACGGCGATGCGCGCGGCGGCGCGGCGCTCTCGGTCAAGGCGGTGACGGGCAAGCCGATCCTCTACGCGTCGACGGGCGAGAAGCTCGAGCAGCTGGAGCGCTTCCACCCGGAGCGGATGGCCTCCCGGATCCTCGGCATGGGCGACGTCCTGTCGCTGATCGAGAAGGCCGAGGAGGTCTCCGATCGCGATCAGGCCGAGGAGCTCGAGCGGAAGATCCGAAAGCAGCAGTTCACGCTCGAGGACTTCCTCCAGCAGATGCGCCAAGTGCGACGGATGGGTCCGCTTCAGAACGTCCTCGGCCTGATGCCGGGCATGGGCAAGGCGATGAAGCAGCTCCGCCAGGTCAACATGGACGACCGCGAGCTCGACCGCCTGGAGGCGATCATCCTCTCGATGACGCCGGCCGAGCGCGCGAACCCGACGTTGATCGACGGCTCGCGCAGGCGCCGGATCGCGCGCGGCTCGGGCACGACCGTGCAGGCCGTGAATCAGCTCACCAAGCAGTTCTCGCAGATGCGCAAGCTGATGGCGCAGCTCGCCCAGGGGAAGATGCCCGATCCCCAGCAGCTGCTCAAGGGGATGCCCCGCTAACAGATGGCTGAGCCCGAATACCCGCGCCCGCGGATGACGCCGCATGCGGCGCCCCCGGGCACACGCGTATTCGAACTCAACCATCTAACCTCTCGCGGCCGATGGTTCGGATCAGATTGAGACGGGTGGGTTCGAACAAGAACCCGATCTGGCGCGTCGTCGTCGCCGACCGGCGCTCGCCGCGGGACGGACGGACGATCGAGACGATCGGCCACTACAACCCGCAGACCGAGCCGTCGCTGATCGTCATCGACGAGGAGCGCGCCCGCCACTGGCTCGAGCACGGGGCCAAGCCGACGCGGACCGTCGCCGGTCTGCTCCGCGCCAAGGGCATCGAGGCGACGGGCACTTAGCGCGAATGCGCGACCTGGTCGAGTTCCTGGTCCGGGCGCTCGTCTCCGACCCCGACGCCGTGAGGGTCGAGGAGGTGGAGGAGAACGGCGACCTCGTGCTGGAGGTGCGCGTCGCCCAGGAGGACCTGGGGCGCGTCATCGGCCGTGAGGGCAGGGTCGCGAACGCGATCCGCACGATCGCCAAGGCCGCCGCCACCGCTGAGGGCAGCGGGCGCGTGATGGTCGAGATCGTTGAGGATTGACTTCTTCACGCTGTTTCCCGACTGGTTCGACTGGTTTCGGGACCAGCGCCACGTGGCGAACGCCACCGCGGGTGGCCACGAGCTGCGCTTCTTCAACTACCGCGACGCGACCCCGCTGACCGGCGGCCAGGTGGACGACGCGCCGTACGGCGGGGGCGCGGGGATGGTCCTTCGCGTCGACGTCGTGGACGCGGCGCTTCGCGCCGCCTACGGCGATGGCCCGCCGCCCGCGCGGGTGATCCTCCTCGCCCCCTCTGGCCGGCAGTTCGACGAGCGGCTCGCGAACGAGCTCGCCTCCGCCCCCCACCTGGCGCTCCTCTGCGGGCGCTACGAGGGCGTCGACGAGCGCGTTCGCGAGCACCTCGCGACGGATGCGGTCTCGATCGGGCCCTACGTCCTCTCCGGCGGTGAATTGGCGGCGATGGTCGTCGCCGACGCTCTGATCCGCAAGCTCCCCGGGGCGCTCGGCGACGAGACGAGCGCGCTGGAGGAGTCGTTCTCCGAGGCGCTCGAGGGCGGGCCCGAGTACCCGCACTACACCCGTCCGGCCTCCTACCGGGGCTGGGAGGTGCCCGAGGTGCTCCTCTCCGGCGATCACCGCCGGGTGCGGGAGTGGCGGCTGGCGCGCAGCCGCGAGCGGGCGAATCGCGGCCGCGAGCGAGGGGATCAGTAACATTCCGCAGCCGCGCGGGGCCCCCGGGTCACGCGCGTTTTATCGGCCGCTTAGCGGGTCGCGCGAACCTTGCGCCGGCCCGAAACCGCTGACATGAGCACGATCATCGAGAGCATCGAGCGGCGCCAGCTGAAGCAGGTGCCGCGTTTTTCCCCCGGCGACCGGGTCCGGGTGCACTTCCAGGTGATCGAGGGCACCCGCCGGCGGACGCAGGTCTTCGAGGGTGTGGTGATCGCCCGCCGCGGGTCCGGGGCCCGGGAGACGTTCACGGTTCGCAAGCAGTCGTTCGGCGTGGGGGTGGAGCGGACGTTCCCCGTGCACTCACCGAAGATCGAGCGGCTCGAGGTCGTGGCCCGCGGAGACGTGAGGCGGGCGAAGCTGTACTACCTGCGAGGCCGAATCGGCAAGCGCGCCCGTGTCGCCGAGCGGCGCTGGGGCATCGAGGACGAGCTCGTGCTGGCCACCGAGGCGGCCGAGCCGGTCGACTCCGAGGGACTGGTGCAGGACGAGGCGGAGGTAGGGGTGGCGCCGGTGGAGGAGGAGACCGAGGCCGAGGAGGAGCCTGCGGAGGGCGCCGAGGGCGAGGAAGCGCCTGCGGGGGGCCCCGAGGCCGAGCGCGAGGAGTCCGAGGAATCCGAAGGCGAAGCCAAGGGTTCTGAGGAAAGCTGAAGTTCCCGAAGCCGACAAGCGGCGCGGCCTGGGTCGTCGAGCTGGTCGTGATCGTCGCGACGGCGGTCGCGCTCGCGCTGGGGATCCAGGCGCTGATCGTCAAGCCCTACCAGATCCCCTCGCCGTCGATGGAGCCGACCCTCGATCCCGGTCAGCGGGTGCTGGTGAATCGGGTCACCTACCACTTCCGGGACCCGAAGATCGGCGACATCGTGGTCTTTCATCCACCCGCCGGCGCCGATCATGGGAACGAGTGTGGCGTCAAGCGGACCGCAGGCAAGGCGTGTCCCGAGCCGACTTCCGATCCCTCCGACACCAACTTCATCAAGCGGATCGTGGCCGGCCCGGGGGACACGCTGAAGATCTCAGGGGGCCATCCTGTCGTCAACGGCGTGGAGGCGGAGGAGGACTTCATCCTCCCGTGCAACGGTGTCCCTGGCTGCAATTTGCCGAAAGAGATCACCATTCCGCCGGACCACTACTTCATGATGGGCGACAACCGTGGGCAGAGCGACGACAGCCGCTACTGGGGGCCCGTCCCCCGCGACTGGATCATCGGACAGGCCTTCTTCACGTACTGGCCGCCGAACCGGATCGGGATCCTCTAGCGGCGCCCGCTCCAAGCGCCGCCGGCGCAAGGCGGCGAAGTTGTTTCGCTTCGACCGCTCGTTGGGGGCGCGCTTCGTCGCCGGGGCCGACGAGGCGGGGCGCGGGTCGCTCGCGGGCCCGCTCGTCGCCGCCGCGGTGCTGATCGACTACGAGCGCCTCAGCCTCCGTGACCGGCGCGCGCTCGGCGAGCTCGACGACTCGAAGCAGCGCACGCCGGAGGAGCGCGACGAGCTCTACCCGATCGTGCTGCGAGCGGCGGACCGGGTGGCCGTGACCGTGCGCTGCGTGCGCGGCATCGACATCCGCGGCCTGCACGTCACCAACCTCGCGGCGCTCGGTCGCTGCCTGGAGCGGGTGACGGTTCCAGGCGCCGTCTGCCTCACCGACGGGTTTCCCGTCCCAGGTTGCGCGGTCGAGCACCGGCCGGTGATCGACGGGGACGCGCGCAGCGCCGCGATCGCGGCGGCCTCGGTGGTCGCCAAGGTCACCCGCGACCGCTACATGTGGCGCATCGCTGGCGCCCACCCCGGTTTCGGCTTCGGCGAGAACGTCGGCTACTCGACGCCCGAGCACCGCGCGGCGATCCTGGAGCTCGGCCCCTGCGAACTGCACCGGCGCTCGTTCCAGTCGATCGCCTACAGCCAGCTCGCGCTGGATGCCGAGGGGTCGGACGCGGTCGCTCTAGAAGGCGCCCCGGACGTGGTCCCACTCGACGACGCGGCCGGCGCCGTCGAGCTCTAGGCCCACGACGTCGAAGCGGATCCCCGTCCGCCGGGGCGCCGCCTCGCCCGCCTCGCGCAACCAGGCCGCGGCAAGCCGTCGCAGCCGCAGTTGCTTGCGGCGATCCACGGCCGCCAGGGGGCTCTCGGGGCCGAGCGGCGAACCCGCACGGCGGGCCTTCACCTCGACGAACACGAGCGTCGAGCCCTCGAGGATGATGAGGTCGATCTCCCCTCGGGCGCCGGCGGGACGGACGTTCGCGTCGACCACAAGGTCGCCGTCGCGCACCAGCGCCGCGGCAACGAGCTCCTCGGCCCTCCGTCCGAGCCTCTGGCGCGCGACCGTCATCGCCGCACCGTAGGGAGGCCGATCGCACGCCGAGCGCGCCGATGGTGGCGACATCGTCACCAACAAGGCACATCTCGCGCGTCCCAGGCCTCGCCGACGGCCCTAGCGTCGGCGTGTGCTCGCGAGCGTCCTGACGTTCGAGATCCTGGGCGTGGAGGCGCACCCGGTGAGCGTGGAGGTGGACGTCGGCGCGGGGCTTCCATCGTTCTCCCTCGTCGGGCTCCCCGACGCCGCGGTCCGCGAGTCGCGGGAGCGAGTCCGTGCGGCGCTCCTCAACTCCGGGTTCAGGTTCCCCCAGCAGCGCATCACCGCCAACCTCGCCCCCGCCGACCTGCCCAAGGCCGGACCGGGGTTCGACCTCGCGATCGCGGCGGCGCTCCTGGCCGCGTCGGGCCAGCTGCGCGCCGAGGCGCTGGAGGGGATCGCGACCAGCGGCGAGCTGGCGCTAAACGGCGCGATTCGTCCCGCGCCCGGCGCCCTCGCGATGGCGGAATCGGCGCGCAGGGCGGGCGCCCGAGCGCTCGTCGTCGCGGATCCAAGCGGTCCCGAGGCGGCCCTCGCCGGCGCGACCGTCATCGGCGTATCGCGGCTGGAGCAGTTGCGGACGTTGGGCACGGACGACGAGCCGGCGGTCGCCGCGCCCCTATCGCTGTCGACAAACGGCTGTCGCCCATGGCTCCCGGACCTCGCCGACCTGCGTGGCCAGCCGATGCTTCGCCGCGCGCTCGAGGTGGCGGCGGCGGGCGGTCACAGCCTCCTCATCACCGGCCCGCCCGGGGCGGGGAAGTCGATGGCGGCCCGGCGCCTGCCTTCGTTGCTGCCGCCGCTCGCGGCCGACGAGCTGATCGAGGTTGTGCGCGTAGCGGGGGCGTGCGGCCGGCCGACCGCGAGCGCGAACGCCTGGGCGCGGCCGTACCGGGCGCCCCATCACACGATCTCCGCGGCGGGCTTGGTCGGGGGAGGCAACCCGCCTCGACCCGGCGAGGCGACCCTCGCTCATCGGGGCGTGCTGTTCCTCGACGAGCTGCCGGAGTTCCGGCGCGATGCGATCGAGGCGCTGCGCCAGCCGCTCGAGGCCGGAAGGGTGCTGATCGCCCGGGCGCGCCACGCCGTCGAGCTTCCGTGCCGGGTTCAGCTCATCGCGGCGGCGAATCCGTGTCCCTGCGGGCACGGCGAGGACTCGACCGAGTGCAGGTGCCCGACCCTCGCCGTCCGCCGCTATTCGACGAAGCTCACCGGAGCCCTCGCCGATCGCATCGACATCTCGCTGCGCGTCGCCCAGCCGGAGGCCTCCGCGCTGCGGGGTCGCCGCGAGGAGGGCTCCGCGAGCGTGCGGGAGCGGGTCCTCGCGGCGCGTGAGCGCCAGGGGCGAAGGGTGCCGAATCGCTGCAACGCCGAGCTGACCTCCCGCGAGACCAGGGCGCAGTGCGAGCTCGAGCCGGATGCGAGCCGCCTTCTCGACGAGCTGCATCGGCGCTTCGACCTGAGCGCCCGCGGCTACGAGCGGGTCCTGCGGGTGGCCAGGACGATCGCGGACCTGGAGGGGCACGAGCAGATCGACTCCGACGATCTCACCGAGGCGGTGACGCTGCGCCGAAGGAAGCCAAGTTGACGCAGCCGCGGGCCTGGGCGATCCGGCGCGGCCACGCGGACTATCCCGAAGCGCTGGAGGCGCTCGCGGGTCCGCCCGAGGCGATTCAGGGAGTCGGCGATCGCCACGCCGTGGCCGGGCTCGATCCCGACGCCGCCGTGACGATCGTCGGCTCGCGCCGCGCCACCACCTACGGACGGCGCATGGCCCAGGAGCTCGGCCGCGACCTCGCCTTCGCGGGCCTCACCGTGATCAGCGGGATGGCGTACGGGATCGACGAGGCCGCGCACGCCGGCGCGCTCGAGGGCGGCGGAAGGACGATCGCGGTGCTCGGCGGCGGACCGGACGTGGTCTATCCGGCGTCCAACGCGCGCCTCCATCGCCGGATCCTGGAGGCGGGGGCCGCCGTCTCCGAGCATCCGCCGGGCACCGAGACCACGAAGTGGTCGTTTCCCGCCCGCAACCGGATCATGGCCGCGCTGGCGCGGATGACGATCATCGTCGAGGCCGCGGAACCATCGGGCTCCCTGATCACCGCCGACCACGCGATGCACCTGGGCCGCGACCTGGGCGCGGTGCCGGGGCAGGTCGGAACCAGGGTCGCCGCCGGTCCCCACGCACTGATCAGGGACGGGGCCGCCCTGATCCGCGGAGCCCAGGACGTGCTCGACGCGATGATCGGCATCGGCCGCACGCGGGCGTTGACGGCGGGCCCATCGCTCGAGCGCGGCCTTCGCGAGGCGCTCGAGAGCGTCGAGCGCGGCGCCTCCACGCCGGACGCCGTCGCCCTCGCCACCGGGATCGCGCCCCACGACGCGGCCGTGGCCCTCGGTCGGCTCGAGCTGCTGGGCTACGTCGAGGCGGACGGCTCGGGCGCGTACTCGCGAACGACGCTCGCCCCGCCGGACTGACGCCTTGGTCTCCGCACGCGGACGAAGGCGTCGATGCGGACTAGGCTCAACGCATGGCCGCAGGGCGCGTTCCAACCTGCCTCGCGATCGCTGGCTCGGACTCCGGCGGCGGCGCGGGGATCCAGGCCGACCTGAAGGCGTTCGCCCGCTGCGGCGTCCACGGGATGACCGCGATCACCGCCTTGACCGCGCAGAACACGGTCGGCGTCGAGATGGTCACGCCGGTGCCCCCGGAGATGATCGTGGCCCAGGTGCGCGCGGTGGCGGACGACCTCGGCGTCGACGCGGTCAAGATCGGCATGCTCGGCGACGAGGCGACGATCGCGGCCGTGGCCGAGGCGCTCGAGCTGGTCGGGGACGCCCCGGTGGTGCTCGACCCGGTGATGGTCGCCCAGAGCGGCGCGATCCTCCTCGACCCGAACGCGAAGGCGGCGCTGATCGAGCGCCTCCTGCCTCGGGCGACGGTCGCGACGCCGAACCTGCCCGAGGCGCGCGAGCTGTCCGGCAAGGGGGAGGGCGCGACGCCCCAGGAGCTCGGCCACGCGATCCTCGCCCTCGGACCCGGAGCGGTGATCGTCACGGGCGGGCACACCGACGAGGGCGCCGACGTCCTCGTCGACGATTCGGGGGCGGTGAAGATCGAGGGGCCGCGCTACCCCGATGGGGCGTCCCACGGCTCGGGATGCACCCACTCGTCAGCACTCGCCGCGTTCCTGGCCCGCGGGAGTGACCTGGCCGACGCCGCCCGCTGGGCGAGGGAGATCGCGGCCGAGGCGGTCGGCAACGGACTGCGCGACCTCGGTCGCGGCCCGGGGCCTGTCGACGTCTTCGGCCTCGCCCGCCGATCGGAATCGGCGGCATAATCCGTGCGGTGAAGCTCGTTCGCATGAAGCCCGGGCACGGAGACGTGCTCCTCGCGGAGGGAGATCCGGCGCTCGCGGAGGAGGAGGAGCGCCTGATCGAGGAGTTCCGTCGCCAGCTCGACCAGGGCATGTGGGCCGCGGTGCCGACCGACGCGGCGGGGCGCCGCGAGGCGGTGATGGTGCGCGACTTCAGCGAGGTTCCGCGCGACGCGGAGCGCGTCGTCTTCTTCCCGCCGGCGGCGGGCGGCTGACCCGGGGTATTCGATGAGGTGCTTTAGCACCGAAAGAGGCGTGTCAGGCGGCGAAGCCGCCGCAGGTGGTTTTTTTGAATGAGCGGCCTCGCGATCGCGTCGATGGCAATCGTGGTCGCCGCGCTGCTGGCGCTCGCCGTCGGCCCGGAGCTGGCGCGGATGTTGAGACCCCGGCGGCGGCGTGACCTGCCCCTCCCGGCGCGCAACTGGGACCCCGGCCGCGAGCTCCGCGCCGAGCGCCGGGCTCGTGAGCTCCTGCGGTCCACCGTCCCGGCGGAGACGTTCGAGATGTACGAGGAGCTCGGTTTCGTCGCGATCGACGGCGGAGCCGGCGCCGCCAGCGGCTATGCGTACCTGGTCTACCCGCACCGGCCGATCGTCGCCTTCGACACGCGAACGGGCGAGCTCCTGAACGAATACTGCGTTGCCTTCCCGGACCGCTCCGATCCGGGGCTCGGCGAGCGACTGCCCGACGCCGACGACGTGCTCGCGAAGTGGATCACCCTCCAGGGCCACGAGCGCGAGCTGATCGCAGAGGCCAACATGCACGTTCCCGGTCGCCAGGTCGATCCGGCCCAGGTGCGCCGCGACCTCGTGCGTCTGCGGGAGTGGCGGGCGATCCGCGCCCGCGCCGCCGCCTAGCCTCGGCACGGACGTACACTCCCGCCCCAGCCCGATGAGCGGGAACGGCGACATCCGAACGGCGCTTCCCCGGCCGCGGTCCGCGGCGGTCTTCGACGGCCCAGACCGCGCCGCCGCGCGGGCCTACATGAAGGGGATCGGCTTCGACGATGAGGCGCTTGCCCGCCCGACGATCGGGATCGCCAACACCTGGACCGAGGCGATGCCGTGCAACTTCCACCTGCGCGGCCTCGCCGAGCACGTCAAGGAGGGAGTGCGCGCCGCCGGCGGGACGCCGATGGAGTTCAACACGGTCGCGATCTCGGACGGGATCACGATGGGCACCGCGGGGATGAAGACCTCGCTGGTGAGCCGCGAGGTGATCGCCGACTCGATCGAGCTGATGGCGCGCGGCTACCAGTTCGACGCCGTGGTGGCGCTCTCGGCCTGCGACAAGACGATCCCGGGCGCGGTCATGGCGCTCTGCCGCCTCGACATCCCCGGGCTGATGCTCTACGGCGGCTCGATCGCCCCTGGCCGCTGGCACGATCGCGACGTGACCATCCTCGAGGTCTTCGAGGCCATCGGGGCCCACGCCGCGGGCGAGATGTCGGATGAGGATCTGCTCGAGCTGGAGGGCTGCGCGAGCCCGGGCGCCGGCGCGTGCGGGGGCCAGTTCACGGCGAACACGATGGCCTGCGCCTTCGAGGCGCTCGGGATCTCGCCCGCCGGCTCGGCGATGGTCCCCGCCGAGGACGCCACAAAGGAGGAGGTCGCAGAGCAGATCGGGGAGCTGGTGATGCGCGTGCTGTCCGGGGACATCCGCCCCAGCCTGGTGATCACCCGCGACTCGCTCGAGAACGCGATCGCGTGCGTGTGCGCCTCCGGCGGCTCGACCAACGGCGTCCTTCACCTGCTCGCGGTCGCGCGGGAGGCAGGCATCGAGCTGGCGATCGACGACTTCGAGACCATCTCGCGCCGCACGCCCCTGCTCGCCGACCTGAAGCCTGGCGGGCGATTCGTCGCCACGGACCTCTACCGGGCGGGCGGGGTGCCGCTGATCCTGAAGCGGCTCGACGAGGCCGGGGTCCTCCACTCGGACGCGCTCACGGTCACCGGCCGCACGATCGGCGAGGAGGCCCAGGCGGCGCAGGAGGCCGAGGGCCAGGAGGTGGTCCGGCCGCTCTCGGACCCGCTCAAGCCCGAGGGGGGACTGGCGATCCTGCGGGGCAACCTCGCGCCCGAGGGCGCCGTGGTCAAGCTCGCGGGCACGGAGCGCACCGGGCAGACGGGACCGGCGCGGGTGTTCGAGTCCGAGGAGGAGTGCTTCCGCGCGGTCAAGGACCAGCGGATCGAGCCCGGCGACGTCGTCGTGATCCGCAACGAGGGCCCGGCCGGGGGCCCGGGCATGCGGGAGATGCTCCAGGTGACCGCCGGAATCGTCGGCGAGGGGCTGGGGGAGGAGGTGGCGCTGATCACCGACGGGCGCTTCTCGGGCGCGACGCGAGGCCTGATGGTGGGCCACGTCGCCCCGGAGGCGGTCAAGGGCGGGCCGATCGCGGCGCTTCGCGACGGCGACGAAGTGACCATCGACGTCGGCGCCCGCCGCCTCGACGTCGCGCTCTCGGACGCCGAGGTCGCGAAGCGCGTCGCGGCCTACGAGCCGCCCGAGCCCGCCTACCCGAGCGGCGTCATGGCCAAGTACGCGCGCACCGTCTCCTCGGCGTCGGTCGGAGCCGTCACGGAGTGAATCGGCCGCTCCTTCTCTATCTCGACCAGAACTACCTCAGCGGGCTCGCGAAGCGGAAGCCCGGCTTTCGGGAGCTCGAGCCGGCGCTTCGCCGGGCCGTGGCGAGCGGCACCGTGGCCGTTCCGGAGGCGTCGGCGCATCGCGCCGAGTCAGCGCCGCGGCCGGACCTTCCGCTGCTCGACCTTCTGCGCGAGCTCTCCGGCGGTCGGCGGCTGCCCGACGCTCCGGGCGCCAGGGAGCAGAACGTCGAGCGGCGCCTGCGCCGATTCGCCGCCGAGCATTTCCCCGAGCGCGCGAGTCGGCACAGCGACCGGGTCGACTTCGAGGCCCTCGCCATCGCGCTCCCTCGCTGCGGGCTTGTCACCTGCGATGCGTTCATGGCCGACGTCGTCCGCCGGGCCGGCCTCGACCGCCGCTTCGGCTGCGAGGTCTACAGCGGGAGGCGCAGGGACGTCCTCGCGCTCAGGGACCGTCTGGAGGAGCTCACCGCCCGGGCGGCATGATCCGCGGCCTCACTCCGAGATCTC
>JBKPFS010000039.1:0-37643 GCA_046728935.1 Actinomycetota bacterium | reverse complement strand
GCCCGGGGGGGGCCCCCCGCCCGCTTTTTCCCCCGGCCCCGGGTGGGGGCCCCCCCGCCCTGTTTCAGCGCCGGCCCCCCCCCCCCAAACAACGCCCGCGAGCTCGCTGCGCTCGGTCCCCTCTGCGATCCGGACGTCGAGTGGCGCGATCCCCCAAGGTGGACCAAGCGGCTCGGGAGGACCAGGATGCTGGAGCTGCGTAGGGCGCTCGAGGAGATCAACGCCGAGCTCTGAGCCCGGACGCTAAGCCGCCTCGTGCCGCAGCACCTCGTACTGCTGGTAGTCGCTCTGCGCGAGTTTCGCGCCGGCTAATGCCTAACGATGCGAGCCGGGGGACGGTCCTCGCCTCCCCGGCGCGCATCGTCGACCTCAGGCCGGGCTCAGCGGGCAGGCGAAGCGGGTCCCGGTGTCAACCAGCGAGGTTGCGGCCGCCTCGACGGCGTCCGCGCTGGTCAGCTGGTCGGTGATCCCAAACGCCTGGACGACCTTCCAACGGCCTCCGTTGTAATCGCCGAGGCCCGGTGCGGCGTCCGAGACCGAGTCGCAGCTGTCGCAGTCGGGGAACACGTAGAGCGTGTCGAACGTCCCGTTGTCGGGCAGCGAGGTCGGGGTCGCAACCGTGTGGTACGCCGTGTCGAACGCGTAGATGGTTCCGCTCGGCGGACCGACCGAATTCCCCTGCGCCATCGCCGGCGCGGCGAGGATCGCCGCTCCGACGGCCGAGATCAGGACGGGAATGAGGAACCGCCTCATATCACTCCTCTCGTCGTTTGCCGGGCGACCGTAGGCCCCGCACCTTGCGAGTTCCTTGCGGCGCCCAGGCGTCGTCTCGCGAACGGCCTAGGCTGCTGGACCTAGGCGGCGATGTCCGCCGGCGCCTGACTGGCGACGGCGAGCAGCATCGGGTGTTGTCGTCGGCGCTTAGGCCGTCTCGTGCCGGAGCACCTCGTACTGCTGGAAGTCGCCCTGCTGGAGCCCCGCGTCCTGGGCGACGGGCATGATCTCCTGGCCGGCGCGGGCCGCGGCTTCCGCGCTCTCCCAGAGGTTGATCACGAGCAACCCGTCGTCGGTCTTGGCCGTGATGTGGGAGATGCCCCGTTGGCCTGTGCGTAGTCGCGCGCGGCCGGGGCGACCTTCTCGTCCTGGATCTTGAAGACCTCGTCCGGGTCGCCTGGACCCGTGACCTTGAAGATGCTCACGACTGCCATTGCTGCTCCTTTCTGGGGGACCGATGGAATCTATCTCCGCCGGGGAGACCGGAGGTAGGCGGCTAGAGCTCCTGGATCTCGGCGGCGATGTCGCCCGCCGCCTGCTTGGCGTCGGCGAACAGCATCGAGGTGTTGTCCTCGTAGAAGAGGTCGTTGTCGATGCCTGCGAACCCCGGGCTGAGGCTGCGCTTGATCACGATCACCTGCTGGGCCTCGTTCACCTCGATGATCGGCATCCCGGCGATCGGTGAGTTCGGGTCGTTCTTGGCGGCCGGGTTGGTGACGTCGTTGGCGCCGATCACGACGGCGACGTCAGTGCGCGGCATCTCCGGGTTGATGTCGTCCATCTCGCGCAGCTTCTCGTAGGGGACGTCGGCCTCCGCCAGGAGCACGTTCATGTGACCGGGCATCCGCCCCGCCACGGGGTGGATCGCATAGTTGACCTCGACCCCGCGCCGCTCGAGCTCGTCGGCCATCTCCTTGACCGCGTGCTGGGCCTGGGCGACCGCCATCCCGTAGCCGGGGACGATCACAACCGAGTCGGCATAGGCCAGCTTGATCGCCGCGTCCTGGGCGCCGATCGAGGTGTGGGGACGCTCCTCCTCACCAGGTGCGCCCGTCGCCGGCGCGCCGCCGAACCCGGCGAAGAGGATGTTCGCGACCGAGCGGTTCATCGCCCGCGCCATCTCCAGGGTGAGGATCGTTCCCGAGGAGCCGACCAGCGTTCCGGCGACGATCAGCGCCACGTTGTCGAGGGCGAAGCCGGCGGCCGCGGCGGAGAGCCCCGTGAACGCGTTCAGCAGCGAGATCACCACCGGCATGTCCGCGCCCCCGATCGGCAGCACGACGAGGTTGCCGAGGATCGCCGCGGCGACGAGCACGCCGATGAAGAGGCCCTGGGAGATGTCGTCGTTGTTGGCCCCGATGGAGATGCACGCGGCGACGATGCCGATCAGGAGCAGCGCGTTGACGAGCTGCTGCCCCGGGACCTTGATCGGCCGCCCCGGGATCAACCCCTGGAGCTTTCCGAAGGCGATGTTCGAGCCCCAGAACGAGACCGAGCCAATCACCGCCGAGAAGAGGATGGGGATCAGCTCATCGAGCGGGATCTCGACGCCCGACGCGATCCCGTGGCGGATCTCAGACCACGCGATCAGGGCCACCGCGCCGCCGCCGACTCCGTTGTAGAGCGCCACCATCTGCGGCATCGCGGTCATCTGCACGCGCAGCGAGGCGACGACCCCGACCGCGGTGCCGATCGCCAGCCCAACGACGATCAAGCCCCAGTTGCCGATCCCGTCGAGGAGCAGCGTCGTGGTGACGGCGATCGCCATCCCGGTGGCCGCGATGAGGTTGCCCTGCTTGGCGGTGGTCGGGTGGGTTCCGCGACGGACGCCGAAGATGAACAGGGAGAAGGAGACGATGTAGAGGACGGTGGCGAGGTCGCCACCGGGCTCCAGCACGGCCAGCGGCGTCACGGCTTGGGCGCCTCCGCGTCCTCCGCCCGCTTTGGCTTCCGACTGAACATCCCCAGCATCCGGTTGGTGACCATGAACCCGCCGACGATGTTGATCGTGCCGAACGCGATCGCGATCACCCCGATCACGTCCTCGAGCAGATCATCGGAGAGACCGACGACGATCAGCCCGCCGAGCATGACGATGCCGTGAATGGCGTTCGTCTGGCTCATCAGCGGGGTGTGCAGCGTCGTCGGCACCTTCGAGATCACCTCGAAGCCGACGAAGGCGGCGAGGACGAAGATCGTGATCTCGGTGATCAGGTCCATCGATTACGCGGCGACGCCGGCGGCCTCGCGGGCGCGTTCGTTGCGGATCTCGCCCTCGTGGGTGATGCAGGCGGCGGCCACGATCTCGTCCTCGAAGTCGAGCTTCAGCCCTCCCTCCTCGTCGACGATCAGGCCGAGTAGGTTCTGGACGTTCTTGGCGTAGAGCTGCGACGCATGGGCGGCCATGTCCGACGGCAGGTTGACCGGCGCGATCACCTTGACGCCGTTCTCGGAGACCACCGTCTCCCCCGCCTTCGTCAGCTCGCAGTTTCCCCCCGAGTCGCCCGCCAGATCGATGATCACGGACCCTGGCCGCATGCCTCGCACCGCGTCGGCCGTGATCAGGATCGGCGCCGGCCGCCCCGGGATCTGGGCCGTGGTGATGATCACGTCCTGGCGCGCGGCGGCCTCCGCGAGCGCCTCGCGCACCTTCTCGTTCTCCTCCTCGGTCAGCGGCCTCGCATAGCCGCCCTCCGCTTCGGCGTCGGGGATGAAGTCGAGCTCCAGCGGGCGCCCGCCGAGGCTCGCGATCTGCTCCCAGGCCGCGCGGCGGATGTCGAACCCGCTGACGACGGCTCCGAGGCGCTTCGCGGTGGCGATCGCCTGAAGGCCCGCCACCCCGGCGCCGAGCACCAGCACCCGGGCCGGGGCCACTGTTCCCGCGGCTGTGGTCATCATCGGGAAGAAGCGGCCCGCCTCGCGCGCCGCGAGCAGGGTCGCCGCGTAGCCGGCGACGTTCGCCTGCGAGGAGAGCGCGTCCATCGCCTGAGCGCGGGTGATGCGCGGGATCGCCTCCATCGCGAAGCTGGTGACGCCCGCCTCGGCGAGCGCCTTGTTGGTCTCGCCCGACGTCAGCGGGGCGAGGTGGCCGATCAGCACCTGCCCGGAGCGCAGGCGGCCGATCTCCTCGAGCGACGGGATCGCCACCTTGACGAGGACGTCCGCGTTCCAGGCGTCGCCCTCGACGGCGGTGCCGGCCTCGCGGTACTCGTCGTCGGGGTAACCGGAAGCCTCGCCGGCGCCCGACTCCACGACGACCTCGATGTCCCGCCCGGTCAGCTCTCGCACGACTTCGGGGATCAGCGCCACCCGGCGCTCCCCCTCAGCGGTCTCTCTGGGCACGCCGACCTTCAAGCGGCCGAGAGCCTATCCGAGGGCGGCGAGAGCCTGTTTCAACGCGCGGGATGGATCGACGGGTCCGCGCCGCCGCCGCGATGGCCGCGATCGCGGCCCTCGCGGCATCCGCTCAGCCGGCGGCCGCGCCTGAGGACGGGCATCTGCTGGTGGTGGGCGACAGCCTCGGCGTCGGGACCGAGCCCTAGCTTCGCTTTCCGGCGGCGACCGACTAAAGCTAGGCGGGCGACCCGACCCCGGTCAGGGCCGCCAGGCGCTCGATCGTGTGCAGGCGCTGTGCCGGGTCCATGTGAACCGGCGAGCAGATCAGGCGGTCGACGCCCGCGGCGGCGAGCCTGTCGATCCGCTCGGAGACCTCTTCCTCGGAGCCGACGAGGGAGGTCGTGTCCACGAGCTCGTCGGGAATCGCGTTGTAGGCCTCGTCGCGCTTGCCGTCGAGGTAGAGCGATTGCACCTCATCGGCGACCTCGCCGAAGCCGAAGCGGTGGGTGAGATCGACGTAGAAGTTGGCCTTGCGGCTGCCCATCCCGCCGAGGTAGAGCATGAGGCCGGCCCTGACCACGCTGCGCGCGGCGTCGAGGTCGCCGTCGATCGCGACCTGGAGCGTGGGCGAAACCTCGAAGTCCTCGCGTGAGCGACCGCCCTTGGCGAACCCCGCCTCGAGGTGCTCGCCCCATGTCTCCTCGAAGGCGTCGGCGGAAAAGAAGATCGGGATCCAGCCGTCGCAGATCTCGGCCGCCATCTCCACCGACTTGCGGCCGATCGCCCCGACGAAGATCGGGATCTCGTTGCGGATCGGGTGAAAGTTCAGCTTCAGTGGCTTGCCCTGGCCCGTGCCCCCCTCGATCGGGAGCTCGTAGTGCTGTCCCTTGTATTCGAGCTTGCCCTCGCGCGCGACGATCTCGCGCACGATCTCGATGTACTCGCGAGTGCGACCCCAGGGCTTCTCGTAGGGGATGCCGTACCAGCCTTCCGAGACCTGCGGGCCCGAGGGCCCGAAGCCGAAGATGAACCGCCCGCCCGAGAGCGCGTCGATCGTCGCCCCCGCCATCGCCGCCGCCGCCGGAGGACGGGCTGGGACCTGCATGATCGCGGCCCCGAGCTTGATCGTCTCGGTCTGCGCCGCCAGCCAGGCGAGCACGCTGACGCAGTCGGAGCCGTAGGACTCCGCCGCCCAAACCGAGTCGAACCCCGCCGCCTCCGCGGAGCGCACGAGCTCGACCGCCTCGTCGCCCTGGGGGCCGATCCCCCAGTAGCCGAGGTTGAGCCCCAGCTTCAGCGCCATGCGGGGACGCTAGTCGATCGTCGCCGCGCGAAGCTCCGCCAGCGAGTCATCGAACGCCGCTGCCAGGCTCTCGACGCCCGGTAGCGCCTCGGGATCCGTGCACAGGCCGATCGTGATCGCGTCCTCGCACGAGAGGGCTGAGACCCGAAGCGCGTGGCGCTGGGCAGGCTCGGCAGCCGACCCGAGCAGCTCGACGCCGCGGTCGGCGACGCGGATGGCCGTGTGGGGCCCGGGAACGTTGGAGACCGAGAGGCTGAACTCGCGCGGGCCGGAGGCGAGACGCCCCGCGGCGCGGTCGAGCGCACCGACGCGCCCGAGCGCGTGGAAGAGGTCGTAAAGCTCCTCGGCGTCGCCGAGGCGTTTTCGCTTCGCGGTCTCCGCGTTGATTCGACGTAGGCGCGCCAATGGATCTGGTTCGCCGATGGGCAGGTCGATGTTGAGAAAGGAGTCCCGATTCCCGATCTCGCTCCCTTGGTGGTCCCGGCTGTGGAGGCTGACCGGGATCTGGGCCCTGATGTGCGGCAGTCGGCCCCGCGAGGTCCGCCACCAGTCCGCCAAGCCGCCGGCGACGACGGCCAGGAGCACGTCGTTCACGGTGACGTGACCCGGCAATGCGTTGCCGATCCGCTTCAACTCGGTGAGGGAGGCGTTGACGAACGCGAGGCTCCGTGCTGTGCCGATGGTGCGATCCAGCGGTGACTCCGAAGCACGACCGACCAGCTCGCGCCAGATCGCGCCCGGCATCTCGACCAACTCGCGGGCCCGGCGGTGACCCGATGATCCACGCCCCGTGACTCGGGACGCCCCTGAGGCCCGACGGTCGCCCGGCTTGGAAGCGGCGTCCCAGAGCACCGCATCCAGCACTCGCATGCAGCTGATCCCGTCGGCCATCGCATGATGGATCCGCGCCACGATGGCCTGGCGGCCGTCGTCGAGCGGCCCAACCAGATCCAGTGCCCACAGTGGACGTGAGTGATCGAGTCGCTCGCTCATGATCGTGCCGGCGAGCTTCCACAGCGCCTCCTGGTCGCCGCCGTCGAGCTCACGCTCCCTGACGTGGGCCGCGACGTCGAAGCGCTCGTCCTCGATCCATCGCGGAGGGCGGTCCCCCGGGAACTCGACGCGCTCGGTGGCGCGCGGCTCACTCGCAATTCGATTCGCAACGAGCTCTCGAAGCTGGTCGAGCCGCAGCGGCTCGACCCCCGCCTCGAGAACAAGCAGCTTCAGCGTGTGACCGGCGATCGCGCCCGACTCGAGCGCGAGGATCCGCGCATCGTCAACGGATAGCTCGTCGCCTGACGTCCCCGTCATGCGCCGATTATCCGCCAGCCGCCCTCGACGCCTTATTGGCGGTATGCGCCACTAAGGCGTCAACCGCGCGACCCTATCAGCGCAGCGGCGTCGAATCGAGGTTCTCGAGCAGGTCGAGGGGCGACTCGAAGACCGCCGCCGCGCCGGCCCGGCGGAGCTCGGCCTCGGCGAACCCGCCGGTCAGGAGCGCGATCGTCTTCACCTCGGCGCGCTTCGCGGCCTCGATGTCCCAGGTGGTGTCGCCGACCATCACCGCGGATAGGTCCCCGGCCTTCTCCATCGCCACCGCGACGAGGTCCGGTTCGGGCTTGGTCGCCTCGACGTCGACGGAGGTGGTCCAGGCGTCGGCGAGCTCGCGGGCGTCGAGCAGATCCAGGTAGTGGTCGACCTCCTCCGACTTGGCCGAGCTGGCGAGGACCACCGTGTGATCGCGATCCTTGAGCGCCGCGATCAGCTCGCGGGCGCCCTCGAACGCCTCCACCCCCCCGATCAGCTCGCCGTAGAGGCGCCCCTCGGACTCGCGGATCGAGTCGCCCTGGGCTCGTTCGATGTCGTCGCCGACGAGCGCCGCGACGATCTGGTCGCCGCCCATGCCGATGTGCCGATGGATGCGCCAGGCCGGCAGCGAGACATCGTGCTCGCGAAACGCACGCTGCCAGGCGAGCGTGTGCTGGTAGTTGGTGTCGACGAGCGTCCCGTCGACGTCGAGTATCGCCGCGGCGGCCACGGGCTCCAGCTACCCGCTATCGCCGCGCGAACTCAAGCCGCTCAATCCCTACTGGACGTATCCGTACTCCTGGAGGTACTCGCGCGCAGCGTCCTCGGGCTTCTCCTTGTCGATGTCCACCCGGGCGTTCAGCTCCTGCATCACCTCGAGCGTGAGGTCCTGCTGGACCTTTTCGATGGTGTCGCCGAAGTCCGGCCCGGCCTCGTCCACGGTCTGATTTCGGGCGACGAAGAGCACGTTGCCGGCCGGGAGCACCTGCTTGTCGTCCTCGAGGACCGTGTACTTGTCGGGATCGACGAAGAGTTGCGCGTCGCTCGTGAACAGGATCGAGAGATCCGCGTCGCCCTTGTCGAGCACTTCGTAGCGCAGGCCGATGTCGACCGGCGTGAACTGCTTGAACTCGAGCCCATAGTTCTGCTGGAGGCCGAGCAGGCAGTCGATCCGCTGGCGACACTCCGGGGAGCCCGCGAGCACGAGGTCTTGCGACTTGCCCTCGAGGTCGCTGATCGTGCTGACGCCGAGGTCCTCCGCGGTCGAGGTCAGAAGCCCGACGGCGTTGGCGTCCGCGAAGGGGGTGGGGGGAAAGGCCTCCAAGCCGAGCTCGTCGAAGTCGGCCTGCGAGTCCTCTCGAGCCTGCTCGGCGTCAGAGGGCACGTCCTCAGGGGCTACGTCGAAGATCGACGTCAGGATCGTCGAGGTGTACTCCGGATAGCCGTCGATCTCCCCATCCGCGAGCGCCTTGAACGCGATGTGCTCGTCACCGAGGTTGAGGTCTGTCTTGACGTCGTAGCCGGCGGCCTCGAGGGCCTGGGCGTAGATCTCGCCGAGGATGAACTGCTCGGTGAAGTTCTTCGAGCCGACCGTGATCTCGACCCCGTTGTTGTCGGGGTTCTCCTCGATCAGGTTGGCGCTGGCCTCGCCGCCACCGTCATCGCCCTCGTCGTCGTCGCCGCAGGCGGCGATTCCCAGGACGAGGGCGAGGGCGGCGATCAGCGCAAGCAGGGCGCGTAGGCGGGGGTCGTTTCTCATCGGGCGGGTCTCCTCTCGTCACACGCGCCTCCGATCACGGAGGCGCTGGCCTGATCCTACGCAGACAGCGCGGCGCGTTGCAGGCGGACGCCTCTCGGAGTGACCAGGCGCTGAACCCCGGCGAGCGTGAGCTCCACGGTTAGCGCGAGCAACGCGACCACGATCGCGCCCGCGACCACGCCGTCGTCGCCGTAGACGTTGCGGTTGATGATGAAGTCGCCGAGGGTGAGCGTGCCCGCCAGCGGCGCGATCGTCGCGGTGGCGATGATGTTGATGGCCGCCGTGCGCACCCCGGTCATGATCGTCGGCGCGGCGAGGGGAAGCTCGACGCGGGCGGCGATCGCCGGCTCCCCCATTCCCATGCCCCGCGCCGCCTCGACCGCATCGCGGTTCACCTGCCGGATACCTACGAACGTGTTCGTGAGGATCGGCGGGATCCCGAGGATCGAGAGCGCGATCGTGAGGTTGAGGAAGCCGACCCCAACGAAGGCGACGAGGAAGGCGATCACCGCCAGCTCCGGGAGCGCCCGGCCGGCGTTCCCCGCGGCGACCGCGAACAGCTCTCCGCGCCCGCGGTGGCCCAGGTAAAGGCCGAGCGGGAGAGCCAAAGTGAGGGAGACGCCGAGTGCCGCTCCGCTCAGCTTCACATGCTCCCAGAGCAGGTCGCCGACCTGGCCGAGGCCCCCGACTTGGGTCCCTCCGCCGACCGACTCCCGCTGGCTGAAGATGAAGTCGATCGCCCCGGAGAAGGAGCTCAGGAAGGCAACCGGCATCGTCATCCCGGCTTCATCCCACCCGCCAGCGCAGGAATCCCATGCGCCGGGCGCGCTCCTCTCGAGACCCGATTCGCCACCGGGCCAACCGCCGCTGAACCAGGAGCAGCAGCACGTCAAACGTGATCGCCATCAGAATCGCGAGGCCGCCCGCGACGACGACGCCGGTGCGGAAGGTGATGTTGGAGCCGGCCACGATCTCGGAGCCGAGCCCGCCGCCGCCCGCGAAGACCGCGAGGGTCGCGATCGCCACGGTCGAGACGGTCGCGATCCGCAGGCCGGCGACGATCTCCGGCACGGCGAGCGGCAGCTCGACCCGCCACAGAAGCTGGCGGTCGGTCATCCCCATCCCGCGTCCCGCGTCCTTGGCCTCGGCGGGGACGTTGGCGAGCCCGGCGACGATGTTGCGGTAGATGATCTGAAGCGTGTAGGCGGTCAGAACGATGATCGCGGTGTCCCGCCCGCGGCCGGTGACCGGCAGCAGGAGAAAGAAGAAGGCGAGGCTGGGGATCGTGTAGAGCACGCCGGTGGCGCCGACGAACGGCGGCACCAGCCAGTGACGCCGGTGTGACGTGAGGGCCATCGCGAACGCGATCACGAAGCCGAGCGCGACCGAGACGACGACGAGGACGACGTGCTCGAGCAGCGGCGTGACGTAGCGGTCGCCGAAGTTGTCGATCACCCAGCCGACGCAGAAGGCGCCGTTGTCCTGGATGCAGTCCGTGTCCGATCGGTTGCGGAAGAAGTCGGAGCTCGCCTGGGCGAGCTGGACCAGCGCGATCACTGCTCCGCGAGCGGGCGCTCGGGAGCTGCGTGCTCCTCGACCAGCGCCTGATCGGAGTTGAGGAACTCGGAGACGATCTCGATCGAGAGCACCCCCGCGATCGTGCCCCCTCCATCGACGACCGGCGCGTACCGCGACTCCGTCTGGAGCAGGTCGGAGAGCGCGTCGCGCATGACGTCGTCGAGCTCGAGCACCGGGTCCGGGGCAGTGTCGGGCTTCGCCGGGACCGTGTCGTGCCTGAGGTCCGACTCCGACAGCCAGCCGAGCGGCCGCCGCTCGGAGTCGACGAGGAGCGCGTGCGGCACCTCGGCGCCGACGAGCTTGGCCCGCACCTCGCTCGTCGCCTGGCCGACGAACGCGAGCGGCGCCTTCCAGAGGTCGATGTCGGATACGCGCATCAGCGAGAGGCGCTTGAGCGCGCGGTCCGCGCCGACGAAGTCCTCGACGAAGTCGTCGGCGGGCGCCATCAGGAGCTCGGCCGGAGTGGCGTACTGCGCCAGCCGGCCGCCCTCGTGCATGATCGCGATCCGGTCGCCCATCTTGATCGCCTCGTCGATGTCGTGGGTGACGAAGAGGATCGTCTTGCGAAGCTCTGCCTGAAGGCGCAGGAGCTCGTTCTGGAGCCGCTCGCGGTTGATCGGGTCGACGGCGCCGAACGGCTCGTCCATCAGCATCAGCCCGGGGTTCGCCGCCAGGGCCCGGGCGACCCCGACGCGCTGCTGCTGACCGCCGGAGAGCTGCGCCGGGTAACGGTCGCGCATCTCCGGCTCGAGCCCGATCAGGTCCAGCAGCTCCTCGACGCGGGCGCGGATGCGCTCGCGCTCCCAGCCAAGCAGGCGGGGGACGGTGGCGATGTTGTCACCGATCGTCCGGTGCGGAAAGAGCCCGATCTGCTGGATCACGTACCCGATCTCGCGCCGCAGCTCGGCGGCGGTTCGATCGCGAACGGAGCGCTCGCCGACGAGGATGTCGCCGGAGGTGATCTCGACCATGCGGTTGACCATCCGCATCGCGGTCGTCTTGCCGCAGCCCGACGGACCGACGAGGACGCAGATCTCCCCGGCGGGCACCGCGAGGCTGAGGGCGCCGACGGCGTCGCGATCAGCGCCGCGATAGCGCTTCGTCGCGTCGCGAAACTCGACCGGGAGCGCCTCCGCTCCCTTCAATTCGGCGCCGGGCGCCGTCGCGCTCTCCAAACCGCGGCGATCGTAGCGCCACGGCCCCCGCCCACCGAACCTGTATAGATGGAGCGATGAGCGCGGACACACACCCGCGGGGCCTCTCCAGCGCGGAGGCGGCCCGCCGCCTGGCGAAGCTGGGACCGCTGGAGTCGCCGACGAGCCGATCGGTGGCGAGCATCGTCGCCGCCAACGTGTTCACGCTCTTCAACGCGATCATCGGCGTCTTCTTCATCCTCATCCTCTCGCTGGGGCTGTTCGCCGACGCGCTGTTCGGGCTGATCGCAGCGGTCAACTCCGCGATCGGGATCCGCCAGGAGCTGAAGGCGAAGGAGACCCTGGACCAGCTGGCACTGCTCGTGGCGCCGCGGGCCAAGGCGGTCCGGGACGGCGAGCTGGTCGAGCTCCGCGCCGACGAGGTGGTCCCGGGCGACGTCGTGCGGATCGAGCCCGGCGACCAGCTCGTGGCGGACGGCGAGGCGATCGCCTCCCGCGGGCTGACCATGGACGAGTCGCTGCTCACCGGCGAGGCGGACGGGGTCCGCAAGCGCACCGGCGAGCGCCTGCTCTCCGGCTCGTTCTGCATCTCGGGCTCCGGCTACTACGAGCTCGACGCCGTGCGGGAGGACAGCTACGCCGAGAAGGTGGCCGGAGAGGCGCGCCAGTTCCGGCATCCCCCCTCCCCCCTTCAGCTCGAGGTCAACCGGGTGCTGGCGGCGACGACGATCGTGATGGTGCCGCTGGCGATCTTCTTGCTGCTCGCCTTCACCGTGCGAGACGTGGACCTGACCGAGGCCGCCCAGACGGCGACCGCGGGACTGGTAACGATGATCCCGGAGGGCCTGATCCTGCTGATGAGCGTCACCCTCGCGGTCGCGGCGGTGCGCCTGGCGCGCCAGAACACCCTCGTGCAGCAGATCTCGGCCACCGAGGCGCTGGCCGCCGTCGACACCGTCTGCGTCGACAAGACCGGCACCCTCACCGACGGGAGCCTGGAGCTGGTGGAGGTGGCCGTGGCCGACTCCGCCGGGGCCGGCGCCGAGCGGGCGCTGGCCCGGTTCGCCGCCTCGGCGGGGGAGCGAAACCGCACCTTGGAGACGATTGCCCAGCGCTACCCGGCCACCCCGGAGAAGGTCTCGGCCGAGGTCCCGTTCTCCTCCGCGTGGAAGTGGAGCGGCCTGACGCTGAACGGCGCCAGCTACGTGATGGGCGCTCCGGACGTGCTCGCTCGAACCGGTTCGCTGACGCTCACGCCAGGGCTTCAGCACGCGCTCGAGAAGCACACCGCGGCCGGGCGGCGGGTCGTCGCGTTCGCCGAGGCACGCGGGCGGCTTCCCTCGGACCCCGCGACGCAGCCCCCGCCGCCGCTCGAGCCCCGGGCGCTGGTCGTGCTCGAGGAGAGCCTGCGCGACGATGCGAGCGAGACGATCGACTTCATGCGCTCCCAGCAGGTCGACCTGAAGCTGATCTCCGGCGACGCACGCGAGACCGTCACGGCGGTGGCGCAGTCCGTCGGCGTGAGCCCGGACGCGGGCGTGATCGAGGGAGCTCAGCTTCCCGACGAACGCCGGGACCTGGCTCAGGTCGCGGAGCGCAACACGATCTTCTGTCGGATCACGCCGGAGCAGAAAAAGGCGCTCGTCGCGGCGCTCGCCGACCGCGGCCGCTTCGTGGCGATGATCGGCGACGGCGTCAACGACGTCCCTGCGCTGAAGAGCGCACGGCTGGCGGTCGCGATGGGATCGGGTAGTCAGGTCACGAAGGGGATCGCCGACATCGTCCTGCTTCGCGACCAGTTCTCGATGCTCCCCCGCGCGGTCGCGGAGGGGCGCCGGATCGCGCGCAACATCCATCGCCTCGGGCGCCTCTACCTGACCAAGTCGGTCTACGCGGGGTTCCTGATCACGATCGCCGCCCTGTTCGGCAACGACGCCTTTCCGTTCCTTCCCCGGCAGCTCACCGTCGCCGCCTTCCTCACGATCGGCGTCCCCTCCTTCGTGCTCGCGCTCGCGCCGAGCGAGGGCCCGCTCTACCGGGGCAGGCTGCTTCGCGCGCTGGCGGCCTTCGCGATTCCCGCCGGCCTCTCGATCGGCGTCGCCTCGCTGCTGTCGTTCGTGTTCGTCGACGACGTGTTCGGCGGCTCGACCGCCGAGGGGAGAACGGCGGCAACCACGACCCTGATCGTGCTCGGCTTTTGCTTCATCGTCCTGCTCGAGCGCGGTCCCGGGCGGGAGCACATCACGATCCAGAGCTACATGCTCGCCCTGGTCGCCGGGCTCGGGGCCCTGTTCGCGCTGATCCTCGCGGCCGAGCCGGTGCGCGACTTCTTCGACCTCGAGCTGCTGGCGGGGGGACAGTGGTTCCTCGCCCTGGCTTGCGTCGCGGGCGGGCTGGGCCTCGCGGGGGTGCTGTGGCGGCTGCCCTACGTGCAGCGCCTGGAGCTTCCGGAGGAGGGCGGCGACGGCGGCGACATCGCGGGGCCGACTCACACTCCGAAGACCGGCGAGCTCCCGGCGATCCCCGCCGGACCCGCGGAGGGGAGCGGGAACGGATGACCCCGGCCGGTCGAGACCATCGGCGAACGAAGATCGTCGCCACGGTCGGGCCCGCGACGCGCAGCGTCGAGGCGATGTCCGAGCTGCTGCGCGCCGGGGTCGACGTCTTTCGCTTCAACTTCTCGCACGGCAGCCGCTCCGATCACGAGGAGAACTTCGCCATGGCTCGCGAGGCGGCGAGCCAGGTCGGCAAGGAGCCGGGGATCCTGGGCGACCTGCCGGGGCCGAAGCTCCGCATCTGGGATGTCGAGAACGGGGTCATCGACCTCGAGGCGGGGCGCGAGCTCACGCTCACCACCGAGCAGGTGCCGGGCACCCCGGAGCGGCTCACCGTCTCGTGGGAGGGGCTGCCCGAGGCGGTGTCGTCCGGCAGCGAGATCTTCATGGCGGACGGCAGGATCAGGCTTCGGGTCACCGACGCGGCCGGCAAGGAGGTCCGCTGCGTGGTCGAGACCGGCGGACCACTCGCGTCCCACCAGGGGATCAACCTGCCGGGCGCCGGCGTGGCGCTGCCCGCCGCGGGCCGTGACGACCTCGACTGGGTTGACTTCGCCGTCGAGCAGGGTGTCGATCTGCTCGCCGTGTCCTTCGTCCGACGCGCCGAGGACCTCGCCCCGGTCGAGCGCCGGGTGCGCACCGCCGGCACGGACGTCCCGGTGATCGCGAAGATCGAGAAGCCCGAGGCGGCGGAGCACGCGGAGGAGATCGTCAAGGCGGCGACGGCAGGCGTGATGATCGCCCGAGGGGACCTCGGGATCGAGCTTCCGATCGAGCAGGTGCCTGTGGTCCAGAGGCGGCTGCTGGCGATCGCGGGTCGCTACTCGCGGCCGTCGATCACGGCCACCCAGATGCTCGCCTCGATGGTCGAGTCGCCGCGGCCCACCCGCGCGGAGGTCTCGGACGTCTCGAACGCGATCCAGCAGGGCACCGATGCCGTGATGCTCTCCGAGGAGACCGCCGTCGGCCGCTACCCGGTCGAGGCGGTCCGGATGATGGACCGGATCGCCCGCGTGACCGAGCCGGAGCTGCCCTACGGCGACTGGGTCTTCACCCGCGCCGGGACCGACGAGGCGGACGTCGCGGGCTCGGTCGCCCGGGCCGCGGTCGGATCGACCTACACCCTGGGGCTCAAGGCGCTCGTGGTGCCGACGCGCAGCGGTCGCACGGCCCGCCTCGTCTCAGCGCACCGCCCGCGGGTCCCGGTGCTCGCGATCTCGCCGCGGCTCGAGACGGTGCGGCGGCTCAACCTCCTGTTCGGCGTTCAGTGTGTGATCGCCGAGGACTGGGAGAGCCTCAGGGAGCTCCTCGACGACTCCGCCCGGCTGGCGCGCGAGACGGGCGTGGCAAGCCCGGGCGACCTGATCGGGATCACCGCCGGCCTCCCCGAGCAGCAGCTCGGGACCAATCTGTTCGAGATCCACCGCGTGCCCTAGCCGGCAGGCGGGAGCACGAACTGGGTCACGATCAGGTGGGCGACATGGCGCCCCTCGCACGTGACGCCGACCTCGACCACGTGGGTCGAGCGCCCGGCATGCAGGTGCTCTGCGACGGCGACCAGCTCGTCGCCGGGCCTGCCGGCGGCGAACACGTTCAGCTTCATCTCCACGGTCGTGAAGTCGTGGCCCGGCGGCAGGTGCCGGAAGGTCTGCCACGCGGCGACCGAGTCGGCGAGCGCGACCCAGGCGCCGCCGTGGACCAGTCCGCCGGGGTGGAGATGACGCTCGTCGACGACCATCCGCCCGACGGCGCGCTCGTCGGTGATCTCGAGCGGCTCGACGCCGAGCCGCTCCGGGAAGCTCGCCGAGAGCCGCTTCCGGATTGACTCGGGCGTGATCTGCGGGTTGGTCTCGGCCACGCCGGCGGCGGACTCTATTCCGCCGCACCCGGCAAGCCGTAATCGCCGAACGGCTCGTCGCGTTCCCGCACCGCCTGCTTGAAGCCCGCCTCGGCCGCGCGTCGCTGCCAGGCGTATCCCTCGGGCGTGTGGCGCGCGATGCCGTCCATCAGCGTGCTCAGGGCCTGGCTCTGGAGCAGTCCGGCGGAGAGGATGGCCTGGTTGGCCTGGAGCTTGTGCATGACGAGCTGGTTCACGGGGATCCGCGCCACCCGCTCCAGCAGGTCCTCGAATACGCCATCCACCTCGTCCGCGGGTGCCCAGTCGGTCGCCAGGCCCCAGTCGACGGCCTCGCGTCCCGTCAGCGAGTCGCCCGTGAGGAGCAGCCGCTTGGCGCGCGCGGGACCCAGGCGGTGGACCCACAACGCGGTCGTGGGCACTCCCCAGACCCGCGCCGGCGGATAGCCGATCTTCGCGCCCTCGGCGACCACGAGGAGATCCGCGCAGAGCGCCATGTCGGTGCCGCCCGCGACGCAGTAGCCATGGACCTTGCAGACCACCGGCTTCTCCGACCAGAACAGGCTCATGAAGCCCCGCACGTTTCGCGACATCATCTGGAAGTCGACCACCGGGTCCCAGGTTCCCTCCGGGTCGTGGTTCCTGGCTTGGACCAGTGGGTCGAGCGGTGAGCCCTCCGGCGCGTCCTCGGTGCTCAACCCCTCCATCCGACCCTCCGCGCTCGCCACCAGGTCATAGCCGCCGCAGAAGCCGGACCCGTTGCCGGCCAGGGCGATCACGTGGATCTCCGGATCGAGGTTCGCGCGCTCGACGCAGGCGGCGAGCTCGCCGGGCATCTCCAGCGTGATGCCGTTGCCGCGCTCGGGGCGGTCGAGCGTGATCCGCGCGATGCGCCCGTCGCGCTCGTAGGTCATCGTTTCGAGCGCCATGGGGAGGACGGAAGCTATAAGTGTTTGATGGCCAAGCGCGAGTACACGACGCTCGAAGCCGCGGGCCGTGAGGTTCGGCTCTCCAATCCGGCCAAGGTCTACTTCCCGAAGCCGGGCTGGACGAAGCTTGACATGGCCGAGTACTACCTGACGGTCGCCGATGCGGCGCTGGTCCACGTGCGGGAGCGCCCGACCGTGATGAAGCGGTTCGTGAACGGGATCATGGAGGAGCCGATCTGGCAGAAGCGAGTGCCGAAGAAGGTTCCCGATTGGCTGCAGACGACGACTGTGGCGTTCCCGTCCGGCCGGACCGCCGAGGAGCTCGTCGCGAACGATGCCGCGCACCTCGTCTGGGCGGTCAACCTCGGAGTGATCGACTTCAACCCCTGGCCAGCGCGGCGCGCTGACCTCGACCATCCCGACGAGCTCCGCGTCGACCTCGACCCGACGCCCGGAGTCGAGTGGGACGCTGTGCGCCGCACCGCCCTCGTCGTCCGCGATGTGCTCACCGAGCATGGCCTCGCCGGCTACCCGAAGACGTCCGGCTCGAAGGGGATCCACGTAAACGTCCGGATCGAGCCGCGCTGGGACTTCCTCGAGGTGCGCCGGGCTGCGCTCGCGATGGCCCGCGAGGTCGAGCGCCGCGCCCCCGACCTGGCGACGACCAAGTGGTGGAAGGAGGAGCGCCACGGGGTCTTCGTCGATTACAACCAAAACGCCCGCGACCGCACGGTGGCGTCCTGCTACTCGGTCCGCCCGACGCCCGACGCCCGCGTCTCGTCCGCGCTGCAGTGGGACGAGGTGCCGGACGTTGAGCCGGCCGACCTGCGACTCGACACGGTGCCCGACCGCCTCGGCGAGCTGGGCGATCCGGCCGCGGACATCGACGGGCGGCCGGGCTCCCTGGAAGGGCTGCTCGAGCTCGCCCGCCGCGACGAGGAGGAGGGCCTGGGTGACGCCCCATGGCCGCCGCACTTCCCGAAGCAGAAGGGCGAGCCGAAGCGTGTGCAGCCGAGCCGTGACCGTGACCGACCCACCCACCGCGGGCGCGCCGGAGACCCTCAACCCGGAGGGCCGCCGCCTGGGGCCGCCGCCGGGCTACAGCGCGGCTTCGGCTCCAAGCCGCGGACCGGCCAAGGCTACGAGGACGAGTTCGAGGATTAGCGCTCAGCGAACGGGGAGCGGCTTCGCAAGGCCGTCCGGTCCCCGGCTAGGTGGGATGGCGCGTTTGTTCGGAATAGGCGAACAAAGTCGCCAGAATGGCGGCTACTCCCTCATTGGGAGCGCGAAGAGCTCAGCAGCCCCGGGGTTCTTGTCCTCGTTCCACGCGTCTCTCGTGATCTGCAGGCGGTTCCTCTTCGCTTCGTCCCGCACTTCGAGCACCGCGACCCATCCCCAGATGCCCATCTCCGTCGTGAAGCCGACGCTCTCGCGCTCGAACTCGGCGATTGTCTTCTTGATCTGGATCTCCGAACGTTTTTCGCGGTAGTCGAGTCCGTACTCGTTGTCCTTGGTCACCGCGAGCAGGAACCACCTCGGCAGCTTGCGGAGGGGTCCCTTCGTGTCCTTGACGAATGGACGCGAGATCAAGTGGAGGAGGGCGGCGAGGTCTCCGGAGTTTTCGTGCCATGCCTGTAAGCCTATGCTCGGATGCAGCCCATCTGGCGCTTTATTGCCGGATACCGGCAAGAACGCGCCAATTCCCGCCGGCCTGACGCTGTGAGTGCGGCTACGCCTCGAGCTGGTCGAAGGTGCACTCCTTCGGCTTCTTGTCGGTGCGCCAGCGCAGCACCTTGGTCCCGTGGCGGATGCGGCCGTCCGAAACGTGGTCGAAGGAGACCTCCACCACGAGCTCCGGGCGCACCTCGATCCACTCGAGGTCGCGGTCGTGCGACCAGCGGCTGGGGTCGCCGGAGCCGCGCTCTCCCGTCTCGTACGGGGCAAGTCGCTTCACGAGCTCGCGCTTCTCCTTCGCCCGGAAGCCCGAGGTGTGGCCGACGACGCGCAGCTCGCCGCCGTCGTAGACGCCCAGGATCAGCGAGCCGACGGTCCCGTCCTCCTTGCCCGGCCGCCAGCCCATGACCACGCAGTCGGCGGTGCGAACGCGCTTCACCTTCACCATGCCCTTGCGCTCCCCGGGCCTGTAGGGGGCCTCGAGCTGCTTGGCGATCACGCCCTCGCCGCCCTGGAGCCACGGCGCCGCCTTGGCGAGCGTGCGCCCGAGCGGCGTGAGCTCGATCGACCCCGCGGCTGACTTCTTGCGGCCGCCGAGAGCGGCCACCAGCGCCTCCAGCCGCTCACGGCGCTCGGCGAATGGCAGCTTCAGGAGCTTCTCATCGCCCTCCGCCAAGAGGTCGAACGCCCGCAGGAGCGCGGGCGTCTGCTCGGCCAGCATTCGCACCCGCGACTCGGCCGGGTGCAGCCGATTCTGGAGCGCGTCGAACTGCTCGTGTCCGTCGGCGCCGATGATCAGGAGCTCACCGTCGAGCACGTACTGGCCTGGCGGAAACACGAGCTCCGGGAAGTAGCGACGAAGCGGCTTGGCGCCGCGCGACTGGAGGTAGACGTCGTCGCCGTCGACGAACGCGATCACGCGAAAGCCGTCGAACTTCGGCTCGTAAACCCACTCCGCACCCTCTGGCAGCGTCTTGCGCGAGAGCGCCAGCTGGGGCTTCACGGGGGGCTTCAGCGGCAGGGCCATGCCACGATCGTAGTCGCGCCCTACCATCGCCCGCGATGTCGATGCAGCCGCCCCGCGAATGCGACGTCGTCGTTGTCGGCGCGGGGATCATCGGCCTCGCCGCGGCGCGCGAGCTGGTGCTGCGCCACGACGGCCTGAGCATCTGCGTGCTCGACCGCGAGCCGAGGATCGGCGCCCACCAGACGAGCCACTCGAGCGGCGTCATCCACGCTGGGATCTACTACCGCCCCGGGTCGCTCAAGGCGAGGCTGTGCGTCCAGGGCGCGGCGGAGCTTTACGAGTACTGCGGGGAACGGGGGATCCGCACCGAGCGCACCGGAAAGCTGATCGTCGCCACTCGCGAGGAGGAGCTCGGCCGGCTCGACGAGCTCGAGCTCCGCGGTGTCACGAACTCGGTCCCCGGGCTGCGCCGGGTGGGCGCGGACGAGATCGCCGAGATCGAGCCGCACGCGGTGGGGATCGCGGCGCTCCATTCCCCCAACACCGGAGTCGTCGACTTCGCCGAGGTCGCTGGGGCGTACGCCGCGGAGCTCCGCGACCGCGGCGGCTCGATGGTCACCGGCTGCGCGGTCTCCTCGCTCAATGAGCGCGCCGAGAGGGCGACCGTGCACCACAGCTCGGGGACGATCGAGGCGCGCGCGGCGCTCGTCTGCGCCGGAGCCTGGTCGGACCGCCTCGCGGTGGCCGCCGGCGCCCCGCCCGAGCCGCGCATCGTCCCCTTCCGCGGCGCCTACCTGCGCCTGCGAGGAGAGCGCTCCGACCTGGTGCGGGCGAGCATCTATCCCGTGCCCGACCCGGAGCTGCCATTCCTCGGCGCGCACCTGACCCGTGGCCTCGACGGCGAGGTCCTGCTCGGCCCCTCGGCGCTGATGGTTGGCGCCCGCGACGCCTACCGGCCGTGGCGCGTGCGCGCCCGCGACCTGCGCGAGACGCTCTCGTGGCCCGGCACCTGGCGCCTCATGCGTCGCTTCTGGCGCACCGGCCTCACCGAGCTCTCGCACGCCGCCAGCAGGCGCGCTTTCGTGGCCGCGGCGCGCCGGTATGTCCCCGAGCTGCGAAGCGGCGATTTCGGCGTCGGGCCGGCGGGGATCCGCGCCCAGGCGGTCGCCCGCGACGGCTCGCTGGTGGACGACTTCGTCGTCTCGCGCACCGGGCCGGCGTTGCACGTGCGGAACGCGCCCTCCCCCGCCGCGACCTCCTCGCTTCCGCTTGCGCGGATGATCGCCGACGAGGTCGACGAAGTTCTGGGCGCTTGAGGAGATCGGCGCTGGGGTAGGGTGACGCCCGTGGAGGTCGCGACCCAGCCGAGGGCCGAGCCCGAAACCGGCGTCTCCTCGTTCTGCAAGTCGCTGTTCCTCGGCGAAATCCACGAGGAGCTGGTGTTTCCGTGGCCGCAGCCGAGGCCCGAGGAGCAGGAGCAGATCCGCAAGCTGATCGCGGCCGCCCACGAGATCGGCGATCGCATCGACCCGGTCAAGATCGAGGAGGACCGCTGGGTCGGGGACGACCTGATCGAGGAGCTGGGCGAGGCGGGGCTGTTGGGGCTCTACGTGCCCGAGAAGTACGGGGGCCAGGGCCTCTCCCAGACTGGCTACGCCCGCGTGTTCGAGACCTTCAACCGGATCGACGCCACCCTCTCGGTCGTCCTCGGCGTGCATCAGTCGATCGGCTACAAGGGGATCGTCCTCTTCGGCACCGAGGAGCAGAAGGAGCGCTTCCTGCCCGACCTGTGCGCCGGCCGGAAGCTCGCCGGCTTCGCGCTCACCGAGCCCGAGGCCGGCTCGGACGCCTACAACCTCCAGTCGCGCGCCGTCCAGCAGGCCGACGGCAGCTGGGTGCTGAACGGCGAGAAGCGCTACATCGGCAACGGCGGCAAGGGCGACGTCTTCACCGCGTTCGCCCGCTGCGAGATCGACGGCAAGGATCGCCACATCGCGCTGATCCTCGAGAAGGGGATGAAGGGGTTCGAGGTCGGCGAGCGCTTCGACACCATGGGCCTGCGCGGGAACGACCTGCGGCGCCTCTACTTCAAGGACGTGCGCGTCCCCGCCGAGAACGTGCTCGGCGAGCCCGGGGAGGGCTTCCGGATCGCGATGGAGATCCTGAACAACGGGCGCATCGGCCTCGGCACCGGCTCGGTCGGCGCCACCAAGGACCTCCTCAACCGGGCGATCAACCACGTCAACGAGCGGCGCCAGTTCGGTCAGCCGCTGGCCAACTTCGAGCTGGTGCAGGAGAAGATCGCCTGGATGGTCTCCTACCTGTTCGGGCTGGAGTCCATGTGCTACCTGACCTGCGGCCTCGTCGATCAGGGCGTCGAGGACTACTCGCTGGAGTCGGCGATCTGCAAGGTCTCCGGGACGGAGTTCCTCTGGTACGCCGCCAACCGGGTGCTTCAGCTCAAGGGAGGCGAGGGCTACATGCGGGACGAGCCCTACGAGCGGATCCTGCGCGACATCCGGATCTTCCCGATCTTCGAGGGCGCCAACGACGTGATGCGAGCCTTCATCGCGCTCTCGGGCGTGAAGCCGCTGGGCGAGAAGCTCTCGGGGCTGGGCGAGATCGGACTCGCCGACCCGATCGGGACGATCGGGGTGCTGTTCGACTACGTCTCCAATCGGATCCAGCGCGAGGTGCGGCCCGACCGCATCACCAAGGCCCACCCGGAGCTGAAGGACCACGCCGACGCCGTCTCAGATCAGGTTCAGCGGCTGCGCGACGTCTCCGAATCGCTGCTCCGCGAGCACAAGAAGGAGATCGTCGAGCGCCAGTTCCACCAGAAGCGGCTGGCCTCGGCCGTGTCAGACATCTTCGCCCAGATCGCCGTGCTGTCCCGGGTCAGCCAGATCTTCGAGGACCAGGGCATCGAGCCCTCGGGCCAGGAGCGCTACATCGCCGAGACCTTCTGCACCCGCGCCGCCCGGCGCGTGCGCTCGAGCTTCCGCCAGATCGAGTCGAACGACGACGACCGCATGACCGCGATCGCGAAGCTGGCGTACAAGCGCGGCGAGTACGGCTACGCGCTGTTCTCCGACTAGGGCGCCTGCAAACCGTCGTCTGGCGTTGTCCTCGGTCGGTCGGCTCGCTCACTTGGGTTTCGACCAAGCTCGCGTCGCCGACCTCCCTGCGTCCGCTCCAGACTCGGTTTTCGCCGCCCCCTTAGGGGACGTTCGGCGTCTGCTCGCAGCCGTCGGCGGTGTCGTCCTGCTCGCCCCCGTCGCAGATGTCGTTGGAGCCGGCGCCCCCGTGCAGCTTGTCCTTCCCGTTCCCGCCGCGCAGGTGGTCGTCGCCCTCCTCGCCGTAGAGGTCGTCGTCGGCCGACTCGCCGAAGATGTCATCGTTGCCCAGGCCACCGAAGATGGTGTCGTCGCCAAACTCGCCGCCGAACATCTGATCCGCGAGATTTGAGCCGTAGATCGTGTCGTTCTGCCCGCCGCCGTCGAACTTGCGGGGAGCGATGTCGGGGGTTCGCGTGCGGAGTAGGTCGTCGCCGTCGAGCCCGAGGACCAGGTCTGCCCCGCCGCCCTCGACGCGGTCGTCCTCATGGCCGCCGTTGATCTCGTCGGCGCCGTCGTCGACGTACTCGCCGCCCTTCCGCCCCCATCCGATCACGAGGTCGTCGCCGGTGCTGCCGAGGACGAAGTCGTCGTCGGGGCCGCCGACGACCTTGTCGTCCTTCTCCTCGCCGTAGACCTCGTCCTTCCCCGGCCCTCCCTTGATCTTGTCGCCCTCGCCGGCGCCGCACAGGATGTCGTTGCCGGGGCCCCCGATCAGCTTGTCGCGTCCCGTGCCGCCCACAATCTTGTCCCGGCCGGGACCGCCTTTGATCCGGTCACGGCCGCTCCCGCCCTGCGCCTTGTCGTTGCCGCCCTTCAGGTTCACCTTGTCGCTCCCGCCCTCGAGGTCGAACTTGGTGTCGTCGAGCCTCTTCTCGAGCTTGGTGCAGACCACGGCCTCCTGGGCCGCAGCCTGAACCGTGAGGAGTAGGACCAGCCCGGCGATGAGCGTCAGCCAGGCCGCCGGGAGTGGGAGCCACGCCCGCACGCGCCCCACCCTACCCGCCGTCACGAGGGCATAACCCCTTGATGGCTTTCCGCACCGGAGGCGTAACCCCGCGCGGCGTTCGGTCGCTCATTGGGAAGGACATGCAAGCGAACGAGGGAGCGCCACTCTGATGCGGAAGCGCACACACCTGACCGCGCTGCTGGCCGGCGCGCTGGCCGTGCTGCTCGTCGTCGCCGGCATCGCCGTCGCGCAGACGATTCGCGGCACGAAGGGCGACGACACCCTGACCGGCACCGAGAACGCCGACAAGATCGTCGGCAAGAAGGGTGACGACACGATCAGAGGCCTGGCGGGCAACGACACGCTGCTGGGCAAGCGGGGCGCCGATACCGTCAACGGTGACGAGGACGACGACGCGGTTGACGGCGGCAACGGTCCGGACACCGTGAGCGGCGGGACCGAGAATGACCGCATCGACGGCGGGGACGGGGAGGACACCATCTCGGGCGACGAGGGCGACGACTCGATCAAAGCCAACGGTGATGGCAAGAAGGCGGACGACATCACCTGCGGCGACGGCGAGGACACGGTCCGCGCCGACAAGAACGACGTCGTCGCAGCTGACTGCGAGACCGTCAAGGGTCCGGCAAGTCACGCCTGACCTCACACGCTGACCCGAGCACAGGTGAGAGACGAAGGGGCCCTTCGGGGCCCCTTCTCTTTGCGGTTTCGCCCGCGCTGCCGATGGTGATGGTGGTCAAACGGAGCGCAATCCGCTATCCCTAGGCACCCGCCAGCCACTCACGGTGAGTCCAGATCCCAGACAAGAGGCCCGCGACAAGGGGTTCGAGCGCCTACTGGCCTCGGCGCGCGCCGGCGAGCAGGAGGCGTGGCGCGAGATCTATGCAGCGCTCGCCCCCGGAGTCCTCGGTTACCTGCGCGCGCGGGATGTGGCCGATCCAGAGGACCTGGCGGGCGAGGTCTTCCTCCAGGTGGTGCGTGACCTGCCCCGGTTCGATGGTCCCGCCCGCGGCTTCCGCGCCTGGGTGTTCAAGATCACCCACCACCGTCTTCTCGATGAGCGCCGCCGCGCGGCCCGCCGAATCGAGCGCACGGTGGCGGATCCGGAGGCGGAGTCCGAACCGCCCGGCGGGAACGTCGAGAGCGAGGCGCTGGAGAGGCTCGCCCTCGAGCGCGTGACCTCGGTCCTCGCCTCGCTCTCACCTGATCAGCGCGACGTCCTGCTGCTGCGGATCGTCGGCGATCTGTCGGTGGAGGACGTCGCCCGCGTAGTCGGCAAGCGCACAGGAGCCGTGAAGCAGCTTCAGCGGCGCGGGCTGGCCGCCGTGCGCAGGCAACTCGAGCACGCCCGGGCGAGGCGATGAGCGACAACGGCCATAACCCAGGGCATCCGTTCGACGCTCAAGGTAAGGAGATGAGCCTGCTGGGGCCAGAGCCGGAGCTTGCGGAATTCGCGCGCGACGTTCGCGCTGCGTTCGTGCGCCCGCTCCACCCCTCAGTCTCCGAGCGTCACGTTGCGGCGATGCTGGTCGAGGCGGAGCGGATGCCGATGGCGACCGCGGGTGACGCGGTGAGCGCGCAGAGGCTGCGCCCGCGCACGCCCGCCCCGCGCGGGTGGCTCATCGCGCGCCGGCTGGCGGTCGTAGCGCTCGCAACGTTCGGCCTCGGAGCGGGCCTCGCCCTGGCCGGGGTGAGGCCGCCCGAGCCGATCAGCGATGCGCTCGAAGGCCTCGGCGTGGACGTGCCCGGGTCCGACGAGGACTCCGGCCAGGCGGGCGACAAGCGCTCGCGCGGTCACGCGCGCGAGCGCGAGTCCTCCTCCGCCGGCGAGACGGCCCCCGCCGCGTCGTCCGGTGGCAACTCCGCCAACGACGGCGAGACCCCGGGCGCCGGGCACGCCAACGAGAACGCGTCCGAGGGCCAGAGGACCGCGACGCAGGCGCGAAGCGGCGAAACGCCGCCCGAGGCGCCGGGCCAAAGCGACACGCAGCCCCAGCCCAGCGGCAACGGCACTCCGCCCGAGGATCCGGGCAGCTCGGAGATCGCTCCCAAGGGTAAGCCGGACTCTCCGCCAGGCGAGGGACATGGGCGGCCAGCGGGAGCGGCCGGGTTGTCGACCGACCTCCCGGACGCGGATCTGACCGAGGAGTAAGCCCAGGCGTGCGGCGTTCGTCGTCGCTACGCCGGCCGGCCCGCTAGCTCGAGCCGAAGGCCGAAGTAGTCGAGCATCTGGGGCAGCGGGCGCTCCGGGTCGAGCCTGGGCGCCAGCAGGTCGATTTCGCGCCGCCGCAGCAGCGCCGCGAGGAACGCCCTGCCCAAGAAGAGCGTCAGGGCGGCGCCGGGACATCCCTGCGGGCCGCGGCTGAAGTGGTTGAAGGCCCAGTCCTCGGCGGCCTCGCCGTCGATCCACCGCTCCGGGGCGAAGCGGTCGGCCCATGCGTGGCGCTCGCGGTCGCGGTGAAGGAACGTGTTCACGATCAGGACCTGCGTTCCCGCGGGCACGCTCACCCCGCGCCAATCCGTGTCGGCGACGGTCTCCCGCGAGAGCATCGGAGTCGTCGGCCAGATGCGCATCGCCTCGGACAGGCACGCGTCGAGGTAGCGAAGCCCGGCTACGGCGCCGGCGTCCGGCGCGTCGTCGGCGGCGGCGCTCGACACCTCATCGAGCACCCGAGCCCGCTGGCGCGGGTGGCTCGCGATCAGCGCCAGGGCCCGGAAGGCGTTGATCGCCAGCGTGTCGCCCATCGCGAACAGCCAGTGGGGCACCTGGCCCAGCGGCTCCGTCTGCGCGCCCATCGGCGCTTCGGCGACCAGGCTCACCAGGCTGCCGGGCCCCGCTGCCTCGGCGTAGCTGCCGATCCGCTCGATGAATCCGGGGTAGCGCTGGGAGGGCCTTCCCGGCATGCCGTTGCCCTCCTCCATCATCTCCCCAAGCAGCTCGCTCAGCCCCTCGTCGTCGCGGCTCGCGTCGCCGAGCACCACGCGACGGGTGAGCCGGCGGAACGCGCGGTTCCACGGATCCCATTCGAGGCGCGCGCCGGAGAGGCTCTCGGCCTCGTCGATCAGCGCCCACGCCTCCTCGTCCGCGACCCCCGCGAAGCGATCACTGAACCGGTGCAGCGGCTCGCGAGTATCCAGCACGGCCTCCGTGAACTCGCGCCGCTCGCGCCATTGCTCTCCGCGGGAGATCGTCAACGCGTCGGGCTGGAAGGCCGTCATCCCCTTGCGCTTTCCCTCCGGGTCGGAGGCGAACGGCTCGGGCGACCCCTCGAGCGCGCGGTGGACGTCGGCCGGTGTGAGCAGCAGCAGCGCCCGGTCCCTGATCACGCGCACCCAGACCGGGCCGCCGCCATGACGGCGCCGCATGCGCGAGAGCAGGCCGATGGCCCAGCCGTCGACGTTCGCGCGCGTTGCCACGGCCACCGCGACCCGCCGGCGCCGGAAGAGCCCCTGGACGGCGTTGGGCACGATCACGAGCGAGTTGAAGCGCGCGTTCTCGAGCAGCGACGCGCTGGGGGGCTCGCCAGCCATTACCTACGCGCGCCTACGCGAGCTTGCGCCAGGGGGCGAATGCGTTCTCGACCCCGTCGAGCGCCGGCGCGAGCTCCGGGTGGTGGCGTAGGAGGACGTCGCCCATCGTGTTCTCCTCCACCCAGCGAATGCCCTCCGGCATGTAGACGTCGGGGGAGTAGTCGTTGGTGAAGAAGCGGTCGCTTCGCAGTCGCCGGGAGGCCATCAGGATGAAGATCCGGAAGGCCGTGTCGCTGAATCCGAAGCCCGGCGGCAGCGGCTCGGCGAGCAGCCCGACCTGGAGGTCGACCCGGTCGATGTCCCCGTCGTAGACGTCCTCGATCTCCTTCGCAAGCTCGGGCTTGTCGGTGAGGTCCTCGAACCTCTTCACCCTGCTCTTGCGCAGCTTCTCGCGGAAGTCGTTGTAGCGGGAGACGCCGCGCTCGCGGTCGCGCAGGATGTCGATCGTGGCGAGGTCCACCCGCTCGCCCGTCAGGCGGACGTGGTTGGCGAGCGCCCGGGGATGGTTCCGGAGCGTGATCGCGCCGGGGCTCGCGATCCCGAACGAGTAGAGGAGGTTGGACAGCCCCCACTCGTCGATCGAGGCCCGGGTCCCCGCGCCCTGGATCGGGTCGAAGTCCGTGGTCGCGATCAGCTCGCCGTTGCGGTGATCGCGGATCTCGTAGTCGTCGGGGAGCAGCGGATGGAGTCGATACACCGAGACGAACTCCTCGGTGATCGCGTAGGCGGCCGCGTGGTGCGCCTGGGTCGAGCCGACGACGCCGCCGATCATCTCCGTGCCGACGTGCCCGAACTTCTGCCGCACCCATCGCGGCAGCACCCCGTACCAGTTGGCGTTCATCGCCCGCTCCAACACCGGGTTGGCGAGAATCCCCGGCGTCCACTCGACCGTGTGGATCTTCGCGCTCAGCGCCGAGTTCACTAGGCGCGCGGTCAGGAAGAGCTTCTCGTCATCCCAGGTGGGGTAGGCGCCCTTGAGGTGATCGCAGATCGCGTTGTGCTCCTTGACGAACAGGGTGTGGAGCAGCGAGAGCCCGATCCAGTAGTTGTCTGAGAAGCCGGTGAGGTCGACGCCGTCGAGCTTGCGCACCTTCTCGTTCGGCAGTCGCCCGTCCTCAACCAGCATCTTGCCGTCCTCGCCGGCACGCAGCTCGCGGTTTCGCTCCTCGGTGGAGCCGTAGACCTGGGAGAGGTCCCACCAGTGCGTAACGGTGTTGACGTAGGCCGGCGGCGCCGAGCCCCCGTCCATGTCGGTGCGGTCGGGATGGGTCCGCCTGATCTTCATCGGATCGCCGTCGGGCCACTCGTCCCCGGCGGGCAGCGGCACCTCGATGTGGGCGTTGGGGTCGTTCTCGCCGTGGCCGAACCAATCGTGGTTCTGGAACTGGATCCAGCAGGCCGCGAGCACGTTGAGTGAGGTGGCCGGCTTGAAGACGTCGCGATGCAGGAGGCGGTTGGCGATCTCGCGAGGGTTCGGATCGAGCCTCTGCTCGGGGGACTCGGGCGGGGTGGCGGTCGGGTCGATGTTGCGCCCGAAGCGGGTGCCGACCTGGCCCATCTGCGGATCGGTCGGGTCCTGAAGCGAGCCGTCGTATGTGCGGTGCTTCGGCAGCTGCTCGAGCGGCACGGTGCCGCCACCGTCGCGCTCCTCGGTGTCGTAGAGGTTGAGCTTGCGCATGTCGTCGCGGTACGCCCGCAGGTTGAGCAGCGCCACGGGCGTGGGCAGCTGCCACCACTCGCGGGCCCTGTTCACGCCCTTGAAGACCGTCGAGTTGACGCGCGAGAACGCGCCCTCGATCGTGCCCATCACATCCATCTCAAACCCTCACCCCGTGTTCGTTGACACGTGCGAGCGGGACTCTAGAGGGTTGGTGGGGGCCAGGCGCGTGCGCGGGGGCGCCGCAGGCCGAGCTGGGCGGTGCACGCGGCCGAAGCAGGTAGAAGCGCTACCTGCGAGGTCGTGGGTGCCGATCCAGCGACGGCATGCGGCGTCATGCGCGTGCGCGGATAGCCCACATCAGCCCTCTTGTCCGATTGTGCGTCGCGCATCAAGCCGGGGCGGGAGCGGCGGTACCCTGGCCCGGATGGCGACCGCAGTCGAGCCCGGCGCGCCGTACTCGCTGCCTGAGCAGTTCATCGAGTTCCGCGACACGATCCGGCGCATCGTGAGCGAGCGCGTGGCTCCGCGGGCGGCCGAGATCGATCGCGACGCCGCTTACCCGCACGATCTGCGCGAGCTGTTCGCCGAGCACGACCTCTTCGGCTTGCCGTTCGAGGTCGACCATGGAGGTACGGGCACCGGCGCGCTGATGCTCAACATCGCGATCGAGGAGGTGGCCAGGGCCTGCGCCTCGACCGCGCTGATGCTGATGATCCAGGAGCTGGGGACGTTGCCGATCAAGCTCTTCGGCACCGACGAGCAGAAGCAGCGCTTCCTCCCGCGCTGCGCGAGCGGCGAATGGACGCCAGCGTTCGCACTGTCCGAGCCCGACGCGGGCTCGGATCCGGGCGGAATGCGCACGCGGGCGGTCCGTGATGGCTCGGAGTGGGTGATCGACGGGTCCAAGAACTGGATCACCAACCTCGGCATCGCCGACTTCTACATCTGCTTCGCGGTCACCGACCCCGACGCCGGGCATTCACACGGGATTTCCGCCTTCGTCGTCGAGGCCGACCGGCCCGGCTTTGCGGTCGGCAAGCTCGAGCACAAGATGGGGATCCGCGGCTCGCCCACCGGGCAGCCGATATTCGACGGCGTCCGCGTGCCGTCGGAGAACCTGATCGGCACCGAGGGCGAGGGCTTCAAGGTGGCGATGGCGACCCTCGACCGCTCCCGGTTGGGAGTCGCCGCGCAGGCCGTGGGCATCGCCCAGGGTGCCACCGACTACGCCGCGGCCTACGCGCAGGAGCGCCAGCAGTTCGGCAAGCCGATCGCCTCATTCCAGGGGATCCAGTTCAAGCTCGCCGACATGGAGTCGCGCACCGCGGCCGCGCGCGAGCTGCTCTACCGCGCGTGCTCGAAGGTCGATACGGGCGACGCCGACATGGGCAAGTACTCCGCGATGGCGAAGCTCGTGGCCTCCGACACGGCGATGTGGGTCACCACGGAAGCCGTCCAGGTCCTCGGCGGCTACGGATACGTCAGCGAGTATCCCGTCGAGCGCATGATGCGCGACGCCAAGATCACCCAGATCTACGAGGGCACGAACGAGATCCAGCGCCTGGTGATCGCACGGACGCTGGGCTAGCCCCGGGCCGCGGCTGGCCCGAGCCACGCGGGACCACACGCCGAGCGTCGAATTTCGACCAACTATTGGTGGAAATTCGACGCTCGATGGAGCGGAGGCTCTGACGTGCGTCCACGCGCTCTGGTTGACGCCGAGCGTCGTGTTTCTACGGACTATCCGGAGAAATCCGACACCCGATGGCCGGTCGGAACTGTGGATCCGCCAACCGCCTAGTTCAGCCGCTCCACAATCATCGCCTCGCCCTGACCGCCGGCGACGCACATCGTCTCCACGCCGATCTGGTGGTCGTCGGTCTCCATCGCGTTCAGGAGCGTGGTCATGATCCGGGCGCCGGTCATCCCGAAGGGATGGCCGAGAGCGATCGCCCCGCCGTGGGTGTTCAGCTTCTCCAGGGGGATCTCGCACTCGTCCATGATCGGGATCACCTGCGCGGCGAAGGCCTCGTTGAGCTCGACCACGTCGACGTCTGACATCTTCATCTGAGCGCGCTCGAACACCTTCTTGATCGCGCCGATCGGGGCCACGCCCATGTACTCGGGCTCGTTGCCGTGCGTGGCCGCGGTCACGATCCTGGCGCGCGGCTCGAGGCCGAGCTCCTTGGCCTTGGTGTCCGACATCACCAGCACCGCGGCGGCGCCGTCGTTGAGCGGGCACGAGTTGCCCGCGGTGACCCCGCCTCCACCCTCGAACGCCTCAGGCAGCTCGGCGAGCTTCTCCAGGGTCGAGCTCGGGCGCGGGCCGTCGTCCTTGGCCACCTCGGTGCCGTCGGCGAGCGTGACGGGGACGATCTCGCGGTCGAAGTACCCGGACTCCTGCGCGGCGACGGCCAGCTCCTGCGAGCGCTGCGCGTACTTGTCCATGTCCGCGCGGCTGACCTCGTACTTCTTCGCCACGTTGACGGCCGTGTCGCCCATCTGGATGTAGGCGTTCGGCTGCCTGTCGTTGCCCTGCAGCTTCTCGTTCTGGTCGGCGACGCCGGCGGCCTCCTGGCGCTCGTTGAAGCGGCTCACCCACTCGACGCCGGCGGCGACGTAGGCGTCGCCCTGGCTGGCCCGCACCGCGTTGGCCGCGTGGCGGATCGCGTCGAGGCTCGAGGCGCAGTAGCGGGACATCGTCACCCCATTCACGCTCTGCGGCAGCTTCTCGGAGAGCAGCACGATGATCCGGGCGATGTTGAACGCCTGGAGCCCCTGCGGCAGGCCACAGCCGCAGAACACGTCCTCGACCGAAGCCGGGTCCAGGCCCTCGTTTCGCTCCAGCAGGCTGTCGACGATGAAGGCGCCCATCTCGTCCGGGCGCTCCTGGGCGAGCGTCCCCTTGAAGGCGCGGCCGATCGGGGTGCGGACGGCGTCGACGATCACTGCTTCGGGCATCGGGTCTCCTTGCGTCGGATTCGCGGCGGGAACTAGTGCTCACGCCGTGACGGGGAGCACTGAGCCCCAATGCTATGGATATGGCGGTATGGGCGAGGAGGCAGCCGACGCCGAGACCGAGCTCGAGCCGCATCGGGTTCGCGAGCTCGTCGAGGAGGGCGCCGAGCTGATCGACGTTCGCCGCGACTACGAATGGGAGGGCGGGCGAATCGACGGCGCCAGGCACGTCGAGATGAACCACCTGACCGCGGAGGCGGACTCGATCCCGAAGGACCGGCCCGTCGTGTTCTACTGCCGCGGCGGCAACCGTTCGGCGATGGCGGCGGCCGCGTTCCGCGAGGCCGGCTACGACGCGTACAACATGGCCGGGGGGCTTCAGTCGTGGGTCGACGCCGGTCTCCCACTCGAGCCCGAGGGGGGCGAGGTGCGAACCCCGCTGCCCGCCTCGTAGTCCGCTTAGGATTCGCGCCGTGATGAGGCTTCCATCCCTTCGCAGGCGCACGGGCGCCGACGCCCCGCCGGCCAAGGCGGAGCCCGCCTCTGGCACGGCTACGCAGGGGGGCGCGAGCTCGGCGGCGTCCGCCGGCACGGCCTCGGGCCGCGCGGCGCCCGCCACGGCGCCGCCGCGCCAGTCGAGCGACCCCCACGAGCGAATCGACGGCCTTCGCGCCAGGCTCGCCCAGGTCGACCGCAAGCTCGGCGTTCGCACGTACGCGATCGGCGCTGCGGTCGTGCTTGCGCTCGCGGCCGGCATCGTGGGCGTGGTGCTCGCCCTGAGCGCCAAGGACGAGAGCGCGACCAAGGACGAGGTGAGGTCGCTGGAGGACCAGCTCAGCGCGGTCACAGAGCAGGCGTCGAGCGCGGCCAGGGAGGAGGCCGCCGCCCTGTCCGACCGCGTGCAGGCGCTCGAGGAGCAGGTTTCGAGCCTGAACGGGGATCAGACCACGCTCGAGCGCGAGCTCGACGTGGTCAAGGACGACATCAACGACCTGCGCAGCCAGGCGTCGAATCCGGGCAATTTCGGCGGCGGATCGGGCTCCGGGCGGGGCCCTCTCGGCCAGAGCGGGAACCCCTGACGCCTGCCTGACGCCTGCGTGACGCCTGGGGAGCTTGTGACATTTGTTACGCTGGGCACGCTGCATGCGTCCGGCAAGTGCTCTACGGTCGCGCGGATCGTCTCTGAAAGGAGAGGCTGAATGCCAGAGGGCTACTGCGTGAAGGAACGGAAGAAGGTCGAGATCAAGGATCCCCAGCAGGTCACGATGAAGAACGGCCGACCGGCGATCCAGGGCACGTGCCCGGACTGCGGCACGAAGATCTTCAAGATCGGCAAGCTGGAAGCGTAGGCGGCGGGCCGGCCTCGGCCGGCCTATCGCTCAAACCCAGGGCAGTAACGGCCGGCGGCCGCGCTCAAACCGCCGCCAACCCAGCCTGGCGGCGGCCGTAGAGGTAGCCGACAAGCGCCTCAACGACGTTGGGGTCGAACTGACTGCCCGCGTTCGCGGTCAGCTCGGCCATCGCCTCCCGATGCGACATCGCCTTGCGATAGGGGCGGTCCGAGGTCATCGCGTGGTAGGCGTCACAGGCGAGGATGACCCGCGACCCGATCGGGATCTGGTCGGCGACGAGCCCGTCGGGATAGCCGCGCCCATCCCAGCGCTCGTGCTCGTGGCGAACGATGCGCGCGATCGCGCCCATGCCGGGGATCGCCCGCACGATGCGCTCCCCGATCACGGGGTGCTGGCGCATGATCTCCCACTCCCGCTCGTCGAGCGGCCCGGGCTTGTGGAGGATGTCGTCGGGCACGCCCACCTTGCCAATGTCGTGAAGTAGCGCCCCCGTGCGCACCCTGGCGATCTCCGAGGGGTCGAGCGCCAGCGCCTCGCCCACCCGCACGGTCAGCTCGACCACCGACTCCGAGTGGTCGCCCGTGTAGCGGTCGCGCTCGCCCAGGGTCGAGGCGAGGGCGGCGATGACGTCGCCGTGGCCCCCCGCGAGCGCCTCCTCGGCGCCCGAGGCGCCCGCCTCGTCGCCGGCGTAGGTGGCCGCTTGCCCGCCGCCGCCCGCCCGGGCCTGCTCGAGCGCCCTGGCGGCGGCGGCAAGCAGAGCCTCCGGGCTCTGCTTGGGAAGCAGCCCGGCGATGCCAACGGACGCCGAGTGCCCGCGAACGCCTCCCGACTCGAGGTCCTCGAGGTCCACGAGCATCCGCCTGGTCGCCTCGCGCGCCTCCGAGACGGGCGTCTCCGGGAACATGATCGCGAACTCGTCGCCGCCCACCCGGCAGGCGAGGTCGTGGGCACGCGTGCGGCTGGTGATCAAGAGCCCGACGGCGGCGAGGACGCTGTCGCCGGCCGCGTAGCCGTGCTTCAGGTTGAGGTAGCGGAAGCGGTCGAGGTCGAGGATCGCGACGGTCAGCGCCCGGCCGTAACGCTGCGAGCGCTGAACGTCGAGCTCGAGCTGCGCACGAAACGCGCGCAGCGTGAGCAGCGAATTGGCGATCGGGTCACGCGCCGAGAGGGCGGAAAGCTCCGCCTCCAGCTCCGAGATCCTCCGCCGGGCGGCCGCCAGTTCGGCGGCAAGCCTGTCGCGGTCCCGCGAAAGCACCTCGTCCGAACTATCGGCACGCTGCCACGGCGCTTGAGCGTGAAGGCTCGCGCCCGCCCAAGCAGGAACCGGGGTGGATTCGCCCCATCGGTGGAAGAATTGCCCTGAATGGACTCGCCGCACGCCGCCGACCGCACGGATCACACCGCGTCGCAGAGGCCGCTGGAGCTGATCCTGGCGCGCAACCTGCTCACCAGCCTCTCCACGCCCGGGTTCCTGCTCGACAGCGACACGGCCGTCGTGTTCTACAACGAGGCCGCGGCGGCGCTGCTCGGGCGCTCGTTCGAGGACGTCGGCAAGATGAGCGCCGAGGAGTGGACGTCGACCTTCGGCCCACTCGACATGGACGGCAAGCCCATGGACGTCGCCAACCTCGCCGTCACCGAGGCGCTCAGGGGCGGCAGGCCGGCCCACGGAAGGTTCCGGATCCGCACCGCGGGCGGCGAACTGTCTTCGATCGAGGCGAGCGCGGTGCCAATCGTGGCGTCGCCGGAGGGGACGTCCGGAGCGATGATCTTCTTCTGGCCCCTCGAGGAGGGCGGGGAGGTAGGGTGACCGGACGGCAGGAGCGAGAGTAGGAGCGAGAGTGATGCTGTGGCGATGAGGGTCAAGGTCTGGGGAGCCCGCGGGTCCGTCCCATCGCCGGGCCCGCACATGAACCGGTACGGCGGCAACACCTCGTGCGTGCAGGTCGACCTCGACGGGGGAGAGCGGCTGATCCTGGACGCCGGCACCGGGATCCGCACGCTCGGCCTAGACCTCGTCGACTCCTCGAGGATCCACATCCTGCTCACCCACCTTCACCTCGACCACATCCAGGGTCTGATGTTCTTCCCGCCCTGCTTCCGGGCCGACTGCGAGATCATCATCTGGGGCCCCGCCTCGCCCGAGGCCTCCCTCGAGGATCGGGTGGCGCGCTACATCTCAGCGCCCCTCTCGCCAGTCGAGGTGCGCGAGCTGCCCTGCTCGGTCTCGTTCCGCGACACCCCCGTTACGGAATGGGAGCTGGGCGGCGCGACGATTCGCGCCGAGGCGGTCACGCACCGCGGGCCTACGCTGGGATACCGGATCACCGAGGGCCAGACCACGGTCTGCTACATCCCCGACCACGAGCCCGCACTCGGGGCGCCGCTCGATCAACTCGAGCAGGAGTGGATCTCGGGCTTCGACCTCGCGCACCACGCGAGCCTGCTGATCCACGACTGCCAGTACACGGACGAGGAGTACCCCGACCACATCGGCTGGGGCCATTCCGCGCTCACCGACACGCTCACGTTCGCCCGCCGGGTTGACGCCGAGCGAATGCTGCTCTTCCACCACGACCCCCTGCACTCGGACGAGTTCCTCGACCAGTTCCACGCCTCCGCGCGCCGGCGCTGGGGGGAGCTCGGCGGCGATCCCACGCTGATCGACATGGGCATGGAGGGCGTGGAGCTGAGCGTCAACGGCGTCCCGGCCGCCCAGCGGGTCGAAGCCCGCACCGGCTAGCCGCGCCTGGCCCGGGTGTCCATGCGTGAGAGCGGGCGGTTTCGACCGTCGGTACAACCGCGGGCGGGCGGATTCTCGACAGCCGGATAAAGACAGGCGCGAACCCGCCGCCTACCTTCGGCGCAATTCCTGGTACTGCGACCGGAGGTAAGCAACAGATGAGACGTAGGTACGTGATCCCGCTGATCGCGCTGGCGGCGTTGCTGGTGATCCCGGCAACGGCGTTCGGCGCTACGGAGGATCTCAACCTGGCGATCGACGGCAAGCTGTCGGAGACCGTCGGGATCAACTCGATCTGGGTGATCGTCGCCGGCGCGCTGGTGATGTTCATGCAGGCGGGTTTCGCCTTCCTCGAGATCGGCTTCTCGCGAGCGAAGAACGCCGGCACCGTGGTGGCGAAGATCCTGACCAACTTCTCGATCGCCGCCGTGGCCTGGTGGGCCGTCGGGTTCGCGCTCTGCTTCGGCGGGCCGCTCGGCAGCTTCGTCGGCCACACGGGAGGGTTCTTCCTCACCGACCTGGGGCCGTTCTCGGCACAGGATGGTGATCTGACCCTGTTCCGGCCGGACTTCCCGGTGATGGCGCTCTCGGACGCGACGATCGACTCGAAGTTCTTCTTCCAGTTCGCGTTCTGCGCCGTCTCCCTGGCGATCGTCTGGGGCACGACGCTCGAGCGCATCAAGTTCGGTGCCTACGTCATCTACTCCGCGGTGTTCGCGACGATCATCTATCCGGTCGGCGCCCACTGGGTGTTCGGAGGCGGCTTCCTCCAGGTGGGTGACTGGCTTGGCCTCGGGATCACCGGCATGCAGGACTTCGCCGGCTCCACGGCCGTCCACCTGATCGGCGCCAGCGGTGCGTTCGCCGCGCTGCTGCTGCTCGGTGCACGTCGCGGCAAGTACGGGGCCGACGGCAAGCCGCGGGCGATCCCAGGGCACTCGATGCCGTTCTTCGGCCTCGGCGTGCTGATCCTGTGGCTCGGCTGGTTCGGGTTCAACCCTGGATCGACGCTGAACGCGCTCGACGGGCGCTTCCCGGAGATCCTCCTGATCACGAACCTCGCCGCGGCCGCGGGCGTTCTCGGCGCAGTGGCGACCGTGAAGCTCAAGACGGGCACCATCGACATCGGCATGGCCGGAAACGGCGCGATCGCCGCCCTGGTGGCGATCACCGCCCCGTCCGGCTACATCGAGGTCTGGCCCGCTCCGATCATCGGCGCGGTCGCCGGAGTGATCGTGGTGCTGGGCGTGTACGCGATCGACAAGATCATCGACGACCCTGTGGGCGCGCTGTCGGCGCACGGCCTCGCAGGGATTTGGGGAACGATCTCGTGCGGCCTGTTCACGGCTCCGCGGCTGGCCCAGTACAACGCCTTCGGCGACCCCGACGGCGGCCTCTGGTACTCGGGCAGCTTCGACCAGCTGATCGCGCAGGTGGTCGGGTTCACGCTCGCGTTCGCGTTCGTGTTCTCGCTCAGCTTCGCGACCTTCTGGGCGATCAAGCGGACGATCGGTCTACGGGTCACTCCCGAGGAGGAGGACGCGGGGCTCGACATCTCCGAGCACGGGATGTACGGCTACCCCGAGCAGTTCATCCCGCCGGAGGAGTACCCGGGCGGCGCCGGAATGCCGGCTCCGGCCAGGACCCCGGCCCCGGCCGGAGCGACAGCGATGACCGCGGACCATCCGTCCGAGGCATAGGAAAGGGCGAGCCAGATGAAGAAGATCGAGGCGTACATCCGCCACGAGGCGTTCGAGCCGATCAGGGCCGAGCTGCTCGAGAAGGGGTTCCCCTCACTCTCGATCGGCGAGGTCAAGGGCTCGGGCCGCCAGAAGGGAATCGTCGAGCACTACCGCGGCTCGAGCCTCACGGTCAACGTGCGGCCCAAGCTCAAGCTGGAGTGCGTGGTCGAGGACAAGGACAAGTCCGTGGTCCTCGACACGATCCTCAGGCACGCGCGGACCGGGGACGTCGGCGACGGGAAGATCTTCGTGATCCCCGTCGTGGAGGCGATCCGGATCCGCACGGGCGAGGAGGGCTAGACCGTCCTCCAGGCGCACACCGAGGCGGAGATAGCGGCGTGAGGTTGGCGGCGGTGGCGTCCCTTGCGGACGCCACCGC
>JBKPFS010000038.1:0-46042 GCA_046728935.1 Actinomycetota bacterium | reverse complement strand
GTGGCTGTACCCCGATCTTGCCGCCGACGACGTCGCCGCCCGTTGGAGCGGACTCGGCTCCGGCCTGGTGGTCGTGACGGACGGCGCACATGGCGCGAGCGCGTATCGCGACACCCGCCGGCCCCTCCATCGACCCGGACGCCGGGTCGCTGTCGTCGACACGATCGGGGCCGGTGACGCCTTCACCGCCGGCTTGCTCACCGGCCTGATACGGCGCCGCCTTCACGGCGGTGGACGCCTCGCTGTGATCTCCGACGAGACACTGGCCAGGATCATTGACGACGCTGTGCTGATCTCGGCGGTGACGTGTGAGCGCGCGGGGGCGGATCCTCCCCGACTCGAGGAGCTTCAGCCCCGACTGGACTGGTCGAAGCTTTGAGTCAAAGGGAGCGCTTCACCCCGAGCGTGACCCAGTCGCCGGTCAGCCGAGGGGAGACGGTCGGATGCGGTTTCGCCGTGCACCTCGGGAATCTGCAGCGCGACCCTCGACCGACTCGGGGAGCTGTGTGATCAGTACGTGGTCGAGATTTGGGCACGCGGTCATCGCTTCGCCCTTGCAGCGTGGGCGTGGGAGCCGCAAGGCGCTGGTGGATCAGTCGGACGGCCATCGATCTCCGTCTCCCGCGGTCGCCTGACCCGCACCGACATAGACACGCTTCAAGCGTTTGCGCGCATCGCCCGATAGAGGTGGCGATGGCGTTCGATATCGACGCTGCGCTTCGCTACGTGGTCGAGCGGGAGGGCTCTGACCTCCATGTCAAGGTGCCCTCACCCCCGATGGCGCGCGTCCACGGGGAGCTGCGGCCGATCGAGGGCGCGGACCCGCTGACTCCGGAGGACACCGAGGCGGCGCTCGAGCACATTCTCACCGACCCGATCCTGCTCGAGGAGTACGCGAAGGACGGTGAGGCGGACTTCTCCTACGAGGTCCGGGGCCTCTCGCGCTTCCGCGTCAACGCCTTCCGCCAGCGCGGCCACGTCTCGATCGCGCTGCGGACGATCCCGTTCCAGGTGCGGACCACCGCCGACCTCGGCCTGCCGGAGGTGATCCGCCAGCTGGCCGAGGAGCAGCGGGGGATCATCCTGCTCACCGGGACCACGGGCTCGGGCAAGTCGACGACGCTCGCGGCGATGATCGACCACATCAACTCGACCCGCTCCCGCCACGTCGTCACCCTCGAGGACCCGATCGAGTACCTCCACCGCGACAAGCTCTCGATCATCAACCAGCGCGAGGTCGGCCAGGACACGGAGAGCTTCGCCCGCGCCATGCGTCGCGTGCTGCGCCAGGACCCCGATGTGATCCTGATCGGGGAGATGCGCGACGAGGAGACGGTGCGGACCGCGCTCGCGGCGGCCGAGACGGGACACCTCGTGCTCTCCACGCTGCACACCCTCGACGCCACCGAGACCGTCAACCGGATCATCGACTTCTTCCCACCCCACCTCCAGCAGCAGGCGCGGGTGATGCTTGCCTCGACCCTGCGCGGCGTGGTCGGCCAGCGGCTCGTTCAGCGCGCCGGCGGCGACGGGCGCGTCGCCGTGTGCGAGGTGCTGGTGGTCACCGGCCGGGTCCAGGACCTGATCCTCAACCCGCAGGAGACCGGCCGCATCACCGAGGTGATCTCCGAGGGCGAGTACTACGGCATGCAGACCTTCGACCAGGCGCTGCTCAAGCACGTGATGGCGGGCAACCTGACCGAGGAGATCGCGCTCGAGACCGCATCCAGCCCGCACGACTTCAAGCTCATGCTCGACGCCTCCGGCCAGCGAGCGAGCGGCATCGAGCAGGTGATGACGGGCGCGCCCGCGGGCGACGACGGCGCCGAGGACCCCTACTTCAGTTCGTAAAGCTTTGGCTATACTCGGTGGTCGAACCGGAGCGCTTAGAGGAGAGCAGGCGCCCCCGGAACACTGAGGAAAATGGCTGAATCACCCTGTCCCGTCGGGTCTTGTGCGGAGATCGTCTCCGGCAAGTGGACCCTCCTCGTGATTCGCGACCTCGCCGAGTCGAGCTGTCGCTTCTGCGAGCTCGAACGCTCCCTGGAGGGGATCAGCCCGCGCACGCTCTCGCTGCGCCTGCGCGCGCTCGAGGAGGAGGGGATCGTCGAGCGCCACACCTATCCCGAGGTCCCGCCCCGAGTCGAGTACGCGCTGACCGAGAAGGGCCGGGCGCTGGTCCCCCTGATCGAGGACATGCGCGCCTACGGGCGCCGCTGGCTGCTCGACGGCGACCGCAGCGAGCAGCAGCGCACCGCGGTCGCCGCCTAGAGGCCTAGCTGCAAGCCGACTTGCAGGGAAGGAGGGCCCGCCGGGTGCGCGAAGCCCCTCGCACATGCGCGACCTGGTGGTGCGAGAGGGACTCGAGGCGATGGCCCGCGACGCGGCGAAGCTCTTCCGCGAGCTGATCCGCGCCGGCGAGGAGATTCCGTACGAGGTGCGCGAGCCGGGCGACGGCTCGCCCCTTTGCCGCTACGAGCCCCAGACCGAGCGCTTCGTGCGCGACCACGCGGCCGAGCTGCGCGAGCTCGACTCGTTCGGCGCCGGTTGCGCCGCGCTCGAGTCCGCCGACGTCTCGGGCGGCTACCTGGAGAGCATGGGCGTCCCGGTGCCGGCCGAGGCCCGCGCCCGCGCGGAACTGGCCGGAATCGTCTTCCTCTGCCGGCTGTGGATGGACTCGACCGATTTCTCCCTCGATCGCGAGCGTCTCGACGCGACCGTCGGCGAGCTGGAGATTGGCGAGGACGTGGACGCGAACGAGATCGAGGTCGTGGTGCCGCTGCGAGGCCTTCAGATGCCGACCACCCGCCTCGAGCTGGCGACCGCCACGATCGTTCGCGCCGACGTCGTCGACGTGCCCTCGGAGGCGCGCGCGGGCGACGGGATGGGCGCCTCGCCATGGGAGCCCACGTTCCTCGCGGTCGCCCGCGTGGCGATCCCGGATGAGTCCGATGACGAGGGGCCCGACCCCGGCCTTCAGGCGACCGCCGCCTTCCGCCGCCTCGTGACCACGCTTCGCCTGTTCAAGTCGGGCGGTGTCGGCCTCGGCCCCTACGCGTGGACCAGGGTCGGAGGCGATCGCTGGCGCCGGATCTCGACCGGTTCCGGCAAGCCCCGCCCGGGCGGCTACCGCCTCGGCGAGGAGGAGCTCGGCGATCTCGTGGCCTTCTCTCGTGCGCTCGCCTCGCCCTCGAGCCCGTTCGGCCGCCAGGCGGCCGAGCGCCCGGGCCTGCCCGAGGCGCTGGGCCGCGCCATGGCGCGCTTCGAAGCCGGCCTCGAGCGACACCTGCCCGTCGATGCCCTGAACGACCACCTGCTCGCCCTCCGCTTCGTGCTCGAGGGCGGTGGGCCGGCCGACCTCGGCCTCTCGATGCGGGTCGCTGCGCTCTGCGCGGAGCCCGAGCGCCGGGCCGAGATCAAGGGCGTGGTCGACCGGGCGCTGGCGCTCGAGCGCGAGCTCTGGAGCGGCGAGCCCCAGGGCGACGGCCCGACCCCGACCGAGATCGCCTCGGAGCTCGAAGAGCTCGCCCGGGCGATCCTCAAGGACGCCGCCTGCGGGCACCTCGGAGCCGACCTGCGGAGCACCGCCGACGAGATCCTGCTGGCCGACGGCCTCGCCGTTGGCGACGGCGCCGCCGAGCAGCGGGGAGAGACGGCCGAGTGGGACACCGCGGGCGAGGTCGTCGACGACGACGAGGAGGACGGCGGCGAGGACGAGGAGCTGGAGCCGGGCGAGGACACCGAATTCGACGAGGAGACCGATTTCGACGAGGACGAGGAGCTCGAGGAGGAGGTCCCCGACTCAGACGACGAGGAGGAGCCCTTCGGCTGGATGACTCCGGAACGCGAGCCGGAGCCGGAACCGGAGCCTGAGCCCACGCAGGAAGACCGACCCCCGGTGAAGGTGATGAACAGCCCGGGTCGAATCATCTTCGAAGCCGACCGTCACGACGAGGAGGAGAGGGTGTTGGCGAGGCTTCGAAAGCGAGACGACGAGCAGGAGACGACCGCTCTGGACGTCGAGCGGATCCGCGAGGGGAGCCCGGTCCTGGAGCTGATCGAGCAGACCCGCTCCGAGCGCGCGGCGCGCGCCGACCGCCTCTCGGGCCTCTTCCCCCGTCCCGAGACCGTCGAGTGGAACGTGCGCGAGCTCGGCTACGAGCGCAACCGGGTGCGCGCCTCCTAGAACTTCCTCCGATCACCCCCAGGAAGAGCGGGCCTGACCATCGAGCACACGCTCGGTGGTCTAGGCCTGCGTGGTCATCGCCGCCCGCTCCTCGCTGCCCGACGCGAACAGGTAGCGGTTGATCTCCATCAGCCCGGCGAGGTCGTGGACGTCCTCGTCGAGGTAGGGGACCTCGATCACCGCCCGGGTGCGCATCTCGGCCGCGAGGTGCCTGACCGCCTCGCGGTCGCGCTCCGACAGCGTGCGGAAGTCGGCGAAGTTGTCCTCCACCCGGCGGGCGAGGTCCTCGTCGCCGAGCGCGTCGACGAGCTTGGGGCCCAGGTCCTCTCCGTCGGTGTCCAGCTCGTCCTCGTAGTGCACCTTGTTCACGATCACGCCCCCGAATGGCAGCTTGGCCTCGACCAGCTTGCGGTGGAAGTAGACGGCCTCGGAGATCGGCTCTCCCTGGGGCCCGCAGACGACCAGGAACGTGGTCTCGCGATCGGCGAGCAGCTCGTTGACGCGCCGGGCGCGCTCCTGAAACCCGCCCACCATGCCGCTCATCGCCTGGAAGAACTCGGCCAGGTCCTCCAGCAGGTCGACGCCCGTGATCCGGCGCAGCACGCCGAACATCATCGAGGTGCCGCGGCCGAAGATCCGCATCCCGAGCCCGGTCGGCTTCATGAACACCTGAAGGGCGCGACCCTCGATGAACTGCGTGAGCCGCTTCGGGGCGTCGAGGAAGTCGAGCGCGTCGCGACTCGGCGGGGTATCGAGGACGAGCAGGTCGTAGCGGTCCTCGGTCCAGATCTCGAACAGCGCCTCCATCGCCGCGTACTCCTGCGAGCCGGCGAGCGCGTTCGAGAGCTGCTGGTAGATGCGGGTGGAGAGGATCCTGTCGCGGGTCTCGGCGTCGGGCGCGTGCTTGCGGACGACGTCGTCGAAGGTCTGCTTCGCGTCGAGCATCATGGCCCACAGCTCGCCGCCGTTCGTGTCGGCGCCGACCTCGCCGAACAGCCCCGGGTCGATCTGGCGCTCGGTGTTGCCGAGCTCCGGCAGGCCGAGTGAGTCCGCGAGCCGCTTCGCCGGGTCGATCGTGAGCACCGCGACCTTGAGCCCGCGCGCCGCCATCCCGGCGGCGATCGCCGCCGAGGCGGTCGTCTTGCCGACCCCGCCCGAGCCGGCGCAGATGCAGACCCGCTTCCCGTCGAGGAGCTCGTCCAGCGAGGCCACCTAGGACAGCTCCTCCGCCAGCGTGGCGATCTCCTCGACGCCCACCTCGGGCTGGAACAGGAACGGCAGAGTGGTGAGGCGCGCCTCGGTCAGCTCCTCCAACCGGGCCAGCTGCTCGCGCTGCGAGCGCGCCCTGCGGCTCTCGCGCACCGCCGCTCGGCACGCGGCGCGCACGAGCCCGTTTCCCTTCTCCACCTCGATCAGCTCGGTCAGGCGCTCGACCTCGCCCTCCGTAAAGCGCTCGGGATAGAGCCCGTTCATCACGATCCTGTCGACCGCGACCCCCACCTCGCCGCCCAGGTCGCGTTCGAGGGCGGCGGTCTCGTTGACGGGCATCTCCTCGGGCAGGGCGACGATCGCGACCCCGGTCTTGCGGTGGTTGCAGATGAACGCGTCCAGGGTCTCCGCCTGCGAGCGGATCGGTCCGACGCGGGCGATGTTGGCGAACGTGCGGGGCGTCTGAAGGAAGCCGACGCCGTGGCCGGTCGCCGGCGCGTCGACAACCACGAGGTCGTACTGGCGCCCCTTCTTCACCCGGCGGTCCTGCTGCGCCAGCTCCCAGATCTTGCCGATCGTCACGAGCTCCTTCAGGCCCGGAGTCGCGGCGGCCAGGTAGGTGAAGATCCTCGAACGGACCAGCAGGTCGCGCATCGCTCGCACCTTCAGCTGGAGCAGCAGGTACTCCTTGATCGACTCGTCGGGATCGATCGAGATCGCCCACAGGTTCTCCCCCATCTCGACCTCGTGGAACCCGATCTCGGCGCGGTGAAACACGCGCGAGAGTCGCTCTTGGGCGCCGACCTCGCAGAGGATGGTCCTCTTCCCTTGTCCAGCGGCGGCGAGCGCATAGGCAAGCGCCACCGTGGACTTGCCGACCCCGCCCTTGCCGGTCACGATCACCAGCCGCTTGTCGAGGAGCTCCGGCATAGGGTCCGGTACTTCCCGATCATGACGTTTGCACACCCGCCGTTGGGCTCTCAGGCGAACTAACGGGATCGGCACCGGGTAGCGTCTCGCGGATGTGGATGACGGAAGAGCGCTTCGCGCGAGTGGGCGACGTGGAGCTCTGCTACCAGGAGCTCGGCGACCCGGACGGCGAGCCGATGCTGCTCGTGATGGGGCTGGGGACCCAGCTCGTCCACTGGGACGAGGGCTTTTGCGAGCTCCTCGGAAGCCAGGGCTTTCGCGTGATCCGGTTCGACAACCGCGACGCGGGGCGCTCGACGAAGCGCGGCGGGCGCCCGCCCCGCTCGCTCGCGATCTTCGCCGGGCTCCGCGTTGGGCTCGCTTACACGCTCGACGACCTCGCTGACGATGCCGCGGGTCTGATCGAGGCGCTCGGCTACGACTCCGGGCACGTGGTCGGTGTCTCGATGGGCGGGATGATCGCCCAAGTGCTCGGTTACCGGCATCCGAACCGGGTCCGCTCCCTCGGCCTGATCGCTACCGGAAGCGGGAAGCGCGTCGCATCGATCCCCCGCCTGCGCGCGTTTGGAACGTTCCTGCGCTCGGCGCCCCGCGAGCGCGACGCCTACGCCGACTACATCGTGCGGATCTTCCGCGTCATCGGATCCGAGCGATCCCCGCGCGACGACGAGAGGATCCGCGCGCACGCGCTCGCGGCGTTCGACCGCGGCCTGAGCCGCTCCGGCACCGCGAGGCAGCTCCACGCCATCACCGCCGCGTGGGACCGCTCGCGCAAGCTCCGCAGCGTCCGCGCCCCGACCGTCGTCATCCACGGGAGCGGGGATCCGCTGATCCGCCCCGCCGCGGGCCGCTCCGTCGCGGAGGCGATCCCCGGAGCCAAGCTCGTGATCGTCCCCGGCATGGGCCACGACCTCCCGCCGTCCCTGTGGCCGCTCATCGCGGGAGAGCTCGCCGCGAACGCGGAGCGCTACCGCGGGGGTGCCGTGGAGGCGCAGGCCATGGCGGCCGCCGCAGGGCGCTAGGCGCGGGCGTTCCCTCACGGCGACTTCTTCTCTGCACGGGGAGGAATGCCCCCACGGCGTGCGAATAAGCGCGAACGATGGGTCTTTTCAACCGCGGGTCCCGCGAGGGCGACCTCAATGGCTCGAACGGCATGCCGGCCGACGTCCACGCCCGCGGCGAGGATGACAAGCCCGCGACGAGCCAGGTGCCGGCGAACGTGACGCCCCCGGAGCCCGACCAGGAGGGGCGCCTGTCGGCGCGTGAGGCGCTGGCGCCGCAGCGTGCGCCTGAGCCCGGGTCCGGGGAGGAGGGCGCGGCCGACAGGGGGCGGCGTGCGCAGATCTTCTCGTTCGCCAACCAGAAGGGCGGGGTGGCCAAGACGACCACGACGCTCAACCTGGCCGTCGCCTTCGCCGAGTCCGGACACGACGTGCTGTGCGTCGACCTCGACCCACAGGGCAACCTGACGATGAGCCAGGGCATCGATCCCGACAAGGTCGAGAAGTCGATGTACGACGTGCTCGTCCATCACATCCCGATCCGCGAGGTGATCCAGAAGCGGGAGATCGACATCGCCGTCTCCTCGATCGACCTGGCGGGCGCCGAGATCGCGATGTCCACCCAGATCGGGCGCGAGCGCTCCCTGGAGAAGGCGCTCTCCGCGGTCGAGGACGACTACGACTTCGTCTGCATCGATACCCCGCCGAGCCTCGGATTGCTGACCGTCAACGCGCTCACGGCCTCGGACAAAGTGATCGTCCCCGTCCAGTGCGAGTATTTGTCCATGCGTGGGCTGGTGCAGCTCCAGAACACGCTCGAGATGATCCGCGAGAACCTCAACCCCGGGGTGGAGATCGAGGGCATCCTGCCGACGATGCTCGACTCGCGGACCGTGCACGCCAAGGAGGCCGTCGAGATCCTGGAGGAGAACTTCGGCGAGCTCGTCTTCAAGTCGAGGATCCGGAAGGCGATCAAGTTCGCCGAGGCCCCCGTCCGTGGCAGCAGCGTGCTCAAGTACGATCCGAAGGGGAACGCCGCTCAGTACTACCGGGAGCTTGCCGAGGAGGTCTTGACGAATGGCACGTCGTAAGCGGGCCAGCATGCGCGAGGGCCCGCTCGCCGACCTGTTCCGTTCAACCGCCCAACCCGACGATCCGCCCGAGGCGCCGGCCGGCGGCCAGCCGGCCGAGGAGGAGACGTCGGTGATGCGCGAGAGCCCGGCTCCCGAGCAGCCGCCCGCGCCGCGCGAGCCGGAGCCCCCGGCGCCCGAGCGGACCCCGGAGCAGGCGCCGCCCGATCCCGAGCGCGTGCGCGCCTACCGGGTCGAGGAGTCCGAGTCCGCCACCACGCTTCCCGAGCCAAAGGAGCGCCTGAGCAGGATCTTCGGCGAGGACATGCCCGAGGTCGAGGGACCCGCCTACGGCCGCGAGGACCCCTCGCTCGGAGGCCCGCCCGGCGAGGCGCGGCCTCACTCCCCGGTGATCCGCGTCGTCGGCATCGGCGGCGCGGGGGTCAACGCCGTCAACCGCATGGTCGAGGCCCACATCCCGGGCGTCGAGTTCATGGCCATCAACACCGACCTCCAGTCGCTTCAGCAGTCGGCCGCGGACGTCACGGTCCATCTCGGCAGCGGGGTCTCGCGCGGCCTCGGCGCCGGCTCCGATCCCGAGCTGGGCTACCGCGCCGCGTTCGAGGAGCAGGACAAGATCAAGCGCCTGCTCAAGGGCTCGGACATGGTCTTCATCACGGCCGGGGTCGGCGGCGGGACCGGCACCGGCGCGGCACCGGTGATCGCGCGCCTTGCGCGTGACGTCGGAGCGCTCACGGTGGGCATCGTCACGAAGCCGTTCCGCTTCGAGGGCACGCGCCGCGCGAAGCAGGCGGACGAGGGGATCGACGCGCTCAGCGGCGAGGTCGACACCCTGATCGTGGTCCCGAACGAGAAACTGCTCACGGTCCTCACCAAGACCACGACGATGATCGAGGCTTTCCAGGTCGCCGACGACGTGCTGCGCCAGGGAGTGCAGGGGATCTCCGAGCTGATCACCCTGCCCGGGCTGATCAACCTCGACTTCGCGGACGTGCGCACGACCATGCGCGACGCGGGCCAGGCGCTGCTCGGGATCGGCATGGGCACCGGCGACAACCGAGCGATGTTCGCCGCCGAGCGTGCCGTGTCCTCGCCGCTGCTCGAGACCTCGGTCGACGGGGCGCGCTCGATCCTGCTCTCGATCACGGGCGGCCACGACCTCTCGCTGCTCGAGGTGAGCGAGGCGGCGAAGGTGGTGCAGGAGTCCGCGCACCCGGACGCCAACATCATCTTCGGCGCCAACCTCGACGACTCGCTCACCGATCAGGTCTGGGTGACCGTGATCGCGACCCGATTCGACGGCCGGGGCCGGCGCGCCGACGGCAGCCAGCGGGGGATCCGCGCAGCGGGCACGACGACGACCTCGACACGACGGCCGGCCGACCGCCGCGCCGGGACCGCGAAGAGCTTCGAGTCGCGCCCGCGGGACCTGTCGGTCGAAGCCCCGGAATTCGTACCGGGCAGGTAGCGCACCGACGCGGCGCCCCGTCCGCCGATGGCGGGGCGTTCATCGGCTGACGGGGCACTAGGGTCCGCGCATGACGAGGCGCGGGGTCGTCGCCGCCGGGCATCCGCTCACCGCGGAGGCGGGCGCTCGCGTGCTGCGCGAGGGGGGCAAGGCGGTCGACGCCGCGGTCGCGGCCGTGCTGACGTCGTTCGTCACGGAGAGCCCGCTCACCGGGCTCGGCGCGGGTGGCTTCATGCTCGTCCACACCGCCGAGGAGTCGGTGCTGCTCGACTTCTTCGTCGCGGCCCCCGGCCTCGACGGGGCCGAGCGGCGCTCCGAGCTGGTGCCGATTCCCGTGTACTTCACGCCGGAGTCGCCCCAGGTGTTCAACGTCGGCGCCGCCTCCTGCGGCGTTCCCGGGACGCCCGCCGGCCTGGAGGAGGCCATACGCCGGTTCGGCACCGTGCCGCTCGCCGAGCTCGCGGCCGAGCCCGCCCGGCTGGCGCGCGAGGGTCACACTGTCAACCCGGAGCACGCCTTCTTCTTGAGCATCCTGGAGCCGATCCTCACCAACTACGAGGAGGGGCAGGCGGTGTACGCGCCCGCCGGCACGATCCTCGACACCGGCGGCACCTTCCGCTTTCCCGACCTGGCGGACGCCCTCGAGCGCTTCGGCGCGGAGGGCGCCGAGCCCTTCTACCGCGGCGAGATCGCCGCCGCGATCTCCGATTGGGTGCTCGAGCGCGGCGGAACCCTCGGCCGGGCCGACCTCGCCGCCTACGAGCCGATCGCGCGCGAGCCCGTCCGCGGGGCGTTTCGCGGGCACGATCTGCTCACCAACCCGCCACCCTCGTCGGGCGGCATCCTGATCGCCTTTGCGCTCGATCTTTTGGACAGGGTCGGCGCGACCGGCATCGAGGAGGTGGTTGGGGCGATGGAGGCGGCACAGGCCGCGCGCACCCTCGAGTTCGTCGACGCCCTGCACGATCCGGGCTTCGCGTCCCGGTTTCTCACCGGCGAGCACCTGGCCAACGCTGCTGCGGCGATCGTGGCCCGCCAGCGTGCGGGGGAGGGGCCGCTGGTCCCGGGCGATCGCCTCGGCTCGACCACTCACATCACCGCCGTGGACCCGGACGGCGACTGCGCGACCGTCACCTGCTCCAACGGCACCGGCTCAGGTCTGATCGTTCCCGGCACGGGCGTCCACGTGAACAACATGCTCGGGGAGGAGGACCTCAACCCCCATGGCTTCCACCGCCACCAGCCAGGCCGGCGCCTGCCCTCGATGATGTCGCCGACCGTCGTCCTGCGCGACGGCGAGCTCGAGGCGGGCCTCGGCAGCGGCGGCTCGAACAGGATCCGCTCGGCGGTCCTGCAGACCGTGCTGCGGCTGCTCGTCGATCGCATGGACGTGGCCGAGGCGGTCGTCGCGCCTCGCGTCCACTTCGAGGCCGGGGCCGTGCAGGCCGAGCCAGGGGTCGACGCCGAGGCCCTCGCGCGGCTCGAGGAGCGCGGATACGAGGTCGTGAGCTGGCGCGAGCGAAACGTGTTCTTCGGGGGCGTCCACGCCGTCGCACGCGACCCCGCCACGGGCGAGCTGGGCGGCGGGGGAGACCCGCGGCGCGGCGGGGCGGTCGCGGCCGCGTAGATTGATCGTCTAGCGGCTCGCGACGGACATCCGCTCCGCGAGGCCCGGCCAGCTGTCGACCGGATCGGTCGAGCGGACCACGTGCATGCCCGCCTCCGCGTAGCGCTCGAACGCCGCGTTCGCCTCGTCGGTGTAGTCGACGGCGCCGGGCACGACCACGGGCGAGGTGCAGTCCTCGAGCAGGTACGTGCGCTCGGCCAGGCCGCGCTCGCGCACGCCCTCGTCGGAGAGCAGGTCGTCGATCGTCCACGCCAGGCAGTGGCTCTTCGCCTGCCCCGCGACGACGACGGCGTCGAAGGTGAGCAGCCTCTCGATCAGCTCCGTGTTCTTGCCGTCTATGCGATCGCCGTCGGGGCCCTCGGTCACCTCCGGCCCCAGCATCGAGTAGTGCTCGGTGAGCGGGTTGTCGCCCTTGACCTGGAAGGAGGGCGGGCTGTAGCGGGCGACGCCGTGGAAGAAGATCGCCTCCTCGACGGCTGAGACGAGCGCGTGGCCGATGCCGCCCAGCATCGCGTGGTAGGGCCACACGGTGAGGTCGTACTTGCCGCCCTCGGCGAGTCTCGCCGTGTAGTGGGCGAGGTGGCGCGCGGCGTAGTCGAGCTCGATGCCCAGCGCCTCCGCCACGGCCGGGTTGACGCTCCAGCGGCCGGCCTGGACGTCCTCGGCCGAGACCAGGGTGTAGGGCTCGGGATGGTCGCCCCGCTCGTCGACGAGCCAGATCGCGTGGAACACCTGCATCGCGTGGTGGGTGTCGAGGCTGGGGAGGATCTGCGTGATCGCTCCGAGGTTGCGGTAGATGAACTCGCACAGGCGGCGGTTGTCGTCGACGGCGCCGGTTCCCGAGCGCCCGGCGACGAAGAGCTCGAAGCCGGGGACGCAGAAGGTGTTCTGAACGTCGACGGCAAGCAGGCCAAGCCTGAACGCGTCCTCGGCGGCCGGGCGCAGGCCGTGCTCCCGCGCCCATTCCGGTGCCTCCCGGGCGCGATCCTCGTACGGGACCCGCCATACGTCGCCGACGCGGCCCGGATCGAAATGCGCCGGGAGAGGCAGCTCGCGCATCGCGGGGCCGAGTCTACGCGTGGTCGCCGAAGATCACCTTGCCGTTCATCCGCGCCCGCTCGGCGATCTCCTGCGAGCGCTCCATGGCCTGCAGGAGCGCCCCGAACGCGCTGCCGAGGATCCGCATCCGCTGGGGCTCGGAGCGCGACTCGAGCAGGATCTGCTTCGTCTCAGCGGGCAGCTCGACGCGCGCGGCCAGGTCGTAGGAGCTCTGGATCGCCAGCTCCTCGGCGTCCGGGGGCTCGCCCGAGACCTGCTCGACCAGCTCGGCGAACGCGTCCCGCGCCGTTCGGGCCGCGTCCTCGTCGGTCCCCTCCGCGTCGGGGACTTCGTCCGCCTCGAGCCCGTCGGAGTCGATCGGCTCGACCTCGCCGGCCGGGTAATCGGGGGCCTCGAAGCGATCGAGGACGCGGAAGGGTCGCTCGCCGGAGACGACGATGTTCATCCGGCCGTCCTCGAATCGCTCGAGCACGTCGGTCACCCGGGCCTCGCAGCCGATGCGCCGCGCGCTGCCGTCGTCGTCCCGGAAGACGATCCCGAATGGCTCCTCGGCCTCGAGGCAGTGGCCGATCATGCGCTTGTAGCGCTCCTCGAAGATGTGCAGAGGCATCAGCTCCCCGGGGAGGAGCACGGCCGGAAGCTCGAAGATCGGCAGCTCGACGCCGTGCTCGGGCATATACGTGATTGTACGAGCGCGAGAATGGGGTCCGGTGGCGAGCGAGAAGATCGACTTCGACGCCGATGGGCTGCTGAAGGGCCTGCGCGGCAAGGCCCGCGAGGGGCGCCGCCGGCTGCTCGAGGAGCTCGCTGCGGAGGGGGTGCCGCTTGACGAGCTTCGCCGCGCCGTGGCCGAGGACCGCCTCGCGCTGCTGCCTGTCGAGCGGGTGCTCGCCGGGGGCGGCAGGCGCTACACGGTCGAGGAGGTTGTGGAGCGGTCCGGACTCGAACGAGAGCGGCTGGAGGCCCAGTGGCGTGCGCTCGGGCTGGCCATCCCTGACGACGACCAGCCGGTGTTCACCGAGCCCGACGTCGAGGCGGCCCAGCGGATCGCGGCCCTGCGCGAGGCCGGCATTCCCGACGAGGGCATGCTCGAGATGGCGCGCCTTCTGGGGATGACCATGGCCCAGCTAGCCGCCGCGAACCGCCGGCTGATCGGCGAGACCTACATGCAGCCCGGCGACACCGAGTACGAGGTCGCGACCAGGCTCGCCACGGCGGCCCGGATCTTCTCGCCGATGATGGCCGACTCGCTCGCCTACCTGCTGAACGTCCATCTGCGCGAGCAGATCCGCCACGACGCGATCGGCGTCGCCGAGGTCTCGGCCGGCAGCCTGGGGAGCGCGCAGGAGGTCACCGTCTGCTTCGCGGACCTCTCCGACTTCACGCGCCTCGGCGAGACGCTTCCCCCGGAGGAGCTCGGTGCGGTCACAGGCCGGCTCGGCGAGCTCGCGTCGAGCGTCGTCTCCTCGCCGGTGCGGCTGGTGAAGCTGATCGGGGACGCCGCGATGCTCGTCGGGCCCGAGCCCGACGGGGTGCTCGACTCGGCCCTGGACCTGATCGACGCTGCCGAGGCCGAGCATGAGAGCTTCCCGCTGCTCCGGGCAGGGGTGGCCGCGGGACCGGCGCTGCCCCGGGCCGGGGACTACTACGGGCGGCCCGTGAACCTGGCCAGCCGGATCACCGACGTGGCGCGACCGGCCAGCGTGCTCGTCGATGAGCGGGCGCGCGAGGCGGCGAGCGAGGGGCGGTATCGCTGGTCGTTCGCCCGCTCTCGTCGCCTCAAGGGCATCGACGGCGAGGTGAAGCTGTTTCGCTGCCGCCGCGCGCACGACGGCGACGGCGACGGCGGCTAGAGATCCGCGAGCGCGTCCCGGGCGGCGCGCTCGCCGGACCTGACGGCGCCGTCCATGTAGCCCGCCCACCGCGTGGCCGTCTCGCTGCCCGCCCAGTGGATCGGCCCGACCGGCTCGCGCAGCGCGCGGCCGAAGCCCGTCCAGGTCCCGGGCGGCATGTAGAAGATCGGCGCCCCGCCGGTCCACGGCTCGCGCGACCAATCCTGCTCGATGTAGCGCTCCGGATGCCGCGCCCGGTTGCCGTACATGCGCGCGAACCCCTCGAGCACCGCCCGGCGCCGCTCGCTGATGCCCCGGCGCGAAAGGCGCCTTGCGTCCGAGCCACTGACGAAGCCGAGCAGGATCCCGGGCGACCCGTCCGGCGGGGAGTTGTCGAAGGTCGTCGTCGCCGGCCCGGCGTCGCTGACGCCCTCGCCGGAGAGGCCGTCGGCGCGCCAGAAGGGCTCGTCGTAGACCGCCAGGCACTTGAGGTAGGAGCCGCCGGGCATCCGCTGGGTGAGCTGCGCCCGCTCCATCGGCAGCGCGGGCTGCCACTCGATCCGGGCGCAGGCCGGTGGAGGGCCGGTGACGATCGCGCGTCGGCCGCGCGCGACGAGGTCCCCGGCAAGGACGCTCACCCCATTGGCGTCGTGGTCCACGCGCCGCACGGGGGCCGAGAGCACCACCCGATCGCCGAGCTCCTCCGCCATGCGCACTGAGATCAGCTGCGAGCCGCCCACGAACCTGTCCTGCTGGGCGCCGCCCTCGGTGTCGAGCAGGGCGTAGAAGCCACCCGCGGCGCCGATGTACGAGAGCGCGTAAAGCAGTGAGAGATCGCGCGAGTCGGCGCCCCAGACGGTGCGCACGGCAACCTCGATCAGCTTCCTGGCCGTGCGGGTGCGGATCCGCCGCTCGAGCCAGGCGGCGACGGTGCTCCCGTCGAGCCTCGCCGCGCGAGGGCTCTCCCACGGCGCCTCCGGACTGACCCGGCGGGCCATGCGATCGAGCCTGCGGCTCGTGAGCTCGATCTCGACCAGCGCCGCCGGGTTCAGCTTCGGGATCGTGCCCGTGTAGCGGCTGAGGCGCCCGTTCAGCTCCATCGTGTTCTGGCCCTCGATGTAGGTCGGGAAGGTGTCGATCCCGAGCTCCTGTGCGAGCGCGGCGAGGCGGGCCTGCGTCGGCCCGATCCACTGCCCGCCCACCTCCACCACCTTGCCGTCGTCCAGGTCCTCGTTCAGCGTCCGCCCGCCGACCCTGTCGCGGGCCTCGAGCACGAGCGGCTCGACCCCGGCCGCGACCAGCGATCGCGCGGCGGCGAGCCCGGCGAGTCCGGCGCCCACGACCACGATGTCGGCGTCTCGCTCCAGCCCGGGTTCCACGCCGAGACCGTAATCGCTGCGCTTGCCGGGCCGCGTTAGAAACGGTTAACGCCCTGAGGAGACTCTTATCCCGTGGCGCTACTGATGCTGTTTGCGCTCGTCGCGGGTGCGGCGACGGCGCTCTCGCCGTGCGTGCTGCCGGTGTTGCCGGCCGTGCTCGGCGCGGGCGTGACGGGCGGCCGCCGCAGGCCGCTCGGCGTCGTCACCGGCCTCGTCCTCGCGTTCACCTTCGCCACCGTGGCGCTCGTGTACGTCATCGAGGCGCTCGGCCTTCCCGATGACATCCTCCGCACGATCGCGATCGTGACCCTGTTCGTCTTCGGCGTCTCGCTCCTGATCCCGGGGTTGGGCGCGCGGATCGAGGCGTTCGGCTCGCGGCTGGCGCCCGGGCCGGCACGGGTGCGGGGCGAGGGGTTCGGCTCGGGACTCGTGCTGGGCGCGAGCCTCGGGTTCGTGTACACCCCGTGCGCCGGGCCGATCCTCGCCGGCGTGATCACGGTCTCCGCCGCGCAGGACTTCACCGCCGGCCGGCTCGCAGTGGCGCTTGCCTACGCGATCGGCTCGGCGGCCGTGCTCTACGCGCTGATGTTCGGCGGGCGCCGAGTCGCCGATCGCCTGAGGCCGTACCAGGCCTGGGTGCAGGCGGCCATGGGCGGGGCGATGGTCGCGGTGGCGGTGGCGATGACCGCCGACCTCGACCTCAAGTTCCAGAACGCGATCGCGGACGACCTGCCCGCCGTGCTAGTCAACCCGAGCGGCGAGCTCGAGCGAAGCGGCGCCGTCTCCGAGGACCTCGCGGCCGTTCGCGGCGGTCACGCTACGAGCGAGGGCGGGCAGGAAGAGGCCGCGGCCGGGGCGGCCCTTCCCGACTACGGGCCGGCCCCCGATTTCGCCGAAACCCAGCAGTGGTTCAACACGCCGGGCGGCAAGCCGCTGTCCATCGCCGACCTGACCGACGAGGGGCATGTGGTCCTGATCGACTTCTGGACCTACACCTGCATCAACTGCATCCGCACGCTCCCCTACGTGCGCGCCTGGGACGCCGCCTACCGGGACAAGGGGCTGACGATCGTGGGCGTGCACAGCCCCGAGTTCAGCTTCGAGAAGGACGCCGGGAACGTCCAAAACGCGATCGACGAGTACGGCATCGGCTACCCGGTGGTGCAGGACAACGACCTGGGCACCTGGAACGCGTTCGGAAACCAGTACTGGCCGGCGAAGTACCTGATCGACGCGAAGGGCCACGTCCGCTACGCCCACTTCGGTGAGGGCGAATACGACACCACCGAGAAGGCCATCCGTTCGCTCCTGGCCGAGGCCGGGGCGAGCCCGGGCGCGGACGCCCATCCGCAGGGGACCGAGACCGCGGACCCGAACCTGCGCACGCCGGAGACGTACCTCGGCTTCGCCCGCGCCCAGGGCTGGGTCAACGGTCCGCGACCCGGCCTGAGCGCCTACGCGGCCCCCGACCCCGGCGACCTGCCCCGGAATGGCTTCGCCTACGGCGGCGACTGGCGGGTCTCGCCCGAGGCCGCGACCGCGCGCGACGGCGCCACCGTGAGCCTGCGCTTCCAGGCCCGGCGAGTGTTTCTCGTGCTCGGCTCGCCCGGGCGCCCGCGCCGGCTCGGCGTCGAGCTCGACGGGAAGCCGATCCCCGACGATGTCGCCGGGGAGGACGTCAGCGGCGGCCGGGCGACGATCTCGGCGCAGCGGCTCTACCGGCTGGTCGACCTTCCCGAGGCGGGCGAGCACGTGCTCACCCTGCGCTTCGAGCCCGGAATCCAGGGCTACGCGTTCACGTTCGGCTGATCAGGCTTGTGTGCGCTGAGGACGAGGTTGTAGAAGAGCTGTGGCGGCAGCCTCGGCTCGAGCCATCGGGCATCGAGGCGCTGGAGCCGGATGTAGCTGCGGAAGGCGAACTCCCTCCACGCGGTCGGGACCTCCTCGGGCTCGGCGCTGCCCTCGAGCGAGCGCACGAACCAGCCGTAGGCGTTGGCGAGGAGCTCCTCGCCTCGCACCTGAACGCGAACGAAGCCGGCGCGCTCGGCCACTCGCCGCAGGTCCGCGGGTCTGAAGGCGTGGACGTCGACCTCGGACTCGAGCTCGTGACCGTTGCGGGCGCTGGTGGCCTCCGAGCGACTGCCGCGGGCTCCCATGAGCCGCCGCCACAGCGGCGCGACCAGCGCGCCGCCGCGCTTCGGCACCTCCGCCATTCGGTCGCCGTGGCGCGAGGGCTCCCCCCAGAACGCGAGCGTTCCTCCGGGCCGCAGGACGCGCCGGAACTCGGCAACGGCGCGGTCGAGGTTGGGGATGTGGTGGAGCACGGCGTGGCCGAATACGAGGTCGAAGCTCTCGTCGGGGAAGGGGAGCTGCTCGGCCTCGGTGCGGACGCGATCGACGGCGAGGCCCAGCCCTCGTGCGGACGCGGCGAGCGTGTCCAGCATCCCCTGCGAGATGTCCGACGCGGTGAGCCGCTCGATCACGCCCAGCTGGACGAGGTTGAGGCCGAAGTAGCCGGTGCCCGCGCCGATCTCGAGCGCCTCGCCGAACCGCGGCGAGGGGTCCATGCCGAGCGCCTTGACCACCTTGCCCCGGACCTGATCCTGTCCGATCGGGCCGAAGTCGATTCCCCACTTGGCGTCGTACTCGGTCGCGGCGACGTCGTGGTAACGGGTGTTGGCGTCCTTGATCTCGGCCGCGGTGGCATTGGGGGAGGCGGGCACGGCGCGGGAGGTTAGCCGCCAGCTACCGTGGCACGGTGCACCACGTCCAGCGTGACCAGCCCGCGGGGGTGCCGCCGCTGGAGCTCACCGGCGAGCGCACCCTGCCCGACGTGCCAGAGGAGAACTACTGGTACAGGCGCCACCTGGTGGTCTACAAGTGGATCGCCGAGCGCGTTCGGGGCCTGCGCGTCGCCGACCTGGCGTGCGGCGAGGGATACGGCTCGGACGTGCTCGCGCGAGCCGCCGCCGAGGTGGTCGGGATCGATGCCAACCCCGAGGCGCACGAGCACGCGCGGCTTCGCTATCGCCGCCCGAACCTGCGGTTCGAACTTGCACTGGTCGAGGACTTCCCGGGACCCTGCGACGCGATCGTCTTTTTGCAGACGATCGAGCACGTCCGTGATCCCGCCGCGGTGCTCGCCCGGTTCGCCGCCGCCGCTCCGGTGAGCTACGTGTCGACCCCGAACCGGCTCACGCTGGCGCGGCCGGGCGCCGAGAAGTCCGAGAACCCTTGGCACCTGCACGAGTACACGCTCGGCGAATACAGGGAGCTGTGCGCGCCGCACTTCGAGCGCGTCGAGATGCTGGGGGTGTTCCACGCCCGCAAGCTGCGTCTCCACGAGCTGGCGCTCCGGGTGGGATGGGATCGCGTGCACCGGGCGACGCGCGTGACGAAGCCGTTCTACGACCGCTTCGTCCCGGCGATCTCCTCCTCCGACTTCGCGATCAGGACCGAGGCGGAGGCTGATCTCGACGGAGCGCTCGACTTCATCGCCGTCTGCCGCAGGTGACCGCACGCGTGCGGCAGGGGCACGTCGGCGACCTCGCGATCGTGCTCCACAGCCACATGCCCTACGTGGAGGGGTTCGGCACCTACCCCTTCGGCGAGGAGTGGCTGTTCGACGCGGTGCTCCGCTCGCACCTGCCCGTGCTCGACGTCGCCGGGAGCCTGACGATGTCGGTCACGCCGGTGCTCGCCGATCAGCTCGAGGCCGCCGGAGTGGCCGAGCGCCTGGCGGAGTTCGGCCGCCGTTATCGCCTCGAGGCGTGCGAGGCGGACGCGGATGACCTCGACCCGGCTCACCGGGCGGCGTGCGGCGCCCAGGCGGAGCGGTATAGCCGGGGCCTCGACCGGCTCGCGGAGCTCGGCGGCGTGCCGCAGGCGGCGTTCGCCTACGCCCAGACGAGCGGCCGCGTCGAGCTGCTCTGCTCGGCTGCGACCCACGCCGTCCTGCCGTTGCTGGCGACGACACCGGGACGGCGCCTTCAGATCGATTCCGGCCTGCGCTCGCACCGCCGTCGCTTCGGCCCGACGGCCGGCTTCTGGCTCCCCGAGTGCGCGTACGAGCCCGGCATCGAGCGGCTGCTGGCCGAGCGGGGGCTGCGCTACTTCTGCGTGGATCAGAGCGGGGATTCGGGGTCGCTCGACGCGCTGGCGCCGGCGGCCACCGCGGCCGGGCCTGTGGCCCTCCCGATCGACTGGGAGGCGATCTCGTGGCTCTGGTCGCTCGACGGCTATCCCTCGGACCCGCGCTACCTGGACTTTCACCGCGCCTCCATGCGCGGTATCCGCCTGTCCACGATCGGCGGGGCGCCGTATGACCCGGAGGCGGCCGAGCGGCGTGCGCGCGAGCACGCGGCCGAGTTCGTCGACGCCGTTGCCGCACGGCTGCGCGCGTATCGGGTCGAGCGTAGGCGCGAGGGCCTGCTCACGTTCGCGATCGACACCGAGCTCCTTGGGCACTGGTGGTATGAGGGGCCATCGTGGCTCGAGGAGGCGCTGCGCCTCGCGCCCGACAGCGGCATCGAGCTGGTGACCCTCTCCGAGGCGCTCGAGCGCCACGAGCCGGTGCGCCGCCCGCTGAGGCGCTCGAGCTGGGGCGAGGGCAAGGACCTTCGGACCTGGGATTCGCCGGAGGTCGCCGACCTCGCCTGGGCCTCGCGACGACTCGAGCTGCGCCTGCTGCGGTCCCTCGGCACGGGCGACCTCCACCCGGACGCCGCGCTGCGGGCCGCCCGGGAGCTGCTCGCGCTTCAGGCGAGCGATTGGGCCTTCCTCGACCGGCGCCGGCAGGCGAGCGACTATCCGTTCGAGCGCGCCACCTCCCACGCCCAGGCTCTGCTCGAGGCCATACACTCCGCCGATCCGCCGGACCCGAGACTCCGAAACCTGGCGCCGGACCTGAGCCTGGCGCCCCTGCTCGAGCCCTAGGCACCGCTGACGTGAACCGCGTCCTCATCCTCTCCTGGGAGTACCCGCCCCTGATCGAGGGCGGGCTGGCGCGCCACGTGCGCAAGCTCTCCGAGGCGCTCGTCGAGCTGGGCACGGAGGTTCACGTGCTGACGCGTGGGGGGGAGGAGTCGCCGGAGGAGGACGACGTCGCGGGCGTCGCCATCCACCGGGTCCGCGAGCCGACCCGTCCCGCGGACCTTGGCGAGTTCGTCGCCTGGGTGGAGCGGATGAACGCGGACATGCTCGCCGCCGGCGTCGAGCTCGGCGACCGCTACGTCTTCGACCTGGTCCACGGCCACGACTGGCTCGTCGCCACCGCCTGCGATCACCTCGCGCGACGGTTCCGCGCCCCGCTGGTGACCACCATCCACGCGACCGAGCATGGTCGCCATCAGGGCTGGGTCGACAAGCACCCTCAATCCCACATCCACGGGGTGGAGCGCTGGATCACCAACCGCGCCGACCGCGTGATCGTGTGCTCCTTCTACATGCGCGAGCAGGTCGCCGACATCTTCGGCGTTCCGCAGGAGCGCGTCGCGGTGATCTGGAACGGCATCGACCCGGAGGACCTCCAGCCGCACCCCGGCCCCGAGCTGGAGCGCCTGCGGGCGCAGTTCGCGGCCCCGGACGAGAAGCTCGTGTTGCTGATCGGGCGCCTCGTCTACGAGAAGGGCTTCCAGCTCGCGCTCGAGGCGATGCCGGCGCTGATCGAGGCGGTTCCCGGCAGTCGGTTCCTGGTCGCAGGTTCGGGGACCCACGAGGAGGCGCTACTGGCCCAGGCAGCCGCCCTCGGCCTTATGGACCACGGCACCTTCCTCGGCTGGATCGGCGACGACGTGCTGCACTCGCTCTACCGAATCGCCGACGTCTGCGTCGTCCCCTCGATCTACGAGCCCTTCGGCCTCGTCGCCCTCGAGGCGATGGCATCCGGATGCCCCTGCATCGTCGCCGACACTGGCGGCCTGCGCGAGGTCGTTCCCCACGATGAGGCGGGCCTTCGCTTCCGTGGCCGCGATCCCGATGCCCTGGTGGAGATGGTCGAGCGCGTGTTTTCGGACCACGACCTGCGCGAGCGCCTCGTGGCCGAGGCAGCGGAGCACGTGCTGCGATTCGACTGGGCGGACGTCGCCGAGCGCACAGCCGAGGTCTACGGCGAGCTCACCCGCGACGCCGCCCGGGTCTGACGCCTAGCGTCGACCTAACGGGACGTATAGGTCGCGAGGCGACGCTCGATCAGGGTGGGGGATCGGTTGGGCCGGGCCGGCTAGGCGCGGTCCGCGACGCCCGTGACGCCCTCCAGCTCGGCGCAGTTGGCGCAGCAGTAGATCGAGCCGTTCGACTCCACGCCGTGGCCGATGATCCGGCAGCCGCAGTGATCGCAGGTCGGCGCCAGGGCATGGATCGCGCACTCGAAGCTGTCGAAGACGTGTGAGGTGCCGTCGCGCGTGACCTCGATCGTCTTGTCGTAGTCGTTGCCGCAGACCTCGCAGGTGGCCATTCCTCCTCCTTTCGAGTCTTCCCGGTTCGGCGGTACCCGCGGCTCGGCGACGAGAAACTGGACGCCTTCAGCCGCCGAGCTCTGCGACCGCGGCGTCGAATACCTCGGTGTGCAGATCGACATCCGCCGCGCGGGTGGCGGGCGACATCAGCGCCATGTTGTGAAACGGGGTCAGCAGCACGCCCCTGTTGAGCGCGTAGAGATGCAGGAAACGCTCCAGCTCGGGCTCGGATGCGGCGTGTGCGTCCCCTCCGTTGCGGGCGGGCTCCGGTTGGAAGCGGTATTCCGCGCGGCAGCCCAGCTGGGTCACGTTCCATGGCAGTGAACGCCGCTCAAAGATCCCCTCGAGACCCTGCCTGAACCGGTTGGCGAGCGGGATCGTGTGGGCGAAGGCGTTCTCGGTGAGGACATGCTCGAGCGTGGCGCGCATGGCTGCCAGCGAAAGCGCGTTTCCCGCCAGCGTGCCGCCAACTCCACCCGTGTCCTCGTAGTCGGCGTCCTCGTGCGCAAGCGCTCGCACCGAGATCTCCTCCGCTACCCCGAGCGCGCCGGCGGGGACACCGCTGCCGATCGCCTTGCCGATCGTGACCATGTCCGGCTTCAGATCCCAAGCCGCAGTGCAGCCGCCCGGGCCGGCGGAGAAAGTGTGGGTCTCGTCGATGATCAGCACGGTGCCGGCCTCGCGGGTCAGCTCTCGCAGCGCCTCGTGGTATCCGGGCTCAGGGAGGACGATGCCCATGTTCGTCATCGCGGGCTCGGCGAGGACACAGGCGACGGCGCCATCAGCTAGGGCCGCGTCGAGCGCCGGGACGTCGTTGAACTCGATTGCGCGCGTGGTCTCCGCCGGATCAACCGCCGGCCCCACGTTTCCCGGGCGCGAGCGCGTCTCGCGTCCAGGCGTCGCCACGGCGAACGCCTCGTCGACGGTCCCGTGGTAGCAGTAGCTGAACACCAGGATCTTCCGCCGTCCGGTCACCTCCCTCGCCAGTCGGAGCGCTGTGCGGTTCGCGTCTGTGGCGGTGAGCGTGAAGGTCCAGCGGCCAAGGCCGAAGCGCCGGGCGAGCTCCTCCCCGACCCACCCGGCGTCCTCGGTCGGCAGCATCGTGGTGATCCCACGCCCGAGTTGCGCGGCGACCGCCTGGACTACGGCTGGGGGCCCGTGCCCGGGCATCGCCCCGGTGTCCCCGAGGCAGAGATCGACGTAAGTGTGGCCGTCGACATCGGTGATCCGCGCGCCGTTCGCCTCCGCCGCGTAGATCGGAAAGCCACCGGCCCAGCGCATCATCCAGGGCATCGGGACGCCCCCGAAGAGAGAGTTGCGGGCCCGCTCGTGTAGCGCGTGCGACCGAGGGTGGCGCTCGAGGAACTCCGTCAGCTCACGCTTCAGGAGATCGGCCAGCAGGGCCCGGCTCGCGAAGCCGCCGGCAAGCTCCGCGCGGGGCTCAGGCATGCTCGGTTCGGTACGCCACGTTCGCGGGTGCCTGAAGCGTCGTCTCCGCGTCGGGATCGGGCTCGACCGGATCGGGCCAGCGGAGCTCTTGCGGCGCGTCGCGCATGCGCAGGACCCGTGCCGGCACTCCGGCTACGACCGCGTTCGCCGGCACGTCCTTGGTCACCACGGCGTAGGTCCCGATCACCGAGTTGTCGCCCACGCGAACCCCGCGCAGGAAGGTGGCCCCGTAGCCGATCCAGACGTTCGAGCCGACGTCGACGGGGCGCTTGTAGATCCCCTGCTGTCGAATGGGTCGCTCGACCTCGACCACGCCGTGGTCGAAGTCGATGAACATCGCCCGGTCGGCGATCACGCACTGCTCCCCGATCCGCACGTGCTTGTAGGCGGAGATCGTGCACTCCTGGCCGATCACCGTCTTCCGGCCGATCACGACCTCCCCCTCGTGGCAGCGGATCTTGGTCCCGTCGCCGACCCAGACGAAGCGGCCGAACCGGATCGTCCCCCGCTTGCCGATCTGAAGCTCGAGCCGGCGGCCGAAGAACACCGGCCCATCGGTCTCCCACCGCCACCCGGCCGGGGTCAGGAAGCGTCGCCACAGATAGCGCCAGAGAAGGCGCGCGTAGCGCCAGGTGAGCATGCGGTTGCGGGCGAGGAACCGAAGCGTCCGGATCAAGGCCGGCCGGACTCTAGAGGGCCGATGTGGGTTGTCCACGCACGCGGAGGACGCCCATCGGCCCTCTAGTGCGGCCCCGTCGAGCCTCGCCGGGGCCGAGGGGGCCGGCACTACACTCAGCGCCCCATGGCCGAGGTGGACCCGGGCACGAACTCGCTCGCCGAGCGTCTGCTCGCCGGCGACAAACGGGCCCTGGCCCGCGCGATCAGCCTGGTGGAGAACCGCGACCCCGAGGGCGATCGCCTGGTCGCCGAGCTCTTCCCACGGACCGGTGGGGCGCGCGTGGTCGGGGTAACGGGGCCTCCTGGAGTGGGGAAGAGCACCCTGATCGGGGCGATGTGCGCCCGCCTTCGCGCCGAGGGGAGGGAGATCGGCGTGCTCTCGATCGACCCGTCGAGCCCGTTCACCCAGGGCGCGGTGCTCGGCGACCGGATCCGCCTCTCGGAGCACTTCCTCGACCCCGGCGTCTTCATCCGCTCGATGGCCACACGTGGCTCGCTCGGCGGTCTCGCCGAGGCCGCGCTCCAAGCGGCGCTCCTGATGGATGCCTCCGGGAAGGACGACGTGCTGCTGGAGACGGTCGGCGTGGGGCAGGCCGAGATCGACGTCGTCGATCACGCCGACACCGTGGTCCTGGCCCTGATGCCGGGCTCCGGCGATTCGATCCAGGCCCTGAAGGCCGGGGTGATGGAGATCCCCGACGTGATCGTCGTCAACAAGTGCGAGCACCCGCTCGCCGACACCATGGTGCGAGAGGTGAAGGGGGTGCTTGCGCTCGGACCGGAACGCTCGTGGAAGGTGCCGGTCGTCCGTACCGAGGCGACCAAGGACGAGGGCATCGCGGAGCTCGTCGAGAGGATCGACGAGCACCGTCGACACATCGAGGCGGAGGGAACGCTCGAGGAGAGGCGGGCGCGGAACCTTCGCGCCGAGGTGATCGGGATCGCCGCCGCGCGCCTTCGCCGGGAGCTGGAGGCCCGGGCCGGGATCGACTCCGAGCTCGCCGGACTGCTGGAGAGCGTGGTCAAGCGGGAGACCGACCCCGCGACGGCGGCGCGGAAGTTGCTAGAGGATGCGTCCGATGGTTGAGGGGACGGCATAGCGCCTGCGTGGTAAGGCGCCCCGGGCCTTACCAGGGAAGCGCTCTACTCAGGCCGCCTTGCGCAGCGAGGTGCCCTTCCGAGCCTCCGAGATCCGCGCCCACGACGCCGAGACCGCCAGTGCCTCGGCGAGCAGCCGAGTGCGCGGGGACGGTTGACGCGGCTTGCCGTCGATGCGGCTGACGAGCGCCGGGATCACGACCGCCTCGTCATCGAGCTCCGCCCGCGCTGCGGTGAGCTGCTCCCAGCGCGCATTCCTCTCCGAGTTCTCCATTTGCACCCTCCGGTAGACGAACGGCTGACCCACCGGCAGCGTAAGCCCAGCGTCGGACCGAGCAGGGGAGTCGGCGAGCGAAGACCCCGCAAATTCGGCAATCAGAAGCACTTCACCTCGTAGCGCCCCAGGCGGCTTACGAGCGAGTGCTCAGCCCTCCATCCCGAGCTGCCGCGCGATCACCATCTGTTGCACCTCGTCGGTGCCCTCGCCGATCGTGAGGATCTTGGCATCGCGGTAGAAGCGGCACACGGGGTACTCCTCGATGTAGCCGTAGCCGCCGTGGATCTGCACGGCCTCCTCGCAGGCGCGCACCGCCAGCCGCCCGGTCTTCAGCTTCGCCTGCGCGGCCGTGAGCGTGAACGGCTCGTCGCGGTCCTTCTGGATCGCGGCCTTGTACGTCAGAAGGCGAGCGGCCTCGAGCTCCGCCGAGATGTCGGCGACCTTCGCCTGGATCGCCTGGAAGCTCGAGATCGACCGCCCGAACGCCCGCCGCTCCTTCGCGTACGAGATCGCCTCGTCGAGCGCGCCCTGAGCGAGGCCGACGCCCATCGCGGCGACCCCGATCCTGCCGCCGTCGAGGATGTGCAGGAACTGCTTGAAGCCCTCCCCCCGGCGCCCGAGCAGGTTGGCCTCCGGCACGCGGCAGCCATCGAAGCTGAGCGGGCGGGTGTCGGAGGCGTTCCAGCCCATCTTGCGATAGGCCTCGCCGATCTCGTAGCCCGGCGTTCCGTTCGGCACGATCAGGTTCGAGATCTCGCGCCGGCCGTCCTCCTCGGACGTGACCGCCGTGATCGTCACGCAGCCGGAGATGTCCGTGCCGGAGTTGGTGATGAATTGCTTCGCGCCGTCGATCACCCACTCCCCGTCCTCGAGCCGCGCCCGGGTGCGCGTGGCGCCCGCGTCCGAGCCCGCCTCCGGCTCGGTGAGGCCGAACGCGGCCAGGCGCTCGCCGCGGCAGAGCCTCGGAAGCCACTCGGACTTCTGCTCCTCGGTTCCCCAGAGGTAGATCGGCATGGTTCCGAGCGAGGTGTGCGCGGCGACGGTGATGCACACCGACGAGTCGACGCGCGCCAGCTCCTCGATCGCCAGCGCGTAGGAGAGGTTGTCGGCGCCGCCACCCCCGTACTCCTCCGGGAACGGGATCCCCATCAGGCCGAGTTCGCCAAGCTTGGCGACGATCTCGTAGGGAAAGCTCTTCGTGCGGTCGAGGTCCTCCGCCACCGGGGCGATCTCCTGGCGGGCGAACTCGCGCACGGTGTCGCGCAGCAGGCGCTGCTCGTCTGTGAGCTCGAAGTCCACCGCCGCGGGATTCTCACACGCCGCGCGCGGCGCGCAGCGGCTCCTCGCGAGGAGTGGTCAGGCGGCGGCCTTCGCAGCCTGCTCGCGCCGGCGCAGCCGTTGCGCGGCGCGGTCCACCACCCGCGGCGTCGCGCCGGGGCCGATCACCGCCTCGACGTCGCGCGGACCGAGTCGCTCGCCACAGCGCTCGCAGATGAAGTGATCGTCCATCTCCCCGCCGCAGCGCTTGTGGACGACGACGAGCGGCGGCCCGTCGGGCCAATCGCCGTAGCGGTCACCCCACCGCAGCATCGTGATCAGGATCGGCCACAGGTCGATCCCCTTCTCCGTCAGGAAGTACTCGTCGCGGGGCGGGTTGTGGGAGTAGCGGCGACGCTCGAGGATGCCCTCGTCGACGAGGCCCTGGAGGCGAGTGGCGAGCACGTTGCGCGCGATCCCCAGATCCCGCTGGATCTCGTCGAAGCGGCGGAACCCGGCGAAGATGTCGCGGATCACAAGCAGGGTCCAGCGCTCGCCGATGAACTCCAGGGCATAGGCCGCGGAGCAGTCCTGGTCTGGGTAACCGCGCTTCAGCACTTGTGTGATCTAAGCACACTTAGTTGCTTGATGCAACTCATTTCTGCTAGGGTGCGTTTCACGATGCAACTGATACCGACGAAGGAGGACGCGATGCGCGCCGCCACGTTGCTCTCGCCACTGGCCGCGGCTCCCAGAGGAGCGTTCGCCGCTCCCAGGCGCCGGCTCGAGATCCGCCCGGAGGAGCTGATCGGCGCCGTCGAGATCAGCGAGGAGGAGATCCTCGACGACCTCCTCTATCCCGCCGATCGCAGCGCTCCACGCCGACCGCTCGATTCGAGCGTCCCAAGCCAGCGGAGCCGGTGAGCGCCGACGCCGCGGTCGCCTCGGCGGCGCACTTCGCCGAACGCTCACCGGAGACCACGCGCAGCCGGGTGCTCACCTGGCAGGACCCGATCCCCTCCGCCGAGGCGGGGGCGCGGCTCTCCGGGCTCGACTACATGCGCTCGGTCCTCGCCGGCGAGATCCCCCCGCCGCCGATCGCCGTCACGCTGCGGATGGCCGTGACCCAGATCTCCGATGGCCGGGCGGCGTTCGAGGGCGAGCCGGGCGAGGAGCACTACAACCCGATCGGCGTCGTCCACGGCGGCTACGCGGCGACGATGCTTGACTCCGCGATCGGCTGCGCCGTCCACACGACCCTTCCCGCGGGCGTCGCCTACACGACGCTGACGCTCGAGGTCAAATTCGTGCGACCGATCGGCCGCGATACCGGGGTCGTCCGCGCTGAGGCCGAGGTGCTCCACCGCGGGCGCCGGCAGGCGACGGCCCAGGCCCGACTGGTGGCCGCGAGCACCGGGAAGCTGCTCGCCCACGGCACGGGCACCTGCATGATCCTCGGCGAGTAGGCGCCGGACGCCTACGGCTTGTCGGCCAGGTCGCGGGCGAGGGCGACCAGAAGGCGCACCCCAAACCCGGTAGCACCCTTGCCCACGTACTCGCGGCCCACGTCCCACGCGGTGCCGGCGATGTCGAGGTGGACCCACGGTTTGTCGTCGACGAACTCCTCGAGGAACGAGGCGGCGTAGATCGTGCCCGCCTTGCGTTTCGAGGCGACGTTGGCGAGGTCCGCGACGGTCCCCTTGGTGAGCTCCTTGTACTCGTCGTGGAGGGGCAGCCGCCACGCGAGCTCGCCGCTTCGCTCGGAGGCGTCCTCGACGCGCTCCGCCCAAGCGTCGTCGTTTGAGATCAGCGCCGCGTAGGTCGACCCGAGCGCGATCACGACCGCGCCGGTCAACGTCGCCAGGTCGACCAGCCTGTCCGCGCCGAGGTCGCGGACGCAGTAGGTGAGGGCATCGGCGAGGATCAGCCGTCCCTCGGCGTCGGTGTCGTTGACCTCCACCGTCTTGCCGTTCAGCTGCGTGATGATGTCGCCCGGCTTTGTCGCGTGGCCGCTCGGCATGTTCTCGGTCGCGGGGATCGCCGCGACCACGCCCATCTCCAGGCCGAGCTCCGCGATCGCGCCCACCGCCTCGATCACGGCGGCGCCCCCCGACATGTCCATCTTCATCTCGTGCATCCCGCTCGAGGGCTTGATCGAGATCCCACCGGTGTCGAAGGTGACCGCCTTGCCCACCAGGCCGAGGGTCTCCCCGTCCCCGCCGCCGGCGTAGCGGATCGCGATCAACCGCGGCTCCTGATCGCTCCCCGCCGATACCGCGGCGAGCCCGCCCATCCCGCGCGACACGATTTCCTCCCGGCGGAGGGACTCGACGGTGATCGACTCGTGGGCCTCGGCGAGCTCCGTGGCCCGCTCGGCGAGGGCGGTCGGGGTGAGCTCGTTCGAGGGCAGGTCCTGAAGCTCGCGGGCGCGGTTCGCCGCCTCGGCGGCGATCCGGGCGGTCTCGGCGTCCCGCTCGGCCTCGGTGCGATCGCCCTCGGCGGTGGCGATCGTCAAGCTCTCCAGCTCGGGCGGCTTCGGGTCGTCGGGATCCTGGGAGCGGTAGCGATCGAAGCGGTAGGCGGCAAGGATCGATCCCTCGACCAGCGCGGCGGCCGCCGCAGGCCCGCCCGGCCCGTCGGCGGGCGCCAACCAGGCGATCGAGCGGGCCTCGTGCTCGCGCGCCCGCTTGACCGCGAGCGCCGCCGCGACGCGCAGGCGCTCGGCGTCGAGATCCTCGGGCTTGCCGAGGCCGACCACGAGCAGCCGTGCGGGGCGCTCGGGCCGCAGCAGCGTGAGCTTCTTGAATCCGGTTTTGACGTCGTCGGCCCCGGGCGCCTGAGCGAGCTCCGCGGGCAGCTCCTCGCCGTCGGCGAGTCCGACCGCGACCACGTCCGCGTCGAGATCGGCGATCGGCTTCGAGACGACTTCGACCTTCATCGAGACCGCAGCCTACTGAGGCGGTTGAGGGGGCTTCGGAATCGGTCATCTAGCATTGGATTCACCAGTTCACCGCGGTCCCGCCCGCCAGAGACGAAAGGCCCCGATGCCCCAGACAGTCATCCTCGGCACCGCTCGGACGCCGTTCTGCAAGATGGGAGGCGCGCTCGCCCCCGTCGACGCGACCGACCTCGGCGGCAAGGCGATCGCCGCCGCGCTCGAGCGCTCCGAGGTCGAGCCCGATCAGGTCCAGCAGGTGATCTACGGCCAGGTCCTGCAGGCCGGACAGGGTCAGATACCGTCGCGCCAGGCCCAGGTCAAGGCCGAGATCCCGCGCGAGGTCCCGTCCGAGACGGTCAACAAGGTCTGCGCGTCCGGCATGCGCACGATCGGGCTTGCGGACCAGGCGATCCGGGCGGGCGATCTCGCGATCGCGGTCACGGGCGGTATGGAGTCGATGTCGAACGCCCCCTACCTGCTTCCGGGCGCTCGCTTCGGGTTCCGGATGGGCGACGTGCAGGCGGTCGATGCGATGACCCATGACGGGCTCACAAACCCGTTCACCGGCAAGCAGATGATCAACGAGGCGAGCGAGGTCGCGAACGAGCTGGAGATCACGCGACCGGACATGGATCGCTGGGCGGCTCGCTCGCATGAGCTCGCCGCGAAGGCGACCGACGAGGGCCGTCTCGCGGAGGAGATCGTGTCGGTGACCGTGAAGCAGCGAAAGCAGGAGGTCGAGGTCGAGGCGGACGAGGCGATCCGGCCCGACACCACGGTCGAGACGCTGGCGAAGCTGCCGGCGATCGGCGGCGACGGCGCGAACCACACAGCCGGCAACGCCCCGGGCGTCAACGACGGCGCGGCGGCCGTCGTGGTCGCCTCCGACGACTGGGCGAAGTCCAACGGTCGCGAGCCGATCGCCCGGGTGCTCTCATACGGAACCGTCGCTGACGACTTCGCCTACCTCGCCCGCACCCCCGCGAAGGCGGCGAAGCAGGCGCTCGAGAAGATCGGCAAGTCGGCCGACGACGTGGACCTCTGGGAGATCAACGAGGCGTTCGCGTCGGTGGCGCTGAACTCGCTGCGCATGCTTGGTGTCGACGAGGAGAAGGTGAACGTCAACGGCGGCGCGATCGCACTCGGCCACCCGATCGGCGCCTCGGGCGCGCGGATCGTGGGCGCCCTCGTCCACGAGCTCCGGCGCCGGGGTGGCGGCCTGGGCTGCGCCGCGATCTGCTCCGGCGGCGGCCAGGGAGATGCCATCGTGCTCGAGGTGAACGGGGGTTAGCCCGCGAAAATCGAGCATGGCAAGGACGCAGGAAGGCCGCCGACGCGAGCGTACTGACGACGTACGTGAGCGAGGCGGCCGACCGAGGACGCCCCCAGGCGACGATTTGCAGCGGGCTGCCGCCTTTTTCGACCTCGACAAGACTCTGATGGCCGGGTCGTCGGGGATCCACTTCGGGCGCGCGGCCCGCCGAGCGGGGATGGTCAGCCGCCGCCAGATGGCGGCGTGGGCGGTGGAGCACATCCGCTTTCGGCTCCGCGGCTCGACCGATGAGGGGGCGGCGGCCCTGCTCGACGAGGTCAAGGAGCTGCTCGCCGGGATCCCGGCGCGCAACATCGCCCGCATGGCGCCGGAGCTCCTCGCAGCGGTGCTGCCGCGGATCTATCCCCAGATGCTCGAGGAGGTCCACGAGCACCAGGACGCCGGCCGGCCGACGTTCATCGTCAGCGCGGCGGGGAACGAGCTGGTCGAGCTCCTGGCCGAGGTGCTCGGAATGGAGGGCGGGATCGGCACCCGCTACGAGGTTGGCGCCGACGGGCGGCTGACGGGAGAGCTCGACGGCCCGTTCATGTACGGGGAGGGGAAGGTCGAGGCGGTGCGCCGCTTCGCGGCCGAGCACGGGGTCCACCTCGAGGCCTCTTGGGCCTATTCCGACTCGGCCTCCGACCTGCCGATGCTGAGGGCCGTGGGCATCCCGGTCGCCGTCAATCCGGACCCCGAGCTGGCCAGAATCGCGGCGGAGGAGGGTTGGCGCGTGATGAGGTTCGAGCGCCTCGGCCGGCGCCTGGCGATCGCCGGGGCGACCCTCACCGCCGCCGCGGTCGGCGGCATGGGCACGGCGCTGGCCCGCCGGCGCCGGAGCACCAGGTGGGAGCTGCCCTACGGGCGGAGCTTGAACCGGCGCTGAGCCTTTTAGGCTGACCCACCGATGGACGCGACGGAGCTCGCCTTCGCGGGGATCGCTCGCCAGGCTGACCTGGTCCGCGCGAAGGAGGTCTCGGCGCGCGAGCTCACGGAGCTGTACCTCGAGCGGATCGATCGGCTCGACCCGCAGCTCAACTCATACCGTGTGGTCTTCCACGATCGCGCTCTCGCTGAGGCCGACGCGGCCGATCGCAGGGTCGCCGCGGGCGAGGAGGCGCCGCTGCTTGGCGTCCCGATCGCCATCAAGGACGTCAGCGACATCATGGGAGAGGTCACCGCGTTCGGGACCGGTGCGTTCGATCAGCCGGCGAGCGCGGACGCTCCCGTGGTCCGCACCCTGCTCGCCGCTGGGGCGGTGGTCCTCGGAAAGACGAACCTCCCCGAGCTGGCGATAACCGGGTTCACCGAGTCCAAGACCTGGGGCATGACCAGGAACCCCTGGAACCTGGAGCGGAGCCCGGGAGGCTCGAGTGGGGGCAGCGGCGCAGCCGTGGCCGCGGGACTGGCGGCCGGGGCCTCGGCCTCTGACGGTGCCGGATCGATCCGCATCCCGGCCGCGTTCTGCGGGCTGTTCGGGCTGAAGCCGCAGCGCGGGCGCCTGCCGTTCGAGCCCCCGGACCACTGGTACGGGCTGTCGGTCGGAGGCTGCCTGACCAGGACGGTGCTCGACACAGCGCTCTACCTCGATCTGACCATGCTCCGTGCGGGCGAAAACGGTGCTCCCCCGCCGCCTGAGCGCCCGTTCGCCGAGGCGGCCCGCACGCCGCCGGCCCGACTGCGGATCGCGGTCTCGGACAAGCCGCTGCGGGCCGTGGCGCCGCCGATCGTCACCGACGCCGTGAGGCAGGGGCTCGACGAGACAGAGGCACTCCTCCGCTCCCTCGGCCACGAGGTTGCGCGGCGCGACCCCAGCTTCGGCGGGGCCGGGAACAACTTCGTGCCCCGCTACCTCCAGGGGATCCACGACGAGGTCGTGCGGGTTCCGCACCGCGGGCGGCTGGAAGCCCGCACCCGCGGCTTCGCTCGTCTCGGCGCTCTCTACCCGGAGCCCTTCGTGAGGCGGGCGACCCGGCGCGCCCAGCGCGATGCCGAGCGCGTGAGCCGCACCCTGAAGGGGTTCGACGTTCTCGTCACCCCCACAGTGGGCGAGCCGCCGATCGAGGTCGGCCGTTGGGAGGGAAAGGGCGCCCTGCGGATCCTGCTCGGGATGAGTCGCACCTTCTGCTTCACCCCGATCTGGAACCACACGGGCCAGCCGGCCGCATCGGTACCCGCGGGGTTCACCCAGGATCGCCTTCCCCGCGCCGTGACCCTCGTGGGCCGCCCGAACGACGAGGCGACGCTGATCTCGCTGGCCGCCCAGATCGAGGCCGAGCGTCCGTGGGCCGACGCCCGCCCGCCGGTTTCCTGACCATGACTAGACTCGCTCCGTGGGGCGGCGACTGGTCGGCGCAGGATGTGTCGTGGGCGCGCTGCTTGCGTTCGCCGTGTGGGGATCCGGCGCCGCGGCCGTGGAGCGGGACGAAGCGGGGTCGATCGAGGGCCACCCGTGGCACGGTCGGCCCGGGCTCACCGAGAGCGTTGCCGAGATCGTCGCCCGCCAGCGGCGGATAGACCGGCGCAGCGCCGATCGCCCGGGCGGCATCGAGGTCGCTCCGGCGCCGGGGGAGCGGCCGATCGAGCCGCGGCCCGGGGGCCGCTCAACGGCCCGGGCCTCGGTGTCCGGCAGCGGTGCGGCCGTGGTCCCAAAGAGCTCCTTCGACGTTGGCACATCGTTCCTGGGCGCGCAGATCAGCGACACGTCGCCCGAGGTGATCCCGCCCGATCCGATGGGCGCGGTCGGGGCCGATCAGGTGGTGGTTGCCGTCAACGGCCGGATCAAGGTGTTCGACAAGCAGGGCAACCTCGGCGGCCTGGACGTAAGCGACAACGCGTTCTGGAGCTCGGTGCGAGACGGCAAGGACGTGACCGATCCCCAGGTCGAGTACGACCGCCTCTCGGGCCGCTGGTTCGTGGTCGCGGTGAACGTTCCGGCGTCCGGCGCCAACCGCGTGATGATCGCGGTCAGCTCGGGATCGACGATCACCAACTCGAGCAGCTTCACCTTCTTCCAGTTCACCCAGGACGCGCCGCCGCCGGCCACCCAGACGAACGGCTTCGCCGACTACCCGTCGCTGGGCGTGGACCCGTCGGCGCTGTACGTGGGCGCCAACGTGTTTGCAGGCACGCGTGCCGGCTTCCTCGGGACGACGGGCTATGTGATCGACAAGGCGGACCTGCTCGCCGAGACGCCGACGCTGACCGTGACGGCGTTCCGGAATATCGGCGCGGTCAACGGCACCGGAGCGGGCCCGTGGTCGCCGCAGGGTGTCCTCAACCAGGACCCGTCCGCGACCGAGGGCTACTTCATCGGGATCGACAACGTCACGTTCGGGCAGCTCGACATCCGCCGGGTCACGGACCCGGCCGGGACCCCGACGATGTCCAGCAACCTGACCGTGGCCGTCCCGCCGACGACCTTTCCGATCAGCGTGCCGGCCCAGGGCAGCACGCCAAACCTCGACGCCGTCGACGATCGCCTGTTCGAGGCGATGATCGCTCGGGAGCCCGGCCGCGCCCCCTCGCTTTGGACGGCCCACAACATCGAGGTCAGCTCGAGCGGGGTCGCGAGCGGAAGCGGCAACCGCGACGGCGCGCGCTGGTACGAGCTCGGCAACCTGACGGCCACCCCAGGCCTGGTCCAGGCGGGGACGCTGTTCGATCCGGCCGCGTCGAGCCCGCGCTTCTTCTGGATGCCGTCGATCGCCGCCAACGGGCAGGGGCACGCCTCGCTGAACTCGAGCACCGCCGGCGCCGGCCGGTTCGCCGCGATCGCCGGCTCCGGCCATCTGGCGAGCGATCCGCTCGGGTCCACGCAGGCGTTCGACATCACCCAGTCGAGCTCGAGCCCCTACGACGTCCAGAGTGGGTCGCAGCCGCAGCGCTGGGGCGACTACTCGCAGACGGTCGTCGACCCCACCGACAACCAGACGTTCTGGACCTTCCAGGAGTATGCGAACGCCACCGACTCCTGGGGGGTGCGGGTGATCGAGCTCGAGGCCCCGCCGCCGGCGACGCCGACGGCGTCGGATCCGTCCGCCGTCGATCCCGGCGAGCCCTCGGTGACGGTGGAGGTCACCGGCACGTCGATCGCCGGGTCCGGCTTCTTCGATCCCGGTCCCGACACCGGTGGGCCGGGCTACCCGAACCACATCTCGGCCTCCGTCAGCGGTGGCGTGACGGTCAACAGCATCACGTACGACGACCCGACCCACGTCACCCTGGGCCTCGATACGACCGTCGCGGGAGTGGGGGCCAGGAGCATCACGATCACGAACCCGGACGGTCAGTCACGCACGGGCACCGGCATTCTCGCCGTCGGTGACGTCGTGCCACCGGATACGACCCCGCCCGAGACGACGATCGATAAGCACCCGAAGCAGAAGACGACAAAGAGCAGGGCGAGGTTCAAGTTCCACTCGTCCGAGGCCGGCTCGAGCTTCGAGTGCAAGCGGGACAAGAAGGCGTTCAAGCCCTGCGGCTCGCCGAAGACGTACAGGCACCTCGACCCGGGCAGGCACAAGTTCAAGGTCCGCGCCACGGACCCCGAGGGCAACGTCGACCCGAGCCCGGCGAAGTTCAAGTGGAAGGTGACCGGGTAGGCGCGGGCACCGGGCCGCCCGCTTCTAGACTTCCTCCCATGGCGATCGAGCCGGAGGCGCGCCGCCGCGCGCACCAGTGGCGTGAGGAGGTCTACGCGCGCCAGCAGGAGCGAGAGGCCCTGTTCGAGACGATCTCCGGGGTCGAGGTCGATCCCCTCTACACGCCCGACGACCTCGCCGATTGGGACCCTGATCGCGATCTCGGTTACCCGGGCGAGCACCCCTACACGCGCGGGGTCTACCCGTCGATGTACCGCGGCCGCCTGTGGACGATGCGCCAGTTCGCGGGCTTCGGCACCGCGGAGGAGACCAACGAGCGGTTCCGTTACCTCCTGGACCACGGACAGCACGGCCTCTCGACCGCCTTCGACATGCCGACGCTGATGGGGCTCGACTCCGACCATGCGCGCAGCCGCGGCGAGGTCGGGGTGGAGGGCGTGGCGCTCGACACCGTCGATGACATGGAGACCCTGTTCCGCGGCATCCCGCTCGACGAGGTCACCGTCTCGATGACGATCAACGCCCCGGCGGCGATCCTGCTCGCCTTCTACGTCGTCGCGGCCGAGGAGCAGGGGATCGCGCCAGAGCGCCTCGGGGGCACGATCCAGACCGACATCCTCAAGGAGTACATCGCCCAGAAGGAGTGGTGCTTCCCGATCGACCCGGCGATGCGCCTGGTCACCGACATGATCGAGTGGTCGAGCGAGCGGATGCCGCGCTGGCACCCGATCTCGATCTCCGGCTACCACATCCGCGAGGCCGGCTCGACCGCCCAGCAGGAGCTCGCCTTCACCCTCAAGGACGGCCTCACCTACGTCGAGCAGGCGATCGAGCGCGGGCTCGACGTCGACGGCTTCGCCCCGCGGCTGTCGTTCTTCTTCAACGCCCACATCGACTTCTTCGAGGAGATCGCCAAGTACCGGGCTGCGCGCCGGATCTGGGCCCGCGAGATGCGCGACACCTTCGGCGCGCGCCGCGAGGAGTCGATGCGGCTGCGCTTCCACACCCAGACCGCCGGGGTCTCGCTCACCGCCCAGCAGCCGCTCAACAACATCATCAGGACCACGATCGAGGCCCTCGCGGGGGTGCTCGGCGGCACCCAGTCGCTGCACACGAACTCCTACGACGAGGCGCTCGCGCTTCCGACCGAGGAGGCGGTGCGGATCGCGCTGCGAACGCAGCAGGTGATCGCCCACGAGTCCGGCGTCACCAACACCATCGATCCCCTCGGCGGGTCCTACTTCGTCGAGAAGCTGACCGACCAGATGGAGGCGGCCGCCTACGACTACTTCGGTCGCATCGACGAGCTCGGGGGCATGGTCGAGGCGATCAAGACTGGCTTTCCCCAGCGCGAGATCGCCGACGCCGCCTTCCGCTACCAGCAGGAGGTCGACTCAAAGCAGCGGATTGTGGTCGGGGTCAACGACTACCGCCTCGACGACGAGCCGGTGATCCCGATCCTGCGCATCGATCCCGAGCTGGAGCGAAAGCAGGCCGGTCGCCTCGAGGCCACCAGGGCACGGCGCGACGGCGCCGCCGTCGAGCGCGCGCTCGCCGACCTCAAACAGGCCGCCGCCTCGGATCGCAACCTGATGGAGCCGATCCTCGACGCCGCCCGCGCCCGAGCCTCGGAAGGCGAGATGGTCGCCGCCCTCCAGGCCGTGTTCGGCACGTACAGCGAGCAGCCGCAGTTCTGAGGCCGTGGGCCGCAACGAGGATGTCGTTCGGCTCGCGAGGAGAGGCATAGCTCGCGGCCGTTTCGCGCCTGACGAGCACGGGTATCCGCTCGACGGATGGCGTTGAAGGTGATGCCCAACGAGGTCGCGGGCTGGGACGTCGTGCGCGAGGAGGACGACGTCGCGCTCTCCAACCACCCCGATCGAGAGAGTGCCGAGCGCGCGGCGCGCCTGCGAGCGGAGGAGGAGCACCTCTCCGGGAATGGCGGCGATCCTGTGGTCGTCGACCCCGGGCACACGCACGCGATCGACGACACGCGCCAGGGGATGCGCATCGCGTTCCTCGCCCTCGGCGGCCTGCTGCTCGCGGTGACGCTGATCGCCGTGGTGGCGGCGCTGGTTGGCGCCCTCACCGGCTTCGGGTCTTAGCGCCGCGGCGCTCGACTACGCTCTTCGCATGGCCGAGGAGCGCAAGATCCGCGTGGTCGTCGCCAAGCCCGGGCTCGACGGGCACGACCGCGGCGCGAAGATCATCGCCCGCGCGCTTCGCGACGCCGGCATGGAGGTGATCTACACCGGCCTCCACCAGACGCCCGAGCAGATCGCCGCGACAGTGATCCAGGAGGACGCCGACGCGGTCGGTCTCTCGATCCTCTCCGGCGCCCACATGACGCTGGTCCCGCGCGTGGTCGAGCTGCTGCGCGAGCAGGGCGCCGAGGACGTGGTGATCACCGTCGGTGGCACGATCCCCGCCGACGACGTGCCTGAGCTGAAGAAGCTGGGTGTGGCCGAGGTGTTCACGCCCGGCGCCTCTACCGATGAGATCGTCGACTTCATGCGCGGCGTCGCGGGCGAGCGCTCGCCCGCCTGACCCGGGGCTCGGCTCAGGGCAGGCGCTCGAGGATCTGGCCCCGGCAGCGGCCGATGGTGAACGTGTTGCGGATCGCGCCGGTGAGGAGCGAGCGCCACAGTCCCGGCAGCCGGACCTGGGTCGCCGCGCCGCCCACGGAGCAGGGCAGTCCGTCGGCGGGCGGATTGAGGACCACGCTCACGCGGCCGAAGTCACGGCGGATCAGGCCTGCGCCCCACGTGTACCGGGGCCCGTTCGGCGGACCGAGATCGAGCCCCCAGACCGGGAACCAAGTTCCACCGGCCGGCGGCGGGTCGGCCAGCCAGCTCGCGGCCAGCACGTCCTGCCCGTCGCGGACCAGGAGGTAGTTGACCAGCTCGTAGGTCGCCTCGGCCCAGCTGTCGAGGCTACCGTCGAACGCACCGCCGGCGGACGTCCCGGTATGCGGCTCGAGCACCACCCGGATCCCCTTCGAGTGGAGCCAATCGAGGTAGGAGGTGAAGGTCGCATACCCGAACGGGCCGCTCCCACCCACAAGGCCGGCGTCGTTGAAGCCGCGCTCCGCCTCGACCCGGTCGGCCGAGCGGAGGATTCTGAGCGCAGCGGGGTCGCGGGCCTTCTGCCCGAGCGTGTAGAGCTGCCGCCAGTACGTGTTGTGCGTGATCCGCACCGAGTTCGGCAGCCTCCGCGCGATCTGGGCGGTGAAGCGCGCCACGGCGCGTCGCCACCGCCGGTCGCTGAGCGGCTTGCGGCGGCCGGGCGAGCGCGGCTGGACCTGGCGCGCAAGCCCCAGCTCGTCGGGCTGCGCGTCGGTCGTCGTCGGCACGAGGTTGACGTCGTCGATGAAGATTCCCGCGTATTCGTTCCGGCCCGTGCCCACCGCGCGGAGCGCCTGACGAATCCAGCGCCTGCGGAACTTGCGATTGGTGATGTTGGCCGCGTATTGCGGGCAGCGATGTGCGCTCAGGTCGCAGCCGAACTCGATGAACAGCTTGCGGCCCGCCCGATCGCGCAGGACCCAGCCGGGGTGCGCCTTGATCTCCTCCCTGTCGATCGTCGTGTCCGTGTCGCGACGCCGGCTGCCGTCGCGATCGCCGGGGTAGATCGCGTAGAGGTCCGTGTAGACCTCCGACGGCGGCGCCCAGCGCAGAGCGTTGCGCGTGAAGGACGGCGCGTAGCCGCGCATCTCGGCGTAGTGCGCGCGCATCCAGTCCCGGGAGTTGGGGGTGGAGCGCTTGAGGTAGGCTCGAAGGAGGAGGTGGCGTTTCGCAGGAACCTGACCTCGGTCGGGCTCCGCGCCTCGGCGGACGCGCCCACGAGGCATACCGCAAACACCACCAGGCTCGCCAGGCCCCGTACCCATGGTCCCCTCGGCATCCCGGGAATCTACCCGACGCCCTCTCCCCCGAGCCGGGCGATCCCGGCGACCGGTCGCGCGGGCGTATCGCGCCCGGGGCTGGCGAGCGGGTACTCAAGCGAGGCGATTGACTGATCAGTCAAACGCTTGTTCGTCCCGATAAGATGCCGCGGGCCCCGACCCCTAAGGAGCGTCAGCCTTGAAGATTTGCTGCCTGGTCAAGGAGGTTCCGGACGCCGCCGTCCAGAAGCGGATCGACCCCCAGACGAAGCGGCTCGACCGCAGCGGCGAGAAGAACCTAAACCCGTTCGACACGCACGGCATCGAGGCCGCGATGCAGATCCGCGAGGGGGGCAAGGCCGACGTTGACGAGATCGTGGCCGTGACCATGGGGCCGGAGTCGGCCGTCCGCGCGCTGCACAGGGCGGTGGCGCTGGGGGCCGACCGCTCGCTCCACCTCACGGATCCGGCGCTCGCGGGCTCGGACGTCTGCGCCACCGGGTACGCGCTCGCCAAGGCGCTCGAGACCGAGCAGCCCGACCTGGTGCTGCTCGGCCAGCAGTCGGACGACGGCGAGTGCTACACGATCGGCGCCGTCGTCGCCGATCACCTCCAGATGCCCTCGCTGACGCAGGTGATCAAGATCGAGATCGAGGATGGGAAGCTGGTGTGCGAGCGGCAGGCAGAGTACGGGTACGACACGGTCGAGGTCGACCTGCCCGCGGTGATCTCGGTCGGGGACGCCATCAACGAGCCCCGCTACCCGAGCCTCAAGGCGATCATGGGGGCGAAGAAGAAGCCGCTCGACACCAAGGCGACCGGTGACGTCGGGATCGAGGCCGACCGAGTCGGGGAAGCGGGATCCAGGACCCAGGTGCTCGAGATCAACCCACCGCCCCAGAAGGAGCCGGGGGAGATCATCGAGGACGAGGACACCAACGCGACCGTCGAGAAGGTCGTCGCCTGGCTCGAGGAAAGGAAGCTGATCTGATGGCCGGCATCCTGGTCTACGCCCTCCACGACGACGAGGGGAACTTCAACAAGAACTCGCTCGGGGCGATCTCCGAGGCGGGGAAGCTGGCAGGCGAGCTCGGCACCGAGGCGGCGGCGGTGGTCGCCGGCGACCTGGCCGATGACGCCTGCGCGGGGCTCGGCCCCTACGGGGCCAAGCGGGTCTTCCGCGCCAAGTCCGTGCCGGAGGGGCTCGCGCAGCCGGTCGTCGACGTGATGGCGAAGGTGATCGGCGACGAGGACTTCGACTACGCGCTCTTCGGCGGCGGCCTGCTCGGCTTCGAGATCGGCGCCGGGCTGACCGCCCGACTGGGCGCCGGGGTGACGATGGAGGTGACGGCGGTCAAGGTGGCCGACGGCAAGCTGGTCGCCGAGCGGCCCGTGCTCCAGGACTCGGCCGTCGTCGACGTTGGCTACGTCGGCGAGCCCGGGGTCATCATCGGCCGGCTGAACGCGTTCGACGTGGAGGAGCGCGGCGACGGCGCGGCGGAGGTCGTCGACGTCGACGTCGAGCTCTCCGAGTGGTCCACGAAGGCCCGCATGCGGCAGCGCGGGGAGCAGCGCGGCGAGGACGTCAACATCGAGGACGCGGAGATCCTCGTGGGCGGCGGCCGCGGGCTCGGCGACGCCGAGAACTTCAAGCTCGCCGAGGAGCTCGCCGAGGCGCTGGGCGGGGCGGTGGCCGCCACGCGCGCCGTGGTGGACGCCGGCTGGTATCCCTACGCGGCGCAGATCGGCCAGACCGGCAAGACGGTGGCGCCGAAGCTCTACCTCGCCGCCGGGATCTCGGGCGCGATCCAGCACAAGGTCGGGATGCAGAGCTCCGAGAACATCGTCGCGATCAACAAGGACCAGAACGCGCCGATCTTCGAGTTCGCGGACCTCGGGATCGTCGGCGACCTCCACAAGATCCTGCCCAAGCTGACCGACGCGGTCAAGGCGAAGAAGGGCTCCTAACGCCCCGATGCCCGTTGCGCCGGAACAGTTCCCGCCTCCCGTCGACGAGGCGGACTTCATCGCCGAACCGACGGATCCGGAGGACGAGCGGATCGAGGTCGGAGTCGCGATCGTCGGCGGCGGCCCCGCCGGCCTCGCTTGCGCCAACCGGCTGCTGGATCTGCTGGCCGGCGAGCCCGAGCTGATGGAGAGCCTCGGCGAGGTGCCCGTGGCGGTGATCGAGAAGGGGAAGGTTTGCGGCGCGCACAACCTCTCCGGCGCGAACCTGCGCCCGGAGGCGATGCGCGAGCTGTTCCCCGACATCGCCCCCGACGAGTGGCCATTCGCCTACCAGGAGGTGACCAAGGAGGCGGTCTACCTGCTCACCAAGCGGGCGGCGCTGCCTCTGGTGCCGATGCCGCCCAACTTCCGCAACCACGGGAACTACGTGATCTCGGTCTCGAAGCTGTCCCGGTTCCTGGCCGAGAAGGCGGAGGAGAAGGGCGCCTACATCCTGACGGAGACGGTCGCGGACAAGCTGTTGGTCTCGGACCGGATCGTTCGCGGCATCCGCTCGGGTGACCGTGGACGCGGGAAGGACGGCGAGCCGCTTTCGAACTTCGAGCCCGGCTCCGACGTGACTGCGCGGGCGACCGTGCTCGCCGAGGGGACGCTCGGGCACCTGACCCAGGCCGCGATTTACTACTTCGACCTCCACGGCACGCTCCCGGTCCGCTGGGAACTGGGAGTGAAGGAGGTCTGGGAGGTCCCCAAGCCGCTCGACAAGGTGATCCACACGATGGGCTGGCCGCTTCGCAAAGCGCCGAAGTGGAACGAGTTCGGCGGCAGCTTCATCTACCCGATGGGCGAGGACAAGCTGACGATCGGGCTGGTGATCGGGCTCGACTACAGCGACTCGACGCTGTCGTGTCACGACCTGCTCCAAGAGCTGAAGACGCACCCCTTCGTGCGCAAGCTGCTCGAGGGTGGGAAGCGCGTCGCCTGGGGAGCGAAGACGATCCCGTCCGGCGGATACTGGTCGATGCCGCGCACAGTCTCGGTGCCCGGCATGGCGATCGCCGGGGACGCGGCGAGCATGGTCAACGTGCCCGAGCTGAAGGGGATCCACTACGCGATCTACGCCGGCATGTACGGGGCGGAGGCGATCGTCGAGGCGCTGCGGCGCGACGAGGTCGACCTGTCGGGCTACGACGAGCGGGTTCGAGCATCGGTCATCGACGCCGACCTGTTCCGCTCGCGGAACATGCGCCAGCCGTTCTCGAAGGGCTTCTTCGTGGGCGGGGCGGTCGCGAGCGCGATGACGATCACGCAGGGCGCGTTCCCCGGCGGCAAGTGGGAGCACGAGCCGGACACCGAGATCGAGATGCGCAACGGCGGGGCGGCGGAGCGCTACCCGGAACCCGACAACGAGCTCACCTTCAACAAGCTCGACTCGGTCTTCCTCTCGGGGAACGCCACGCGCGACGACGCGCCCAACCACGTTCGGGTCCAGCAGCACGTCCCCCGAACCCTCGCGGAGACCTGGGTCCACCTGTGCCCGGCCCAGGTCTACGAGATCCCCGAGGACCAGCCCTCGAACGGCGCCGACGTGGTCGACGTGCACGTCACGCCGTCGAACTGCATCCAGTGCGGGGCGATCAACGCCAAGGGCGGTCGCCTCACCATGCCGGAGGGCGGCGACGGACCGCTGTACCAGGAGACCTAGGCTCCGCCGGGCGCCGAGGTCTCGAGGATGAAGGCCTCGATCAGCTCGGCGAGGCGGTCGGGCTGGTCGAGCGGCATTAACGTCCGCGAGTCGGCGACGGTCTCCAGTCGCGCGTTCGGGATTTCGTCCGCGAGGCGCTCCGCGTAGCGGAGCTTGAAGAAGCGATCCTCCGGCGCCCACGCGAGGAGCGTTGGGCGGTCGAGCGTCCGCAGGCGCTCCGCCGCCTCGAGCGTGTAGCGCTTGTGGATCCCGCGCAGCACCTTGACCACGTCGCGGCGAACGCCGGGATCCTCGATCCCTGCGCGAAGCCAGTCGTCGAGGAGCTCCGCGTCAAGCGGCCGGCGCTTGGTGAGCTGGCCGAACCCCAACGCGCTGCGCTGCAGCGGCCCGAGCCGGAACAGCTGGATGAGCACGCCCCAGAGCCCCGGCACCCGCGCCGCCCACTGCAGCGGGCGGAAGAAGGGCGGCAGGAAGTTCTCGTACGCGTCGCAGGGCGTCAGTACCAGCCGCGCGAGTCGCTCCCCGTGGTGGGCCGCGACGAGCTGGGAGATCGCGCCCCCCGTGTCGTTGCCGACGAGGGTCACGCGGTCGAGGTCGAGCGCGGCGAGGAGATCGTGGACGATGCGCGCGAGGCCCGGGGGCGAGAGGTCCGCGTCGGCGCGCATGGCGACGCGATGTGAGCCGAGCGGCAGGTCGGGGACGACGCAGCGAAAGCGCTCGGACAGCGGCGCGGCGACGCCGTCCCACAAACGCCCGTCGACGAGGAGGCCGTGCACGAACACGATCGGCTCACCCTGGCCGAGGTCCCGGTAGCGGATCGCCCCCTGGGCCAGCTCGACGGTCCGTTGGTCTGCGCTCAAGTGCCGCTACCTCCGGGAGCGTCCTAGCAGTTGCCGGGCCTGAAGGCGAATGAACCGCGGCCAGGTCCGCGGGCGGGTGGCGACGGCGCGCAAGAGCGGAGTCGGGTCGAAGTAGGCGCGTCGCTCGACGAGGAGCCCGTCGCGAAGCACGATGCGGTCGACGCTCGGCCAGCGCACGGGCTTGCCCCCGAGCGTGCCCTCGAGCGTGAAGGAGATGAACACCACGTCGCCACTGGCCGCCCAGTCGTGGACGATCGCGTGGAAATCGGGGATCAGCTCGAAGATCGGGCGGGCGAACCGCTCGCGAAACGCCTCGACCCCGACGAGGGTCGGCATCCCCGGCTGGATCATCCTCACGTCGGGGGCACAGACCCGGCCGAAGTGGTCGGCGAACGCGTCGGCGCTCGCCGGCCGGCGCCAGCCCTCGATGAACTCCTCCACGAACGCCTCCGCGGCGCTCGCGTCTGCGGGGGTGGTGGTCATCGGTTGCTCCTCTCCGAGGCGGGATCCAGAGTAGGGCGTACGTTCTAACAGTCCTGCTCGGCGCCCTAGGGCAGGCCCTGGGCCCGCCGCTATCATCGGTCGACGATGAAGGCCGGTATCCATCCCGAGTACGTGCTCGCGCACGTGCGCTGCTCGTGCGGGAACGAGTTCTACACGCGCTCGACGAAGCCAGAGCTGCACGTCGAGATCTGCTCTGCGTGCCACCCCTTCTACACCGGCAAGCAGAAGCTGGTCGACACCGGCGGACGGGTCGAGCGGTTCAAGCGCAGGGCTGCCCGGTCGAAGCGCGCCTGAGCGCGTGCCCCGCCCGAGCGGCACCGAGGCAGGCGCGCTGAGCGTCGACGGCCGGCCCCAGCTCGACGGGGCCCCCATGCCCGACGGCATGCCCGTCGCGGCTCGCGACGCTCCGGTCGGGGGTCAGGCCGTGCTCGAGGGGGTGATGATGCGCGGGGTCTCGACCTGGGCGGTCGCGGTCCGCAAGCCGGACGGCAAGGTGGAGGTCACCTCCGAGCCGCTCGTCTCCTGGGCGAAGCGCCACCGGGTGCTTCGCGTGCCGGTGATCCGGGGCGTCGTCGCGCTCGTGGAGTCGCTTCGGATCGGGTTCCGGGCGCTGGCGATCTCCGCAAACGCCCAGCTCGAAGAGGAGGAGGACGGCTCGAAGCCGGAGCCGATCGGCGGCCTGACCTGGACGTTGACGATCGCCCTTTCGCTGGTGGTGGCGATCGGGCTCTTCTTCGTCGTGCCGGTCGGGGCAACCAGCCTGATCAAGGACTGGCTCGGCTCGGCGCTGCTCTTCTGGCTGGTCGAGGGGGTGCTCAGGACCGCGATCTTCATCGGCTACATCGTCGCCATCAGCCGCCTGCCGGACCTGCGTCGGGTGTTCGAGTACCACGGCGCCGAGCACAAGACGATCTCGTGCTACGAGGCGGGCGACCGCCTGACGCCCGCCCGCGCGGAGCTCTACTCGCGCCTGCATCCCCGCTGCGGGACCAGCTTCCTGCTGATCGTGATGGTGCTGGCGATCTTCGTCTTCGCTCCCATCGGCCTGCCCGCCTGGTACTGGCTCGTGCTCTCCCGGATCCTCGGCATCCCGCTGATCGCCGGCCTCTCCTACGAGGCCATCAAGTGGATGGGCAAGCATCGCCGCAGGCGCCTCGTGCGGGCGTTGATGTGGCCCGGCCTGATGCTCCAGAACCTCACCACCCGCGAGCCGGACCGCGACCAGCTGGCGGTCGCGATCGCCTCCCTCGAGGCGGTGCTCGCGGTCGAGAC
>JBKPFS010000037.1:0-12970 GCA_046728935.1 Actinomycetota bacterium | reverse complement strand
GACGGAATCGTCTCCTGGGAGGCGTGCCTGGACCGGTCCGCCGAGCACATCGAGGTCGAGTCGAGCCACGTCGGCATGTCGGTGAACACCCGGGTCTACCGTGTGCTCGCGACGATCCTCGATCAGGAGGGAGATCGATGGACTGGATGAGCCCGATGGACGCGTCGTTCTTGCATATCGAGGGTCCGACGAACCCGATGCATATCGGCGGCGTGAGCATCTTCGAGGGACCGGCGCCACCGTTCGAGCGGCTCGAGGAGATGGTGGCGGGCAAGCTGGGCCTCGTCCCGCGCTACCGCCAGAAGGTTCGCTTCGTACCCCTCGGCCTGGGCCGCCCGGTGTGGGTGGACGATCCCCATTTCAACCTCTCCTACCACCTGCGCCACACCGCCCTCCCGGCCCCGGGCAGCAACGCGCAGCTCCGCCGCACGGCCGCGCGCATCTTCGCCCAGCACCTCGACCGCAACAAGCCGCTCTGGGAGATCTGGATGGTCGAGGGACTGGGCGAGAGTCGCTGGGCGCTGCTCTCGAAGGTCCATCACTGCATGGTCGACGGCGTTTCTGCCACCGATCTGATGTCGGTCATCTTCGAGGCCGATGGCGCGCCGGCAACCGCTGGGGCATGGGAGCCGGCCCCGGAGCCGAACGGAGCTGAGCTCGTGCTGCGCACCCTCACGCACCGCACCCTCAATCCGTCCGAGCAGCTACGCAGCCTGCGCGCGGCGACGCGGGCGCCGCGCGCGTCGCTCGGCCAGGCACGCGATCTGCTTCGTGGAATGACCTCGGCCGCCGGGGTGATGCGCCCGCTCGGCGCCTCCTCGCTGACCGGTCCGGTCGGACCGCATCGCACCTGGAGCTGGGCCCATGTGCGTCTCAGCGACGTCAAATCGGTGCGGGGAGCGCTCGGCGGGACCGTCAACGACGTCGTGCTGACGATCGTCTCCGGTGGGCTACGTGACCTGCTCGAGGCTCGTGGCGAGCGCGTCGCCAATCGGACGATCCGCGCCCTCGTCCCCGTCTCGGTCCGTAGACCCGGCGAGCGGGGCGTTTACAACAATCGCGTCTCCGCGATGTTCGCCGAGCTGCCGATCGCTGTCGCCGACCCGGCGGCGCGTCTCGAAGCGGTGCGCGTGCAGATGGACGGCCTCAAGCAGTCAAAGCAGGCGGTCGCCGGCGACGCGCTCACCTCGCTTTCGGGTTTTGCCCCGCCGCTTTTGCTGGCGCTCGGCGCCCGCCTCGCCGCACGCTCTCCGTCGCTTGGCGTGCAGACCGGCGTCACGAACGTGCCGGGACCACAGCAGCCTTTACACACGCTCGGACGAAGACTGCTCGAATCCTTCCCGTTCGTTCCCGTGATCGGCCAGGTGCGAATCTCGATCGCGATCTTTTCCTACGACGGCGGCCTCTACTTCGGCGTCACCGGCGACTACGACAGTTCGAGCGACGTCGACATCCTGACCACCGGCGTGGAGCGGTCGATGGCAGAGCTGCTCGCGCTCCTCGTCCCGCCGCCGACGAGCGGAACGCGGGTCAAGCCGGAGAAGGCCGCTGTCGAGGCCGACCAGCCGGGAGCGGAGTAGAGCTGTTCGGTCAGACCGATCGGTCCAGCGGGGGAGGCGCCTGCTGCCGGTCGAGTTAGCGTCCACGCTCCAGAAACTGGTAGCTCCCCCCGTAGCAGCGTGCCGACGGTCCGGATGAACAAGCCAATGGCGGAGGCTTCGCTCACATCAGCCGCCCTCGCGCCGCTGCTCGAGTGGCCTGGACGAGAGAGGGCGGCCCGACCCGCCCTCTCATCGAATGAGTCCGCGCCGCTGGCCTTAGACGGGACAGTCCGTTGGCGCCTCCACAGGGGTGAGCAGCGGCCCCGCTTCGGGTGCTTCGAAGAACGTGGCCACCAGAACCGTCGCCTCGTCGGTGGGGTTGAAGGCGGTGTGGACGTGGCCCCGACCGGGGTCGATAAAGGCGGTTCCCGCCGGGTAGTCACGCTCCACGCAGTCGTCGGCCGCGACGTAGACCAGGTCACCCTCCGTGACGTTGACGATCACTGGGCCGGGATGCGTGTGCCAGGGAAACTGTGCTCCCGGCTGCACGGTGATCCTTGCCACGACTGTGCGCGAAGGGTCCTTGACGTTCACGACCTGGGTCGCCTCGCCATCCAGCTTGTTCTTGAGCTTGAGGTCGACGTCGTCGGTGAACACGGCGCGCCCTGACAAGAACTCGGTGGCGATGGGTGCTGGCGGCTCCTGGGCCGCCGACGGCAGCACGTTTACGCTGATCAGGAGAACAGCGACCAGCGCAGCCGCCCCAGCGGCTCCTCGCTTCCTACTCATTTCGGCTCCTCTCTCGCCGACCCGGGGACCTCGTGCCGGACCCTCCCCTGGCCGTTCGTCCTTGAACATGGCGATCCTACCGCCGAAGAGAGAGCAGTCAACCTCGCCCCAGGTCTGATCAAGCCGAGCCCACGGGGGTGCGGTAAGCCGTTGCTCCCGCAGTCCGACGGCCTCGAGTCCCGAGTGCCAGTCGGGGAAGCCAATATTCAGGCTCGCCATCCCGTTCTCGATCGTGAGCAGGTTCGCGTACGTCAGCGTCACCTCGATCCCGTCCCGGCCCCGCCCATGGAACCGGAGCAGCGCGAGTACCCGATCGTCTCCGATCGGCTCGATGCGCTCGATCTCGATGAGGAGGGCCTCCCAGGGCCCCGGGTAGACCGCCTCCGTATCGAGGGGAGAAGCTGCGCCGTTCGAAACTCATAGCCCGGGGAGTGATGCGGTCGAGCAGCCACTCGATCGCCCCGGTTCCACGCCTCGTAGTTGCGCTTGGCCGCGCGGGGCCAGAAACCGGTAGCTGGGCTGGTAGCGACGTGCCCGATGACCGCATGCCGAAGCCAGATGGCGGGGATTTCGCTCCCATCAGCCGCTTCTGTTGAGCGTCCCCGCCAATTCGCGTCAGATCGCGGCGGGGGCGCTCTTTTCGTAGCCGCAGCGCCGAATCCGCACCGTGACCCGTTCAATCCGACCCAGCCCGTTGGCGGGTGGTTTGGGCAGCTGGGCTGAGGTCGACCTCGTCCGTCTTTTCGGTGACGACGAGAGCGCGACGGCAGTGATCGCTCGAGCGAGCTGATCCCAGGCGCGGCCAGTAACGAGCGAAGGCGCGCACGGCGGCTGCGCCTGTTCACCGGCGCCGGCTGAACAAGGGCCAGGGGCGCGTCGGCTCCACGTCTACCGCTCCTCAACCTCGGCCAGCTGGGCTTCGACCGCGCGGTGGACGTTGCCGTGGATGTGGTCGGCGCCGATGCGGTCGATGATTCCGTCGGCTTGGAGCACCGCGAGAACCTGCGGTTTCACCCGGGCCAGACGCAGCGTAATGCCGTCGGCTTCCGTGAGTCGGTGAATCTCGGTCACCTTCGCTGCGCCCTGGGAGTCGATGAAGTTGACGCCCTCGAGATCGAGCACGAGTGCACGGCTACGACCGCCGTCCTCGGCGAGCCCGCGGACGCGATCCTCCAGCGCCTCGGCGGTAGCGAAGAACAGACCGCCGTCGAGGCGCAGGACGGCGATACCTGGGAACGTCTCGTCATCGGGGTTTTCGTCGAGGTCACGGAAGACCTGGGTCCCGGCTTGGCGGCCCAGCAACGGCATCGGCGGCCTCGTCGCGACGTAGACGAGCCAAGCGAGCGACAGGACGACTCCGATCACCACGCCTGCGAGGACTCCCGCCGAGAGCACGCCGAGGATTGCCGCCACGGCGACCCAGAAGTCAAATCGCGTCACCCGGTGAAGACGGCGCAATTCAGGAACATCGATCATCCCGAACACGACCGCGTCGATGATCACCGCTCCAAGGACGGCCTTCGGGAGCTCCGAGAACAGCGGAGCGAGCACGATCAGGGTCGCGAGCACGAGTCCCCCGGTCGCCAGCGAAGCGACCTGCGTCCGCGCGCCCGCCGACTCGTTCAGCGAACTGGCCGAGAGGCTGGTCGTTACGGGCATTCCCTGAACCAGTCCCGCGCCCACGTTGGCCATCCCCTGAGCCACGGACTCCTGATTCACGTCGACGCGATAGCGATGTCGCGCGGCGAAGGCCCTCGCATCGCCCGCGGTCTGAGAGAACCCGATCAGCAGTAATGCGACGGCCGCAATACCGACGGTCGCGTAGTGCTGTTGGACGAGGTCAAAATCGGGCAGCTCGGGCACAGGGAGCCCCCGCGGCACGTCGCCGACCAGCTCCACGCCATGCGCACCGAGGTCGAACAGGTAGGAGGCGAGAAGCCCTCCTACCACGAGCACGAGCGCGCCGGGGACCGCCGGCCTCAGCCGTCGCAGGCCGAGGATCACCACGAGGGCGGCCAGGCCGACGAGGAGTGTTGTCGACTGCAAGTCACCAAGCGACCCCAGCCAGGTCGCGAACTCACGCCAGGCGCTCTCGCCCTCTGCGGACGTGCCGGTGAGCTTGGGCAGCTCTCCGACGACCACGTCCAGGGCGGCTCCCGCCAGGAACCCTGTAATCACCGCTCTCGACAGGAACTGGGCGATCCACCCCATCCGCAAGAGCGCGAGCAGAAGGAAAAGCAGGCCGGTCGCCAGCGCGACGGCCGCAACGAGCTGTGCCGCCTGCTCTCCGCCCAGGCCGGTCACGACCACCGCGCCTCCCGCGACGGTCGCAAGCGACGAGCTCGGCCCCGTCGAGATGTGCCGGGACGTGCAGAAGAGCGCGTAGATGATTCCGCCGGCAGCCGCCGCGTACAGCCCGTTTTGCACCGGCACGCCGGCGATGTCCGCGTACCCGAGGTTCTTGGGCACTACCAAGGCTGTGACAGCGATGCCCGCCGCTAAGTCGCCGCGCACCCACCGACGCTCGTAGCGAGGCAGCCACCCGACCGCCGGCAACACTCGGGCTAAGCGCCGCTCCTTTCGATTCTGCGTCGCCATGGCCGCTATACGCGAGCCTGTCTGTGCCCGTTTCCTCCCCGTCGGCGTTGGTTGGACGGGTCCGGTCACTGGGGGACCGGACGTTCAGTTGCAGTACTCGCAAGTAGGCTCAGCTAACCGCCTTCGCCTTGATCGCATCGAAGTCGGACTACCCCTTTCGGTAATTGCGCCGGTCGACCCACCCTAACCCGGATCATGCTCGTTGGCCAGGCACAACTTGTCGCATTCGGCGCCTGGTCCGCGCCGTGATGCGCGGACGCGGAGCCCGCGGCAAAAGTGTTTCGATCTGGAAGCGAAGCGGGGCCTACGAGGCCTACTCCCAGGTCGCGGCCGAGGCCGACGAGAAAGCCGCCTGACGCTCCGTCCTCAGGCGCTTTGACCGTTGGCCGCGCAGGGGGTGCCGAACCTGGGCTGGGCGTATGGCAGATGCGACTGGCCGCCGGCGAGGATGTGGCGAGCGTTGGCCATCTCCTCGCCGCGCAGGGGCTCGTCGTCCCAGGGAACGGAGGAGCGGGCGTTGCAGTAGTGGGCGACGAAGGAGCGGCGCGAGCGGGTGGGACTGCGATTGGCGTGCGAGCGGTGAAGCACACGGCCGCCGAAGAAGACGACGTCGCCCGGTTCGAGCACCGCCGCGACCTCCCGTCCTTCGTACTTGGCCGCGACAGCCGCCAGCTCGTTGCGGCGCTCGTCCGGGTCGTCGGCGCCGGCGATCGCCGGAATGTCGGCGAGCGAACGATCGCCGCCGTGGCCGGCGAGCTCGTCGACGTCCGGGTAGACGGGCTCGTGCTGGGAGCCGGCCGTGATCCGCACGCAGCCGTTCTCCTCGTCGGCGCGATCGAGGGCCAGCCAGGCCCCGATCAGCGTGTCGGGCTGGGTGATGATGTGGAAGGAGTCCTGGTGGTAGCCCTGGCCTCCCGATCCCGGCCGCTTGACGAACAGCATCGTCTGCAGGGCCAACACATCGGGGCCGACGAGCGCCTGCACGACGTCGAGGATGCGCGGATGGAGCAGGAAGCGCTCGTGGATCTCCAGCTGCCGGTGCAGCATGTGGATGCGAAGCAGCTGATCGAGGCGGCTCTCGGCGGTCTTGTTGTCGTCGCCGAACGCGGGTGCGTCCGGCACGTCGACGCGGCCCGCCATCAGGTCGTCGACGTGGCGCAGGAGCTCCTCAACCTCGCTTGCCGCCACGAGGCCGCGGACGACCAGAAAGCCCTCGGCGCGAAAGCGGACGTACTCGTCCACCGTGACCGCGTAGCTGCGCGCCCGGGCTGGCGGCGCGCTTGGGGCGCTGGTTGACATCATCGTCGCCACGCTACCTCTGAAACTTGCGGCTCTCAACGGCTGGAGTTCGCGTTCTTTTGTCCGAAATTGATGTCACCGCCGAGCTCAGGCCGACCTGGGTCAGCATCGGGACGGTCACCTATCCGCCCGGCGCGACGCTGGGGCCGCGAAACCAGCGCGATCTCCAGCTCGTCCTCGTCCACGCCGGGTCCGCCCGCGTGTGGGTCGACGACTCGCCGCGCGAGCTCGCCGCCGGGCAGGTCGGGCTGCTGCTCCCCGGCCACCGCGAGCGCTTCGCGTTCGACCCCGACGTCGCCACCCGCCACTCGTGGGTGCAGGCCCACGTCCCCGAACTGCCGGCCGCTCTCGCCGATCGCCTCGACGGACTTCCCGCCACGCTCGCGCTCTCCCCGGCGCTCGAGGCGCTCGTGCGCGAGGCGGTCGCGGCGGCCGGCTCTGCGCTTGCGACCGCGCCATCGCTCCTCGCGAACCTCGCCTCCGCCGCCCTGTGGCGCTACATCGGAGAGGCCGAACGCCGGCGGCCCGAGCGCGCGCGGCCCGTCGACGACGCGCAGCGATTCATCCACGCCAACCTGCACGACCCTACGCTCGATCTGGATCGGATCGCCGCCGCCGCGCACGTCACGCCCGCGCACCTGATCCGCAGCTTCCGTGCCGAGCTCGGCATCACCCCCAAGGCCTATCTCTGGCAGCGTCGGGTCGCGCTCGGCATCGACCTTCTTGCCCACACCGGGCTCTCGATCTCCGCAATCGCCGAGCGGTGTGGCTTCAGGACCGCGCATCACTTCTCACGCCGGGTAAAGCAAGCGAGCGGGCTCCCCCCGGCCGCGCTGCGCCGGGCCCGGTGGGGCGTCGTTGCTCCCGTGCCTCGTAGGGCTACCGACGCGAGGCGCCGATCAAAGAGTCACAGACCGGCGCACTGATCGACCTTCTGCCCCGTCACCACGTTTGGCTGGCCCTGCGAATCGCCCACCTGAGGAGCGGGCAAGTCGTTGTGGCAGACGAGGTTGCCGAAGATCGTGTTCGTGACGTACTCGTTCGCGTCCGAGTCGTCCATGACGTTGTTGCTCAGGTTCACGCTGCCGTGAACCGTGTTGCGGATGAAGCCGAGCCAGAACCCGGTGTAGCTGTCGATCGTCGCGCCACCGTGGATGTCGCTGTCCTCGATCGTCGAGAAGAAGCCATTTCCGCCGAGCATGCTCACACCGCCGCTGACGTGAGCGAAGTGCACCTGTAGGGAGGCGGGCGAGCTGGCACGGATTCCGCCCCGGATCGTGCCGGTGTCGGCTCCCAGCTCCTCGCTCCCGAGGATGAAGGTCGCACCCTCGCCGACTCGGACCCCACCAGTGACGTCGATGTTTGCCGCGGTCCCGTCGCAAGTAGCGCCTGCGGGCACGACCAGCTTGTGGTACTCGCCCGAGTCCAGCGTGCCCGCGCACGTCGTCCCCGCGGCTCCAGCGACGGCGGTTGAAAGCCCTGCTGCCAGCACAGTGGTGCTGAGCGCCGCCAAGACCCCCACGCCTACCTTGCGCATGCGTCTCCTCCTCGCGTTGAACGGTCCATCGAAGATTCTCACACCGACGGAGTGCCCGGGAGGACCGGGGGAGAGGTGCGTCTAACAGTCGCCCTGCCGTTACCCTCGCCGGCGTGAGGGCCTTGCGCGGGGGTGTCCATTTCTGAGTCCTCCGTTCGTCTAAGGGGCGACCATTCCCGAAAGGAGGAACCGATGAAGTACCTGCTGCTGATCCACCAGGGCGACGCCCCGACGCCACGCGACCCCGAAGCGTGGGCGCGCCTGTCGGACGACGAGCAGAAGGCCGTCTACGCCGACTACCAGGCGGTTACGCAGACCCCCGGCGTGACGCCGGGGCTCCAGCTCGACTCCCCTGAGATGGCGACGACCGTGCGGGTCGAGAACGGCGAGACGCTCACGACCGACGGTCCGTTCGTCTCCGTAAAGGAGGCGCTGGCCGGCTTCCTGACCTTCGAGGCGGACGACCTCGACGCCGCGATCGAGCTCGCGTCGCGCATTCCGGCGGCGCGCATGGGCGGCGCGATCGAGGTGCGCCCGCTCCTGGGGTAGAGCGATCCTCGACCAGGTCTTCCGCGACGAGTGGGGCCGGGTCCTGGCCTCCCTGATCGGCTTCCTCGGCGACTTCGACCTCGCCGAGGAAGCCGCCCAGGAGGCCTTCGCGATCGCCGCCGAGCGCTGGCCGCGGGAAGGCACCCCGGACAACCCGCGCGCTTGGCTCGTGACCACGGCCCGCAACCGCGCGATCGACCGGATCCGCAGAGATCGCACGCTCGCGGCAAAGGTCCGGCTCCTGGACGCGCCGGAGGCCACAGAGGACGAGGTGGTTGACGACGCTGCAATCCCGGACGAGCGGCTCGAGCTCGTCTTCACCTGCTGCCATCCCGCCCTCGCGCTGGACGCCCAGGTTGCGCTGACGCTGCGAACGCTGGGCGGGCTGACGACGGAGGAGATCGCGCGCGTGTTCCTCGTGCCGCAGCCGACCATGGCGAAGCGCCTGGTGCGGGCGAAGCGGAAGATCAAGGCCGCCGGGATCCCGTTCCGGGTGCCGCCCGCCCACCAGCTCCCGGACCGGCTCTCGGCGGTGCTCGCCGTCGTCTACCTGATCTTCAACGAGGGCTACGGCGGCCGCGGGGACCTCGCCGACGAGGCAATCCGGCTCGGCCGCGGGCTCGCCGAGCTGATGCCCGACGAGCCCGAGGTCCACGCGCTCCTCGCGCTGATGCTCGTGAACGACGCGCGGCGAGAGGCGCGCTTCGCCAACGAGGAGGTCGTGTTGCTCCGCGACCAGGATCGTTCGCTCTGGGACCACCAGCAGATCGCCCAGGCTCGCGCCAGCCTGGATCGCGCGATGGCGCTCGGGGGGCGTGGCTCCTACGTCCTCCAGGGCGCGATCGCCCTCCTTCACACCGCGGACCCTCCGGACTGGGAGGAGATCGCGGCGCTCTACGGGGAGCTCGCGCGCCGCACCGGATCTCCGGTGGTCGAGCTGAACAGGGCCGCCGCGATCGCGGAGGCGGGCGACGCGGAGTCCGCGCTCGCGCTGGTCGACCAGCTCGACCTCGAGAGCTACCACTACCTGCACTCCACCCGGGCCGAGCTCCTGCGCCGGCTGAACCGTCCGGACGAGGCATGCGCTGCGTACCGGCGCGCGCTCGAGCTCGTTCCCTCGGACCCCGAACGGCGCTTCCTCGAGCGGCGCCTGGACGAGCTCGAAGGCTGAGCGGCGCCCTGGCTAGTAACGTCTCGCATCATGTCTTCGGCGCAGGACCTCTCGCAGGCCGACGCGAGCGGGCTGGTTGATGCCGAGCAACTGGAGGTCGCGGTCAAGGAGATGTACCGCCAGGTCGCGCGGGAGGAGGAGGCAGAGCTCCACTTCGAGGTCGGTCGACCGCTGGCCGAGCATCTCGGCTATCCGCCGGACGTGCTCGACCGGGTTCCCGCCGCGGCGCTGGCGTCGTTCGCCGGCGTCGGCCACCATCTCGACCTCGCCGGGCTTAAGCCGGGCGAAGCCGTGCTCGATCTCGGCTCGGGGTCGGGCAGCGATGCGTTCTGCGCAGCGATCCTCGTCGGCGATGCGGGTCGCGTGGTCGGCGTCGATTTCACCGACGAGCAGATCGAAAAGGCGCGCAGCCTGCGCGACGAGCACGGCTTCACCCAGGTCGAGTTCGAGCAGGCGCGGATCGAAAAGCTGCCGTTCGAGGACGAGAGCTTCGACGCCGTGATCTCCAACGGCGTCATCAACCTCTCCCTGGTGAAGAACGTCGTCTTCGCGGAGGCCGCCCGGGTGCTGCGGCCGGGTGGCCGCTTGGCCCTCGCGGACATCGTCAGCGCCCGGCCGCTCAAGGAGCAAACGAGGCGAAACGTCGACCTCTGGGCCGCCTGCGTCGGTGGCGCGATCCCGCGCTCGAGCTACGTCGCGGCGATCGAGTCGAGCGGCCTCCGGGTGCGCGAGGTGCGCAAGAACGACTACCACTTCGTCTCCGACCGGGCCCAGGAGGCGTGCGGGACCTACGGCGTGGAGAGCGTCTCGCTGCTCGCGGAGAAGGCGTGAGCCGAGACGTCCAGCCGCCAGTGATTGCAGCGTAGGGTCCGGTCCCGGAAGCGAACCTCACGCTCCTCGACCCAGTCGAATCCAAACCGTCGGCAGAGCGCGTTCGAGGGCGCGTTCGTGACGCCCGGGAAAGCGTGCACCTCGGTATAGCGAGGGTCCGAGCGCGCCCGCGCGAGCACCATCTCGAGCGCCTGGGTGGCGATCCCGCGGCCCTGGAACTCGGGGAGAACCATCCAGCCGATCTCGTCGATCGGGGCGCCGTCCCACTCGTTCTCCCAGATCCCGATAGTCCCCGCCGGCGGGCCGTTCGGCTCCGGGACGATCTTGAACCACCAGCCGCCGTTCTTCACGGCCTCGACTCTGCGGCGGTGGACCTCGGGGATGCTCTCCCTGGGGACCGGCCCGCCGAGCTCGCTCATCATCGCCGGGTCGCACTCGAGTGCCTCGGTCAGGGCGAGATCGCCGTCGCCATAGGACACGAGCTCCATGGACTCGAAGATAGGCGAAGGCCCCGCCGGCGCGGGGCCCTCGCCGCCACGGCCGCCTACGGCGCGGCCTGGGTGAGGCCGATCAGGTGGCCCTCGGGATCCGTGAACTGGCCGAGCACGACGTCGGTCCCCGGGACCGCGTCCGGGCCAATCACCCGCGTTCCGCCCAGGCTCTCCGCCTTGGCGAGCGCGGCCTCGACATCGGGCACCTCGACATAGAACGTGACGTGTCCGTCGTAGCCCTCCATGCCGCCTCCGACCCCGCCACCGATGCCGATGCCGTCGGGATTGAGGTTGGCCTCGCGATCGACGACCCCGTAGTTCATGGGGTTGTCCGCGTCGAACGCCCACCCGAAGAGGTCGCCGTAGTAACTCCGCAGCTTGTCCGGATCCTTGCCGATCACCTCAAAGTGCACTACCGACTGTCCCATATCGTCTCCTTTCCGCGCCGGCTCCGCCGGCGCCATCGATGCACATGTCGTTAAGACCCGGGCCGGCGGCGCGACTAATCGCCTCGCTACGGCGGTTGGGGATGGGTGGACTATTGTGCGCCGCGCCCACAACCGAGAGGGAGCGTGATGTCAGTAGTGGTGACCGCCGTTGCACCCTTCAACGCCGAGCAGTACGACGCCGTAACGGAGCGCGTGATGTCCGCCGGCCAGCTTCCCGACGGGTGCGAGCTTCACATCGCCGGCCCAGTCGAAGGGGGATGGCGCGTGATCACGGTGTGGGATGCGGACGACCCCTTCCACCGCTTCCGTGAGGAAAAGCTGCTGCCGGCGATCCGGGAGGTATCGGGGCAGGAGCCACCGTCGGCGATCGAGCCGGAGGTCAACCCCGTCCACAGGCTTTACACGAGGTGATCAGCGCGCACACCGCCTCGTCGTCGCGCTGACGGCACGGCTCTACCGCCGCTGAACGGCCTCACTGCCCTTCGCGTTCCGCTCCAGGAAGGCGAGGATCTCGCGCGCGCAGCGCTCGGGCTCGTCCGCGTAGACGAAGTGACCGGCGCCCTCGACCACGACCAGCTCGGCTCCGGGGATCTGCTTGCGGAACCGGTACGCGCCGCCGAGCGGGGCGAACTCGTCGTTCTCGCCCCACAGGAGCAGCGTCGGCACGCCGAGCTCACCGAGCTTGCCCTCGTACGGCGCCAGCTCCGAGAAGTGGCAGGTGCGGTAGAAGCTCAGCACGGCCTCACGCCCCTCGTCGGTCTCGAACACGCGCCAGTACTCGTCCGCAGCGCTCTCGTCGAACCCGGGCGAGAGGCTCGCCAGCAGCTGGCCGAACGACTGCCGGTCGAGCGCCGCGAGCACCTGCTCGCCCCGCCCTTTCTCGCGAAGCGTCTTCGCCATCCCGTGCCAGCGGCCGTCGGCGAAGAAGCCGGTGTCGGAGATCACCAGCCCAGCGACCGAGCGGGGGTGGTCGCATGCCCAGCGCAGGCCGATCAGCCCGCCCCAGTCGTGGACGACGAGCCACACGGGCCCCAGCCCGAGGCGGGAGTGGAAGCGCTCCAGCGTCGCCACGTGCTGGGCCCAGGTGCCGGGCGGGTCGGGCGACGAGTCGCCAAACGCGGGCAGGTCGAGCGCCACGCCACGGCGCCCGGAGCCCGCCAGCGCGGAGAGCACGTGGCGCCACATGTAGGACGTCTCGGGGAATCCGTGCAGGCACAGAACGGGGGCCTCATCGCCGGCCGCGTCGTCCGGAAGCGCCTCCCGATAAGCGAGGTCGCCGACGCGCTTCAGGGTCGTTTCACACACCCTGCGAGCCTATCCGCGCCGCTACGCTTGCTCGGCACGGCGCCTTGGCGGAGTGGTTACGCAGCGGCCTGCAAAGCCGTTTACACCGGTTCGATTCCGGTAGGCGCCTTTAGCGGTCGCCGCGCTCTCGTCTTCACACGAACGTGAGGGCGAGGCGCCAGCTCGTTGAGCGCGACGTACGATCTTCCCATGGGCCGTCCGCGGCTCCTCCTCGTCCCCAGCATGACCGAGCTTTACTGGGTGGTCCGTCCACTGCTCGAAGAGTGGGCGGACGTAGCGTCGTATGACCCCCCGGGGGTTGGCTCTGAGCCTCCGGCCGGAGGCCCGGTGCTCGCCGCGATCGCCGAACGGGGGCTGGCCGAGCTTGACAGCCGAGAATGGGACCGCTGCGTGGTCGTGGCCGACGTGCA
>JBKPFS010000036.1:0-3935 GCA_046728935.1 Actinomycetota bacterium | reverse complement strand
GCCGACCCCGAGGTACTGACGGAGCGCCCTTCGGATTACGGTGGAAGTCGTTTCATCGTCGTGCTCCGCGCGCTTGGCATACGTTGCCCTGCCTGAGCGTGCCTGAGACGACGTAAGCGGACAGCGATCGCTCAGGCTGGGGGCCGAAAGGTCGTCGATTCAAATCCGACCGCCGCGATTCATCAGTCAGGGCCCGGTCGGGAGGCGGGCCCGCGGCATCCGCCGGCTACGCGAGGCGTGCGCGCCGCTCGCGTCAGGCGCCCGCGAGCTGATCGATCTTCGCTGCGAGTACGAAGTCGTTTCGCGTTAGGCCGGTGGCGGCGTGGGTGGTGAGCTCGAATGACGCGCGGCCCCAACCCAGCTCGATGTCGGGATGGTGGCCTTCCGCCTCGGCGATCAGCGCCGCCCGCGCAACGAAGCCGAACGCTTCCCGGAAGTCCGGGAACGAGAACTCACGGCGAAGGGAACTGTTTCCGTCGCGCTCCCAGTCGGGGACCTCGGACGACAGCTCCGCCGCCTCCTCCTCTGGAAGCGGCGGGGTGCCCGGCGCACAGGCCTCACAGTGCGCCCTGGCGAGCTCGGTCACAGCCACAAGCTTCGCACACCTCGGGCCGGTTTCTGCCGGATCGACAACCCGCCGGCGAAGGCGTACGCTGGCGCGGACAGCAGGCGTTCAAGACTGAACGATGTCCCAACTCCGACGCATCGTGCCCCCGGCCGGCCGCCGCCTCGGTGACGACCGACCGGACCGCGATCTCGGGTGTGAGGTCGGCAACCGGACGGCGCTGGACGGCGAGCCGGAACAGGGCAGCTTCTTCGACCATCCGGCCTACCTGCGCACGGTGCGCGCCGAGAGAACTGACGCCGCCTCAACCGAGGAGGCGCTCGCGGCGGCTCGGCTGGTCGGCTGCAAGCCGCGCGCGCTCATCCTCGACGCGGGCTGCGGCAACGGCCGCCACGCCCTCCCGCTCGCCCGCGTCGGCTATCGCGTGGTCGCCTTCGACCGCTCCACGCTCTTACTCGCGGCGGGGCGGCGATCGGCCGGGCGCGCGCGCTGGCCGCAGTTCGTGCGCGGCTGCTACGCGAGCCTCCCGTTCGGCACCGGCCGGTTCGACGCCATCCTCAGCCTCGGCACGGCGCTGGGGTACCTGGGTGACCACGGGGACCAGCGCGCGCTGCGCGAGTTTCGCCGGGTTCTCATCCCCGGCGGGCGGCTGGTGATCGAGACGCTTCACCGCGAGGAGCTCGAGACCCGCTTGGTCGCTCACGAGGAGCGCGCGCTGCCGGGCGGGGCAACGCTGCGCCTCGAACGCCGCTTCGATCTCAGGCGCGGCCTCCTGCACGAAACCCAGCGCCTGAGAGACGACGCCGGGTGGGGCCCGGCGCGGGCCTACGACATGCGCGTCTACGGCGTCGGCGAGCTCGGCTCGATGCTCAGGCGTGCCCGCTTTGGCCAGACGGAGTGGTACGGCTCTCTGGCGGGAGTCGGTAAGCCCACGCACATGACACCGCTGGTCGTGGTCGCCCACACCCCGGCACCGGCGCCGCCGTAAGGGGCGCCTGCGCGCCTAGCGCTACGGTGAGGTCTCTTAGGCGCGGGCGATTTGGTCGATCTTCGCGGCGAGGATGAAGTCGTTGCGGGTGAGCCCCGCAGCGGTGTGCGTCCAGGTCGTGAAGGCGGCACGTCCCCACTCGAGCTCCATCCGCGGGTGGTGGGCTTCCGCCTCGGCCAATAGCGCGACCCGCACGACGAGTCCGAACGCGCGGCCGAAGTCGTCGAACGCGAACTCGCGGGTCAGGGCGCCGGTGCCGTCGCGCTCCCAGCCCGGGACCTCGCCAATGAGCCGGGCGACCTCCGCCTCTGGGAGTGGTGGCGTCCCGGGCGGGTACTCCTGGGAGTGGTCGTTCACAAGCTCGGTAATGGCCGAACCGTACTGATTAAGCGCGACCTCCGGGTGCATCCATGCGCGCGGACCCTCGACCGGTCGTGGCGACAGACGAATCGTGCCCCCGCTTCGCACCCGCGATCCTCGTGGTACCGCTTGGTACCCGATGCATCGTCCCGTTTGTCCATGCCGTCCGTCGATGGGGACGATGGGGACGCTCCGGGACGCATAGACACCGATTGCCCCTCGGCTGGGGGCCCCGAAAGGTCGCCGGTTCGAATCCGACCGCCCCGACTGACGCGAGCCCGCTTTGTGAGCGGGCTCCCGTGTTGCTCAATTCCTCCCAAGCCTGCGCCCGCTTCGATTCTGGAGCGAGCCTTCGCCAGTGATGGTCAGCGGGTAGATCGCTCAGCGGTTAGTCTCATCCGATGAGCGAGGCCGCCTACGGATCCAACGAAGGTCAGGCGGTCTGGGTCGAGGACGGCGAAGGAAGGCAGCACCCGGGATGTTCGTCTGCGAGGCCGGCGGCGCCGGCTGGCTCGGCGGCGCCCCCTGCGCTCGCGTCGTGGACCGCGGAGACTCGCCAGACGGGGGGTGTTGCGATCCTCCGCATCACGCTTGGAGACGATTAGCCGAGACCGAGGGCTCCGTTCTTGATGCCAGTGCCAGCCCAGAGGCAGGAGCAGAGGAGTTGAGATCGTGGACATGAACCTCGAGGTCGTGACGTTGCCCGTCTCCGATGTCGATCGGGCAAAGCGCTTCTATGAGAGCCTCGGATGGCGGCTGGACGCCGACCTGGCCGGCGGCGATGACTTTCGGGCGCTGCAGTTCACGCCATCCCACTCAGGGTGCTCGATCCACTTCGGCAAGGGCCTGACGGCGGCTGAGCCGGGCTCCGTGGACAGGCTGATCCTCGCGGTCAAAGACATCGACTCCGCCCGGGACTATCTGATCAGCCGCGGCGTCGACGTCAGCGAGGTGTATGAGAGGCGGCCGCCGGGCCTCGAGTCGCAAGAAGGGCGCTCGTACTTCGCGTTCGCGGAGTTCAGCGACCCGGATGGCAACGGCTGGCTGCTCCAAGAGGTCACGACCCGGCTCCCCGGCCGGGAATGGGAGGACTGACATGGATGTCGGGACGGCCTGAGCGTTCAGGTCCTCGGCCGGCGACGCGCGCGCGCGCTGCTGGCCTCGGAGGTGCCGTCCCTTTTGGATGAGCGAGTGCGCGACCGGATCATCGCGGAGACGCGGGGCAATCCGCTCGCGTTGCTCGAGTTGCCCCGAGGGTTGACAGCGACCCAGCTGGGCGGTGGGTTCGGGATGCCGGGGGCGCAGGCGCTCTCCGGACCGATCGAGGAGAGCTACATCCGACGACTCCAGCCGCTCCCCGAAGACGCGCGGCTCCTGTTGCTCGTCGCAGCAGCCGAGCCGATCGGCGATCCGCTGCTGTTGCTGCGCGCATCCGAGCGACTCGGGATTGATGTCTCTGCAGTTGAGGCGACGGACGGGTTGCTGGATCTCGGAGAGAGCGTGACGTTCCGCCACCCGCTCGTGCGTTCGGCGGTGTACCGGTCCGCGGGCGCGCCGGAGCGCCGAGCGGCGCATCTGGCTTTGGCGGAGGTAACGGATCGAAACACTTCAACTGGTTGGTCACGTCGGCCCCGATCAATCGGGCGATGCCCTTGGGAGACGACGCGATCCCCACCGCAGCCGAGCTCGACCGGTACGCGGAGGCCGGCGTGCGCGCGTTTCTGGCCGCCTACGGCCAGAGGTGACCCTGCCCCACGAAGAAGGGATAACGTAAACGGTTAGGCGCGGACGCCCGCGTGACCGCCGCGCTTGGCTTTTTACCCACAATCAGGTAAAACGCAGGCCACCAAGCGTCGATTACCGTGTTGAGGTTGAGGGGGTGAGGCGTTGATCGGCGTCGGGCCCAGGGAGCGAATTGGACAAGCAGACCACCCTCAGCACGACGGCGCCGCAGAGGGCGGCGCGGCGGCGAGCGGCGATCCACCGAGGCCTGCGCCGGCGGGTCGTGCGGCCGCAGAGAGC
>JBKPFS010000035.1:0-9771 GCA_046728935.1 Actinomycetota bacterium | reverse complement strand
CTTCTCGAACTCCTGCGCCTCGATCGCGGCCTCCTTCGCCCGCCTCGTCTCCTCGATCTCCTCGTCGAGGTCGCGGTTCTCGGGCGGCTGTGACATCGACTTGATCCGCATCCGCGAGGACGCCTCGTCGATCAGGTCGATCGCCTTGTCGGGGAGGAACCGATCGGAGATGTACCGGTCGGCGAGCTCGGCCGCGGCGCCGAGCGCGTCGTCGGTGATCCCGACCTTGTGGTGGTCCTCGTAGCGCTCGCGCAGGCCCTCGAGGATCTGCACCGTGTCGGCGATCGAGGGCTCGTCCACCTTGATCTGCTGGAAGCGACGCTCGAGCGCCGCGTCGCGCTCGAGGTACTTGCGGTACTCGTCGAGGGTCGTGGCGCCGATCGTCTGGAGCTCGCCCCGCGCCAGCGCCGGCTTCAGGATCGAGGCCGCGTCGATCGCGCCCTCGGCGGCGCCCGCGCCGACCAGGTTGTGGAGCTCGTCGATGAACAGCACGATGTCGCCGCGCTGGGTGATCTCCTTCATCACCTTCTTCAGCCGCTCCTCGAACTCGCCGCGGTACTTGGAGCCGGCGACGAGCGCCGCCAGGTCCAGCGTGTTGATCTGCTTGTTGCGGAGCAGCTCGGGCACCTCGCCCTTGGTGATCCGCGACGCGAGGCCCTCGACGATCGCCGTCTTGCCGACGCCGGGCTCGCCCAGCAGCACCGGGTTGTTCTTCTGGCGCCGCGAGAGGATCTGCATGATCCGCTCGATCTCGGTCTCGCGACCGATCACGGGGTCGAGCTTGCCCTCGGAGGCGAGCTTGGTCAGGTTGCGGCCAAACTGGTCGAGCAGCTTCGATGACTTCTTGCCCTCGCCCGCGGCCGCGCCAGCGCCCTGGCGCCGCCCGCCGGGGCCGGAGAGCATCCGGATGACCTCGTTGCGGATCTTCTCCGAGTCGGCGTCGAAGTCGAGCAGGATCCTGGCGGCGACGCCCTCGTTCTCACGCACTAGGCCGAGCAGGATGTGCTCGGTGCCGATGTAGTTGTGGCCGAGCGAAAGCGCCTCGCGGAGGGCGAGCTCGAGCACCTTCTTGGCCCGGGGGGTGAACGGGATTTGGCCCGAGGTCACCTCCTCGCCGGAGCCGACGATTCGCACCACCTGCGCCCGCACGCGCTCGACCGTGATGTCGAGCGACTCGAGGACGCGCGCGGCGAGCCCCTCCTCCTCGCGCAGCAGCCCGAGCAGGATGTGCTCGGTGCCGATGTAGTTGTGCTTGAGGGTCCTGGCCTCCTCCTGGGCGAGGACGACCACCTGTCGGGCCCGCTCTGTGAATCGCTCGAACACTTCCCGAATTACCTACCTAAGTTCTAGCCCGGCTTGGGGACGCGACAGCGCCGGGGGCTCCAATCGGACGCGACAGCGCCGGGGCTCCAATCACGTTTTCGGCTTCGGATTGCCGAGGGATTAGAACCTCCGGTTGTCGACTACAGCGAGGCCCAAGTATATCGGCGTGCCTACGCGGCCCCGCCGGGTCTTCGGCCGTCAGGACGACGTGCCTGCAAGTTGCAGGAATTCCCTCAGCCGGCGGACCTAGCTGTGGTCAGGAGGCAGGGCTAACTCCGCATCGCCGGGAACAGCACCGCCTCGCGTAGCGTGGGCGCTCCCGTGAGCAGCATCACGAGGCGGTCGATCCCGAGGCCGGCGCCGCCGGTGGGGGGCATCCCGTACTCGAGCGCCTGCAGAAAGGTCTCGTCGAAGGGCTGGGTCTCCTCGTCGCCGCGGCGCAGCTCCTCCGCCTGCGCCTCGAAGCGCCGGCGCTGCTCGTCGGGGTCGTTCAGCTCCGTGAACGCGTTCGCGATCTCGAACCCACCCGCGAACGCCTCCCAGCGCTCGACGAGGCCCTCCTCGGAGCGGTGGCGCTTCGCGAACGGCGACATCTCGACCGGGTAGTCGCGGACGAAGGTCGGCTGGATCAGCTGCGGCTCGACCTCCTTCGAGAGCAGCCCGTCGACCAGCTTGCCCCAGCCCTCGCCGACGTCTGGCTTCGAGCCCATCGCGGCCGCCAGCTGTTCGCGGGTGGGGTGCTCGAGCACGTCGATCCCGGTCCGCTCGCGAATCGCCACCCGGAGGGTCACCCGACGCCAGGGCGGCGCAAGGTCGATCTCGACGCCGTCGCGCTCCACCTTGGTGGTCCCGAGCACGCGCTCGGCGACCGCCGCCACCATCAGCTCGAGGCGCTCGGCAGCGTCGTCGTAGTCGGCGTATGCCTCGTACCACTCGAGCATCGTGAACTCGGGGTTGTGCTTGAACGAGATCCCCTCGTTCCGGAAGTCCTTGCCCAGCTCGTAGACGCGCTCGATCCCGCCCACGACGCACCGCTTGAGGTAGAGCTCGGTGGCGATCCGCAGGTAGAGGTCGCGGTCGAGGGCGTTGTGGTGGGTGACGAACGGCCGCGCAAGCGCCCCGCCGTAGAGCGGCTGGAGCACCGGGGTCTCGACCTCCACGAACCCCTCGGCGTCGAGCCACTCGCGGATGGAGGCCACCGTCGCGGCGCGCTTTCGGAACAGCTCCCGCGTCTCTGGATTCGCGATCAGGTCGAGCTCGCGGTGGCGATAGCGAAGCTCCGTGTCCTCGAGCCCGTGGTACTTGTCGGGCGGGGGGCGCAGGCTCTTCGCCAGCAGGGTCCAGCCGCCGAGCCGAAGGGACAGCTCCCCGCGCTTGGTCTTGAACGCGAGCCCCTCGGCGCCGATGATGTCGCCGAGGTCGAGGCCCACCAAGCGCTCGTGCTCGGCCTCCCCGATCAGATCGGCGCGGGAATGGAGCTGGATCTTGCCGCTCGAGTCGACGACGTCGATGAACGCGGCCTTGCCGTGCCCGCGACGCGCCGTGATTCGCCCGGCGACGCGATAGGAGTCGTCGCTGTCCTCGCCCGCCGCGAGGCCGTCGTGGGCTTCGTGGACCGCAGCGATCTCGGTCCGGCCCTCGAACTCGTGGGGAAACGGGTCCACGCCGGCCTTGCGCAGGCGCTCGAGCTTCTCTCGCCGCTCGGCGAGGACGTGCGAATCCTCGGGCTCAGACTTCTCGGGCTCGTCCGCCACCGGCGGCGAGCCTAAATCACGGCTCAGAGGCTACGCGGCCTCGATCTTCGTGATCTTGAGCTTCTTCTTCGCCCCGCGAGGCGTTTCGACCGTCACCACCTCGCCGCGCTTGTGGCCCATGAGGGCCTTGCCGATCGGCGACTCGTTCGAGAGCTTCTGCTCTGCGGGGTTTGCCTCCGCGGAGCCGACGATGTGGAACTTCTGCGAGTCGCCGGACTTCTGGTCCTTGACGTGGACGGTCACGCCGACGCCGACCGCGTCGGTATCGACCTTCTTCTCGTCGATGACGGTGGCGCGGCGGAGCCGCTCCTCGAGCTGAGCGATTCGCTGCTCGAGCAGCGCCTGCTCGTTCTTGGCATCGTCGTACTCGGAGTTCTCCGTGATGTCGCCGAACTCCCGGGCATCCTTGATCCGCTCGGCGACCTCGCGCCGCTTCTGGGTCGTGAGGTACTCGATCTCCGCCTTCAGCTTCTCGAGCCCCGCGGGGGTGATCACGGACTCGCGCAACGCCACAAAACCTCTTCTCGTCGATTAGCCGGGGCCGCCCGCAGACCGTCGAGCCATGGCCCCTCCTTCACTAGAAAGGCCCGAAACGCGACGCTCGATGCGCTCGCGGGCTCGGGCAGGACGCGCGATTATAGCGCCGCCGCGGCCCCTCTCTCGGGAGCGCCATTCAGGGCGAATTCGAGCCCTTCGAGCATGGCCCGCACCTGGTCCAGGGCCTCCGTGCGCTGGTAGGCGTGAGCCTTGCGTCCCGTGATCGCGAGCCGCTCCAGGTACCAGGGGTAGAACTTGCGCAGGTTGCGCGCCGCGCGCTCCGGGCCCCAGTGGCGCTCGGCCTGATCGATCAGCCAGCGCAGCTCGTCCAGCACCTCGATCCCGCTCGGGGGCGCCCGGCGCTCGCCGGTGAGCTCGGCGAAGATCCAGGGATAGCCCAGGGCCCCGCGCGCGACCATCACGGCCTCGGCACCCGACCGCTCGTAGGCGCGGCGAGCCGCTTCCGCTGAGCGCAGGCCGCCGGAGATGATCACGGGTGCGGGCAGCCGCTCGACGAGCTCACGCGCAAGCGCGTAGTCCGGTTCGCCCTGGTGGTGGACCGCGGCCGGGCGGGGGTGGAATCCGATCCCTGCCACGCCGGCCTCCTGGACGAGCCGGATCGCGAGCTCGAAGCCCGACCGATCGCCCGGCTCGGCCCCGGAGCGAAGCTTCACGGTCACCGGCAGCCCCGAGCCCTCCCCGGCGGCCCGCGCGAGCCGCACCGCGAGCTCGGGCTGGCGCAGGAGCGCCGCGCCGGCGCCCGTCTTGCACACCTTCGGCACCGGGCAGCCCACGTTGATGTCGATCAGGTCGGCGCCGGCCTCCGCGGCGATGGCGGCCGCCTCGCGCATCACGTCCGGATCGGGGCCGAAGAGCTGGATCGAGACCGGATGCTCGTCGGGGTGGATGCGCAGCATCTCGCGCAGGGTTCGCTGGTTGCGATGCCGCAGGGCGAAGCTCGAGACCATCTCCGAGACGGCCATCCCGGCGCCGTGGCGGCGCGCTTGGAGGCGCACGAACCAGTTGCCGATCCCGGCGAGCGGCGCCAGCAGCACGCGGTTCGGGATCTCGACGGGCCCGATGCGGAACGCGGTTGTCAGGGGCGGCTGGGGCATGAGCTACTGGTTGCGCTCCCAGATGAGGCGCAGGCCGGTCAAGGTAAGCAAGTCGTCGACCTCGTCGATCGCCTCGCAGAAGGGTACGATCGTGCTCGCGAGCCCGCCGGTGGCGATGAACGTCGCGTCCCCCTCCAGCTCGGTCGCGATCCGCCTCGCGATGGCGTCGACGAGGCCGGCGAAGCCGAAGATCACGCCGGACTGGATCGCCGCGAGGGTGGACTTGCCGATCCCGGCCTCCGGCTCCGCGAGGTCGATCCGCGGGATTCGCGCCCCCCTCTCGGCGAGGGCGCTCAGCGAGATCTCGACCCCAGGCGCGATTGCCCCGCCGACGTACTCGCCCTCCGCCGATACGGCATCGAAGTTGATGCCGGTGCCGAAGTCGACGACGACGCACGGTCCTCGCACGCGGTCGAATGCTGCAACCGCGTTCACGAGCCGATCGGCGCCGACCTCGTACGGGTTGTCGATCCGGATCGGCATCCCGGTCTTGATCCCCGGGCCGACGAGCAGGCAGGGCGAGTGCAGGTAGCGGCTTGACATCGCCTCGTACTCCGCGCCGAGCGGCGGGACGACCGAGGAGACGATCGCCGAGTCGATGGCCTCGAAGTCGACGCCGCTCAGCGCGAGGAGCCCCGAGATCCGCTCCGCGAGCTCGTCCCCGGTCGCGCCGGCCCGAGTCTGAAAGCGCCAGTGCTCCTCGAGCTGGCCGTCCTGGAAGGCGCCGAGATGGGTCTGGGTGTTCCCCACGTCGACCGCGATCAGCATCGCGCCATTATCTAGATGACTGCCTGCCAACCCGCGTGTGCCCGGGGGCGCGCCCGGCCGAGCAGGTCAAGGACGCAGGCCGCGCGGGGTGGCACCGCCACGCGCGCGGCCGAGGACGCAGAGATGCGAAGCGCGGGGCGCGCCATCCGGGCGCGCGGGGGTTGGGAGTCAGTCATCAACCAGCGCACCCACGCTCCTCCGCCCATAGGATCAGCTGCGATGAAGGTGACTCTCTACGGCGTGGTGGCTTCGCACCCGACCCGGGCGGTCGAGCTGATGCTCGCCCGCAAGGGGATCGACTTCAGGCGGCGGGACCTGCCAAACGTGATCGCCAGAGGGATGCTCCGGGCGATGCGCTTTCCAGGCGTAACGGTCCCGGCGATGCGGATCGACGGGCGGCGCGTGCAGGGCTCGCGCGAGATCGCCCGCGTGCTCGAGGCGGTCCAGCTGGAGCCGCCGCTCTTCCCGGCGGACCCCGCGGCGAGAACGGCCGTCGAGCAGGCTGAGCGGTGGGGCGACGAGGACTTCCAGGCGCCGGCGCGACGGATCATGTGGAACGCGATCCGGCGTGATCGTCAAGCCGCCGGCAGCTACCTCGAAGGGGCGAAGCTGGGCATGCCGATCTGGCTCGCCGCGAGAACCTCCGCGCCGCTGATCGTCATGTCGGCACGGGTCCACCGTGCCACCGACGAGAACGTTCGCGCCGACCTCGCGGCCCTTCCGGGGATGCTGCAGCGTATCGACGACTGGATCGCCGAAGGCGTCCTCGGTGGGCCCGAGCCGAACGCGGCCGACTTCCAGATCTCCGCGACGGTGCGGATGCTGATGACGCTCGACGACGTTCGTCCCGCAATCGAGTCGCGCCCAGCGGGGGAGCTCGCCCCTCGCGTCGTGCCGAGCTATCCGGGCCACGCGCCGCCGCTCCTTCCGCCGGCGTGGCTCGGGCCGCTGCGCGAGAGCGCGCAGGTCGCGGCCGGCTGACGACGCCGCGCGCTAGACGGCTAGGCGGGGCTCGCCTCGAGGCCGCCCACCCTCTCCACCCGCTGGCCCGGCGGCAGCGCCTCCAGCGCCGCCGCGAGGCGCGTGCCGTCGGGCAGGGTCAGGTCGGGATCCAGCTCGAGCAGCGGCACGAGCACGAACCGCCGGGTGGTCAGGGCGGGGTGTGGCAGCGTCAGCCGCTCGCTGGAGAGCTCGACTTCCTCAATCAGGAGCAGGTCGATGTCGAGCGGGCGCGGGCCGTGCCGGGGGCCGGCGAGCATCCGGCCCTGTTCGACCTCGATCGCCTTGCACAGGTCGAGCAGAGCCTCGGGCTCGAGGTCGGTGCGGATCCGCAGGGCGGCGTTCAGGAAGTCGGGCTGCTCGAGGATCTCTCCCACCGGCTCGGTCTCGTAGGCGGACGAGACGGCCTCGACCTCCACCCCGTGCTCGCGCAACAGCTCGATCGCCGCCCGTAGATGCGCCTCGCGATCGCCGACGTTGGAGCCGAGGCCGAGGTAGCCCGCGGGGCTCACTCGTCCGCTTCCTCCTCGCCCCCCGCGTCCTCGTCCTCAGCCTCGGATCCCCGAGAACGGACCACCTCGACCGCGACCTCCTCGATCGCCAGCGGAATCGGCGGCTCCGGCTTGGCGGCGCGGACTCGCACCGACTCGCAGCCGTAGCGCTCCGCGAGCCGCTCCGCGATCACGTGCCCTAGTCGCTCGAGCGTGCGGTAGCTCCGTTCGGTCGCGGCCAGCGCGACGATGTCGGCTACCTCCGAGTAGTTGATCGTGTCCTCGAGCCGGTCGGTGAGCACCGCATCGCAGTCGGGGACGTCGAAGCTGACGTCGATCTCGAGCCGCTGGCCGATCTCCTGCTCGGCGTCGCTGACGCCGTGGTGAGTGTAGATCGACAGCCCGCGCACCTCGACGTCGACGGTGGTCTCTGGACCGTGCTCGTGAGCCTCCACGGCGGGAACCTACCCGCCTCGGGGCCGCAAGGGGCGCGCGGGGTCGGCGCTAGCGAGCGACGTCGGCGAGCGCGGCCTCCCGGCGCCAGTCCCGCCGCCCGAGGATTGCCTCCGCGACCGTGAGCGCCTGGCGCGCCTCGGCGACGTCGTGCACGCGAAACACGTCCGCGCCGCCGAGCAGCGCGAGCACGTTCGATGCGATTGTCCCGCCCAACCTGTCGCCCACCTCGCGACCGGTGAGCTTGCCGAGAAAGGTCTTGCGAGAGGTGCCGATCACGATCGGGCGCCCGAGATCGCGCAACTCGCGGAGGCGACGCAAGAGCTCGAGGTTGTGCTCGACCGTCTTGCCGAAGCCGATCCCCGGATCGACCCAGATCCGATCCTCGGCGACCCCGGCGCCCGTGGCGGCCTCGATCCGCTCGGCGAGGAAGGCCTTGACCTCGTCGACGACGTCGTCGTAGCGGGGGTCCTCCTGCATGGTGCGCGGCGTGCCGAGCATGTGCATCAGAATCAGCCCGCAGTCGCGCTCCGCGCACAACGCGGCGAGGTCCGGGTCGGCGCCCAGGGCGGTGACGTCGTTGACGATCCGCGCGCCGGCGTCGAGCGCGGCGGCGGCCACGCGCGCCTTCGAGGTGTCGATCGAGACGGGGACTCCCGCGCCGTCGCCGGCGAGCGCCTCGACGACCGGCGCAACGCGCTCCAGCTCCTCCTCTGCGCTGACCGCCTCGGCCCCGGGTCGCGTCGACTCGCCTCCGATGTCGAGCAGGTCGGCACCGTCGGCGACGAGCTTGCGTCCGTGCGAGATGGCCCGGTCGGCGTCCATGAACAGGCCCCCGTCTGAGAACGAGTCGGGGGTCACGTTGAGGATCCCCATCACCTTCGCCATCGTCACTCCGCCCTGATCAGGTCGCCCTCGGGCGTCAGCTCCACGAAGTGGTCCGCCTCGCCCTCGCGGTAACGCTGGCATTGGTTGGCCGGGTCGTCGTCGACGTCGGTGCGTGGGTCGTGGGCGATGTCCACCACCCAGTCATCAAGCCCGGGCAGCTCCTCCGCGATGCACGGTCCGACCTCGAGCTCCGCGGCGCTCAGGTTGGCGGACTCGAATGCCTTGGTCGCCGCGGCGACGGCCTGGTCCTTCTCGCTCTCGGAGGGTTCGTCGTCACCGCAAGCAGCGAACACGAACAACAAGGCAAGTAGGGGGAGCACCAGGAAGTGGCGTGCCACGCGCTCAGTATCTACCCCCGGCCGCACTTGGCGCTTTCTTTTCGCTATGCGGCAATAAGGCGCCAAATCCCGGCGCGATAGCTCCCCCACCCCGCCTTCACGCGGTCGGCGTCTAGCGAGGCTTGCGAGTGTCGTCCGCCCGCATCTCGGCGGTGCCGCCGGCGAATCCGGGCCGGGGCTTCGGCACCGGGCGCGGGCCCTCGCGGCCCGTTCCCTTCTCGGCCTCGGGCTCCGCGGCGGGCGCCTCCTCCTCCTCGTCCTCGGCGCCGAAGACCTCCTCCTCGGAGGCGCCCTCGAGCAGCTTCTCGAACGCCTCGGCGTCGATCGTCTCGCGCTCGAGCAGGATCTTGGAGATCGAATCGAGCTGCTCGCGGTGCTCGGCGAGGATGTCCTTGGCCGTCTGGTGGGCCTCCTCGACGATGCGGCGGATCTCGTCGTCGATCTCGCGGGCGATCTCGTCGGAGTAGTCGGGCTCGGCGCTGAACTCGCGACCGAGGAACGGCATCGAGCGATCGTGGCCGAAGACCCGCGGCCCGAGTCGCTCGGACATGCCGAAGCGCATCACCATCTGCTTCGCCGTCTCGGTCACCTTCTCGAGGTCGTTGGAGGCGCCGGTGGTGATCTCGCCGAAGATGGTCTCCTCGGCCGCGCGGCCGCCCAGGGTCATCGCCATCGTGTCGGTGAGCTCGGCGCGCGTGGTGAGGAACTTGTCCTCGGTGGGCAGCGAGATCGTGTAGCCGAGGGCCTGGCCGCGGCTGATGATCGAGACCTTGTGCACGGGGTCGGTGTTGGGCAGGGTGTGGCCGACGATTGCGTGGCCGAGCTCGTGGTAGGCGGTCACCAGGCGCTCCTTCTCGGACATCACCCGGCTCTTCTTCTCGGGCCCGGCGATCACCCGCATGATCCCCTCCTCGAGCTCCTCCATCGTGATCTCGCGATGGCCGGAGCGGGCGGTGAGGAGCGCGGCCTCGTTGATCAGGTTGGCGAGATCGGCGCCCGTGAAGCCGGGGGTCTGGCCCGCGAGCGCGTCGAGGTCGATCTCCTTCGCCAGCGGCTTGCCGCGGGTGTGGACCTCGAGGATCTTCTTGCGCCCCTTGCGGTCGGG
>JBKPFS010000034.1:0-4600 GCA_046728935.1 Actinomycetota bacterium | reverse complement strand
AGGCTGGCGGTCCGCGACGACCGCTACATCGAGGCGCTGCTGCAGACGGATCGGCAGAACGCAGCGTTCGCCGGGCTCGACGACCGGTCCCATGCACTCGTCCGGCTCGGCGCGCTGATCGCGCTGGACGCCTCACCTGCCGCGTACATGTCCTCGCTCGAGGCCGCGCTGGACGCCGGCGCCTCCCATGAGGAGGTCGTCGGCACGCTGATCGCGCTCCTGCCGATCGTCGGCGTGCCCCGTGTCGTGTCCGCTGCTCCCAACCTGGGTCTCGCGATGGGCTACGACGTCGCCGAGGCGCTCGAAGTCGCCTAGCTCACTGGCTCAGGCCGGCGACCGCGTCCCCGATTAGCTTGGCGCCGAGCACGAGCAGCAGGACGGTCATGATCGCCGCGTTATTCGCGGCCATCCAGTCCTTCAGCTCGCCGAGAATCGCTGTAGCCCGCTCGCCCAGCACGAAGTAGATCGCGAGCGGGGCAAGGATGCTCAGCGACCCGAGCAGGATGAACACGGCTAGGGCTCCGATTTCCTCGCCGGTCGAGATGCCCGCCTGTGCGATCGCGGCCGCTGCCGCGATCGTCAAGGCCAGGTTCTTGGGTCGAGGGCGGAGAGGACGACGCCCGCACCGAGCGCCTTCCCGGCCTCGAACTTGTCGATCGCCTGCATCCACTTCGGCATCGCCGCCGCCTCGTCCCCCCGAGGTCGTCCGCGCCACGTCCGCGCAGCGAGCAGCACGAAGAGGACGCCGAAGACGAGCTTGACGACACTGACCCACGTCGCGGGCTCGTCGCCGTCCTCCTGAGCACGACCGCTCGCCAGGGCCAGCACCACCCCGCCCGCGATGGAGAGGCCGATGAGCCAGCCGATCGCGAATGCCGGTCCGTTCGACCGGGCGCGCGGTGTCCCCAGCATGAGCACGATCGCGATGATCGGCACCGGGCTGATCGCGACGCCGACTGCCATCGGAAGAATGTCGCCGATCGCCTGACCCATCAACCGACTATCTCAACCGCCCGAGATGCGGTGCTCATCGTTCTGATCGGGTGATAAAGCGGCGCTCATCCGAAGAGGATGATGCTGGTCAACCGCGCGTCCGCCAGAGTGGCGTCATGCCGCTCGACAGCGGCGCCATGACGCAGGCAGGGCTCGACGCATCAAGGCCAACGCGCTCGTGGCAGCGCGGAGAGGAGTAGAGAGTGACCGACGAGAGATCACGTGACGTCCTGCCGATCGCCGACCGCGCGTACGAGGGAGAGCTCCCTCTGGACGCCAAGGATCCTGAGGCGACGTTCCCCCCGATCGAGCCGCTGATGCCCCCGGCCGGGTCTCCAAACGTGCTCGTCGTCCTGCTCGACGACGTCGGGTTCGCCGCTTCAAGCGCGTTCGGCGGGCCGTGCGCGACACCCACGGCCGAGCGGCTGGCAGCGAACGGCCTGAAGTACAACCGCTTCCACACAACGGCGCTCTGCGCGCCCACGCGGGCTGCGTTGCTGTCGGGCCGGAACCACCACAGGGTTGGGATGGGCGTCATCACGGAGCTCGCGACCTCGGCACCCGGCTACAACTCCATGCGCCCCAACACCTGTGCGCCCCTGGCACAAACCCTCCAGCTGAACGGCTACTCGACCGCACAGTTCGGCAAGTGCCACGAGGTGCCGGTCTGGCAGACCAGCCCGATGGGGCCATTCGACGCCTGGCCGACCGGCGGCGGCGGATTCGAGTACTTCTACGGCTTCATCGGCGGTGAGACGAATCAGTACTACCCGGCCATCTACGAAGGCACGACGCCGGTAGAGCCGGAGAAGACGCCCGAGGAGGGCTACCACTTCACCGAGGATATGACCGACAAGGCGATCAACTGGGTTCGCCAGCAGAAGTCGCTCACGCCCGACAAGCCCTTCTTCGTGTACTTCGCTCCGGGTGCCACGCATGCGCCGCACCACGTCCCGACGGAGTGGGCGGACAAGTACAAGGGCCGCTTCGACCAGGGTTGGGATGCGCTTCGCGAGGAGATCTTGAAACGGCAGAAAGAGCTTGGGGTCGTGCCACCCGAGGCGGAGCTGACGGCGCGGCACGAGGAGATCCCGGCCTGGGAGGACATGCCCGAGGAGCTCAAGCCGGTGCTCGCGCGGCAGAGTGAGGTCTACGCCGGCTTCCTCGAGCACACGGACCACCACGTCGGGCGGCTGGTCGACGCACTCGACGACCTCGGCATCCTCGAGGACACGCTCGTCTACTACATCATCGGCGACAACGGCGCCTCCGCCGAGGGCACCATCAACGGAACCTTCAACGAGATGTTCGTGTTCAACGGCGCCGCCGCACTCGAGACCCCGGAGTTCCTGGCGTCCAAGATCGACGAGTTCGGCTCCCCCACTGCGTACAACCACTTCGCCGTCGGCTGGGCGCACGCGCTAGACACGCCCTACCAATGGACGAAGCAGGTGGCCTCGCACTGGGGAGGGACGCGCAACGGCACGATCGTCCATTGGCCAAGTGGGTTCACGGCCCGTGGCGAGCTTCGCTCGCAGTTCCACCATGTGATCGATGTCGCCCCGACCGTGCTCGAGGCCGCAGGGCTCCCGCATCCGACCACCGTCGACGGCGTCGATCAGCACCCGATCGAAGGCACGAGCATGCGCTATTCCTTCGACGGCGAGACCGAAGCCGACCGCCACGAGACGCAGTACTTCGAGATGTTCTGCAACCGCGGCGTCTACCACCAGGGCTGGACCGCGGTCAGCCGCCACTCGATCCCCTGGATGATGGGGCTCCCCCTGCCTCCGTTCGACGACGACGTTTGGGAGCTCTACGAGCCGGGCGACTGGAGCCAGGCCAACGACGTGGCGGCCGAGAACCCCGAGAAGCTGGCCGAGCTGCAGCAGCTGTGGCTCCAGGAAGCACGGAAGTACAAAGTCTTGCCGCTAGACGACCGACGCATCGAGCGATTCGACGCCGAGCTCGTCGGCCGGCCGGAGCTCGTGAAGGGAAACTCGCAGTTGCTCTTCGGCGGCATGGGCCGCCTCACCGAGAGCAGCCTCATCAACATCAAGAACAAGTCACATGCGATCACCGCGGAGATCGTCGTCCCCGAGACGGGCGCCGAGGGCGTGATCGTCGCGCAGGGCGGCGCGTTCGCCGGCTGGAGCCTGTATGCGAAGGACGGGCGTCCCAACTACTGCTACAACCTGCTCGGCCTGCAGCACTTCAAGATCGAGGGCGACGCCGCGATCCCGCCGGGAACGCACCAAGTGCGAATGGAGTTCGCCTACGACGGCGGCGGCCCGGCCAAGGGCGGCACCGTCACGCTCTACCTCGACGGGGCCAAGGTCGGTGAGGGCCGCGTCGAGGGAACCGTGCCGCTGATCTTCTCGGGGGACGAGACGGCCGACGTCGGACGCGACGTCGCATCCCCGGTCAGCGACGACTACGACGCCGAGGGCAGCGTCTTCACCGGCACGGTCAACTGGGTGCAGATCGACCTTGGCGAGGACGCCGAAGACGCCGACCACCTGATCTCGCCCGAGGAGCGCCTGCACGCCGCGATGGCACGCCAGTAGCGAAAGGAGACAGTGGTGACAGATACATCCCTTGAAGCGATGACAGATAGACCCCTAGATGAACTGGGTCCCGTTGACTACATCGTGGTGGAGTTTCCAGCAGGAGCGAGCAACTTCACGGGCGAGATGGCTAAAGAGCTGCTCGCGTTGGTCGACGCCGGAACCATCCGCGTCATCGACATACTGATCCTGACCAAGAACGAAGACGGTGCCGTCGAGGCGATGGAGCTCTCCGATGTCGGCGAGCTCGGAGAGCTACAAGCACTCGAGGCCCAGCTGGCGGAGCTGTTGGCCGAGGAAGACGTCGCGCACCTCGCCGCTGCCATGGAGCCGGGAAGCACTGCCGGAGTGCTCATCTGGGAGAACCTGTGGGCTGCGCCATTCGCCGCGGCGGCGCGGCGGTCTGGTGGCCAATTGATCGCCACCGGACGGATCCCTATTCAGGCGATCATCGCCTCCATCGAGGCCGATGAGCATCTGCGACCGAAGGAGACTGAGAATGCCCCTTAGACCAGCACGTCGAGGAAGAGTCGGCGTCATCGGCGCGCCGGTTGCGAAAACCGCGGTCGTGGCCAAGGCGGTCACACCTGGCCCCGCGCCCGTAGCGAGGACGGCGGTTGTGGCCGCAGCCGTCACACCTGGCCGGCCGGGTCGCCGCCGCCGAATCTAGCCCAACCGCGGGTTCTCGCGCGCGACATTCGCACGCGCGTCTTCGGGTAGACCTCGGTCTACTGCCGCGCCATTGCGACCCGGAAGATCTCATCCGGATCGAGCTGGTGGTCGGCGTCCGCCGCGGCCTCGCCGATGTCGATCTCGACCCAGTTCACCTCCCCGGTGAACGTGTTTGGGACCGGGTAGTCGTCGGCGACCAGCGCTCCGTTCTCTTGACCGACGTCGAAGGTGTCGTCGGCGGAGAAGATGGCGGGCGCCGTCCCGGCGACCTTTCCCTGGCCTATCTGGACGCCGTCGAGGTACAGCGTGACGGTCCCGCCCTTGCCGAGTCCCGGCCCGTCGTAATCGAACTCCATCCGCACCTGATG
>JBKPFS010000033.1:0-47423 GCA_046728935.1 Actinomycetota bacterium | reverse complement strand
GCACCGCGCCGCCGACCTGAACGGATGCCCCGGGGCGGCGGTTGTGGCGCTCGTCGCACCTACAGCCCGTACGAGCGCCCGATCACGTCGAGCATGATCTCGTCGGTGCCGGCGCCGATCCGGTTGAGGCGCACGTCGCGGTAGGCACGCTCGATCTCGTACTCCTTCATGTAGCCGTAGCCGCCGAGGATCTGCACGCACTCGTCGGCGACCTCGCAGGCGACCCGGGAGGCGAACAGCTTCGCCATCGTGATCTCGCGCACCGGGTACTCGCCGTTCGCGAAGCGCCAGGCGGTCGAGTAGGTGAACTGCTTCGCCGCCTCGGTCTTGGTCGCCATCTCGGCGAACTTGTGGCGGATGGCCTGGAACTTGCCGATCGGGCGCCCGAACGCCTCGCGCTCCTTCGCGTACTCGAGCGTGCGCTCGATCATCCGCTCCGCGCCGGCGTGGCAGCCGACGGCGGCGACCAGGCGCTCGCCCTGGAGCTCCCAGCTGATGTGGTAGAAGCCCTTGCCGATCTCGCCGAGCACCGAGTCGGCGGGGACCCGCATCTCGTCGAAGGCGAGCTCGGCGGTGTCGGAGGCGTGCATTCCCATCTTCTCGAGCGTGCGCGAGACCTCGAAGCCGGGCACGGGATCGCCGTCGTCGTCGCGGAGGTCGACCGCGAACAGCGTGATCCCCTCGTGACGGGAGTCCGGGTCGGTCTTGGCGACCAAGACACAGAAGTCGGCGCGCGCGCCGTTGGTGATGAAGATCTTCGAGCCCGAGATCAGGTAGTCGTCGCCGTCGCGCACCGCCTTGGTGCGGATCCCGGCGACGTCCGAGCCGGCCCCGGGCTCGGTGATCCCGAGGCAGCCGATTTTCTCGCCCTTGATGCCCGGCACGAGATAGCGCTGCTTCTGCTCCTCGGTTCCGAGCATGTGAATCGGCGGCAGGACCATGTCGGTCTGGACCGCGAAGCCCATGTTGGTGCCGCCCGAGCCGGAGTAGCTCATGCACTCCGCGCGCACCAGCGAGTAGTAGTAGTCGCCGCCCTGGCCGCCGTATTCCTCGGGGAAGCAGAGGCCGAGGAACCCGAGCTCGCCCGCACGCCGCATGACCTCGCTGGGCCAGGTCGTCTCCTCCCACTCGTTTCGGTGGGGACGCAGCTCCTTCACCACCCACGCCTTCATCGACTCGCGCAGCTGCTCGTGCTCGTCCGTGAACAGGAGGTGCTTGCGGGTCGCCTCGTGGTCGGGCTTGAGGACGGTCGCTGCTTCCACTGACTATCTCCTTGCTCGGGGGCGGTCGATGAGGTGGTAAGCTCGCGCAGAGTATAGGGTAATACTTCCTACTTATGGCCGGCGACGACTACGAGAAGATCCGCTACGAGGTGGCCGAGAGCGGCGTCGCCACGATCACCCTCGACGACCCCGAGACGCGGAACTCGCTCTCCCCGGAGCTCCTCGACGAGCTCGCCGCGGCGCTCAACGCCGCCCGCGGCGACGAGGCGGTGCGCTGCGTCGTGCTCGCCTCCTCTCACGAGAAGATCTTCTCCTCGGGCGCCAACCTGGGCGGGTTCGGGGCCGACGCGCCGACGGTGGAAACGCACTTCGCCACCGATCGCTTCCTGGCCGTGTTCCGGCTCCTCGGCGAGCTGGGCAAGCCCTCGCTCGTCGCCGCCAACGGCCACGTCCTCGCCGGATCGCTGGGGATCGCGCTTGCGTGCGACCTGATCATCGCCAAGGAGGGGGCGGGATTCGGGACCCCCGAGATCAACGTCGGGCTGTTCCCGTTCATGATCATGGCGCTGATCTACCGCAACGTGCCGCGCAAGAAGACGAACGAGATGCTGCTGCTCGGGGAGCGGCTCAGCGCCGAGGAAGCGCGCGAGGCGGGGATCGTGAACAAGGTGGTGCCGGCGGAGGAGTTCGACAACGCGGTCGACGATTGGGCGACGAAGCTGGCCTCGAAGTCGCCGCTGATCATGCGCCTCGGCAAGGACGCGATGTGGCGCCAGATGGACCTGCCGCTCGCCGAGGCGCTCGAGTACCTGCGCTCGCAGCTGACGATCGAGCTCTCGACCGAGGATGCGATCGAGGGCGTGACCGCGTTCTTCGAGAAGCGCGAGCCGAAGTGGAAGGGACGCTGAATGGCTGACAAGACGAAGGCCGACCAGGCGGCAAAGGTCGCCGACGCGGCCAAGGAGGTCGAGGCGCCGCAGGCTCCGGCAGGCACGGAGCACGGCGCCGAGACCGGGATGCGCCCGCTGGTCGAGGATCTCCACCAGCGCCGCGATCAGGCGAAGCTGGGCGGCGGTGAAGAGAAGATCGCGCTCCAGCACGAGCGCGGGAAGCTGACCGCGCGCGAGCGGATCGATCTGCTCGTCGATCCGGGAACGTTCGTCGAGCTCGGCATCCACGCCGGCCCGCACTTCTCGCAGCGGGCGATGGAGGGCCGGGAAGCCCCCGCCGACGGGGTGATCACCGGCTGGGGCGACGTCGACGGCCGCCCCTGCGCGATCGCCGCCTACGACTTCACCGTCATGGCCGGCTCGATGGGGATGACCGGGGAGCTCAAGATGGCGCGCCTGCGGGAGATGGCGCTGCAGAAGCGGATGCCGCTGATCTGGCTGCTCGACTCCGCGGGGGCGCGGATCCAGGAGGCGGCCGGATCCCTGTTCGCCGGCTCCGGCCATCTCTTCCGCGAGGAGGTGACGATGTCCGGGGTCGTGCCCCTGGTCGCCGCGATGCTCGGGCCCTGTGCGGCGGGCACGGCGTACATCCCGGGGCTCTCGGACTTCGTGCCGATGGTCGTCGGCCAGGGCGCGATGGCGCTCGCGGGCCCGCACCTGACCAAGGCCGTCACTGGCGAGGACATCTCGATGGAGGACCTCGGCGGCGCCAGAGTGCACTGCCGGATCTCGGGCGTCGGCGACCTCGAGGTGAAGGACGACCCCGAATGCATCGAGGCGGTCAAGACCTATCTCTCCTTCTTTCCGTCCAACTGCGAGGAGAAGCCCCCGCTGCGCGAGACCTCAGACCCCGACGACCGGATGTCGGAGCGACTCCTCGACATCGTTCCGGAGTCGAACCGCCAGCCCTACGACATGTACGACGTGATCCGGGAGATCGTCGACGACGGCGAGTGGTTCGACATCAAGCCCAAGTTCGCGAAGACGCTGATCACCTGCTTCGCCCGCTTCGGCGGCCAGCCCGTCGGCATCGTCGCCAACCAGCCCAAGCAGCTTGGCGGGATCCTCGAGAACGACTCGGCCGACAAGGCGGCGCGCTTCGTCAACCTCTGCGACGCGTTCAACATCCCGCTGGTCTTCCTCCAGGACGTGCCGGGGTTCATGGTCGGCTCGAAGGTCGAGCACGCGGGGATCATCCGCCACGGCGCGAAGATGCTCTACGCGGTCTCACGCGCCACTGTGCCGAAGGTCACCGTGGTCATTCGCAAGGCCTACGGGGCCGGCTACTACGTGATGAACGGCAAGGCGTACGAGCCCGACCTGATCGTCGCCTGGCCCAGCGCCGAGATCTCGGTGATGGGGGCGGAGGGGGCGGTGAACATCATCGGCCGCTCGGCGATCGAGGCGTCGGACGACCCGGAGAAGACGCGGGAGGCGATGCTCGAGGAGGTGCGCAAGAACATCGATCCCTACATCGCCGCCAGGAACGCGCTGATCGACGACGTCATCGACCCACGGGAGACACGGCCCACCATCATCCGCGCCCTGAGCATGGCGCGGGACAAGCGCGTGGAGCGGCCCTGGAAGAAGCACGGGGTGATGCCGGTGTGAGCGCCGCCGACTTTGTGGGCAGAGGGCTGAACCGGTTCCTCGATCGGCTGCGGCACCCCGAGGCCTTCCGCGTGGCCGCTGAGCCGGGGAGGGCGTCGGACCTACGCGCCCTGCGAGGACACAGGTACTGTCTGCTGATCAGTTTCCGGCGCTCTGGTGAGCCGATCCCAACACCGGTCTGGTTCGGCCTTGATGGAGACTGCGCCTACCTCAACACTCGGGTCCGAAACGCGAAGCTCAAGCGAATTCGGCGGGATCGTCATGTCCGAGTAGGGCCCTGCTCATTTCGCGGGAAGCTGCTCGGCCCCCTCACCGAGGCGAGCGCACGGATCGTTCCGGCTGGCAGCGAGGCAACCGCCGAGGCTGCGCTGCGCGCGAACTATGGCGTCGCCCGGCGCGCGTACTACGCGACGCTGGGCAGCAGGGGAACTCCGACCGTCTACATCGAGGTATGCCCCGAGGCCGGCGACCTTAAGAAGAGGCGGGGGGTGATGCCGGTGTGACGCGCGCGATGGGCCGAACGAGGGCCGGTAGCGGGGCAGCATCGATCGCGAGTGTCGACTTAGTTGCGTATAGGGCAACTAGCTCGACGCTCGGTGTGGATCCCCGCGCCATTGGCGCTTTCTTGCCGGATGCCGGCAAGAAGGCGCCAGTTCCCGCCCGTGCCGGGCTACGTCCTCTACCTGATCCGTTGTTCGACCAACCAGGGGCGCCGTCGTGAGCCGCTTCTCCGATCCCGTGATCATCAGCTGCTCGATCTCGGGGGCGGTCGCCAACCGCGACCAGTGCCCGGCGATCCCCTACACGCCGGAGAACTACGCGGCCGAGGCCAAACGCGCCGTCGACGAGGGCGCCACCCAGATCCACATCCACGCGCGCACGCCGGAGGGGGTGCCGTCGTACGAGGTCGAGGACTTCCGCGCGATCACCGAGGCGATCCTGGACGCGGTCGACGACGTGATCATCAACTACTCGACCGGGGCAATCGGGATCCCGGTCGCCAAGCGCATCGAGTACCTGCGCGAGCTCCGGCCCGACGTCGCGGCGCTGAACATGAGCTCGATGAACTACGCGAAGTACTCGAAGCGCCGCAAGGACTTCGTTTTCAAGGCGGTGTTCGAGAACAGCTTCGACACGATCATCGAGTTCCTCACCGCGATGCGGGAGCTCGGCATCAAGCCCGAGCATGAGTGCTTCGATGCGGGGCACGTCGCGAACGTCGACCCGCTGCTGGACATGGGGCTCCTCGAGCCGCCGCTCCAGGTGTCGCTGGTGATCGGCGTCAACGGCGGCATCCGGCCGACGGCGCGGAACCTCTCCTTCATGGCCGATCAGATTCCGGATGGGCCCGAGGGTCCGAACGCCTGGCAGGTGATCGGGATCTCCCGCGACCAGTGGATGCTGATCGGCGCCGCGCTGGCGCTGGGCGGCAACGTCCGCGCCGGGCTCGAGGACAACTTCTACCTCCCGAACGGCGAGATGGCGCGCTCGAACGGCGATCTCATCGCCAAGGCGCGCCAGATGGCCGAGGACGTGGGACGGCGCGCGGCGACCGTGGCCGAGGCCCGCCAAATGCTCGGTCTCGCGGAGCGCTCCCCCGCCGAGACGACCTCAGCAACGGCCGACTGAAGCATTTTTGGGACCTATGGGTCAGACAATCCTGCCGTCGATCGGATTCCGGGCATGAGCGGCCCGCTCGAGGGAGTCCGCGTCCTGGACCTCACCCGCCTGCTTCCCGGAGGCTTCTGCTCGCTCCTGCTCGCCGATGCCGGGGCCGACGTGATCAAGGTCGAGGACACCGGGATGGGCGACTACGTGCGCTGGGCGCCGCCCTACTACGGCGACGATTCCCAGCAGGCGCTCGGCACCCGCTCCGCGCTGTACCTGGCGCTCAACAGGGGCAAGCGGTCGATCCGGCTCGACCTCAAGTCCGAGGCCGGGCGCGACACCTTCCTGCGCCTGGCAAGCGATGCGGACGTCGTCCTCGAGAGCTTTCGCCCCGGCGTGCTCGACAAGCTTGGCGTGGGATACGACCGGCTGCGCGAGCAGAACCCGCGGATCGTCTACTGCGCGATCACCGGTTACGGGCAGACGGGGCCGAACACGCAGCGCGCCGGTCACGACATGAACTACCTCGGGCTCACCGGGCTGCTCGGGCTCACCGGCGAGCCCGGGGGTCGGCCGATCCAGTCGGCCGGGCAGATCGCGGACGTCGGCGGCGGTGCGCTGATGGCGGCATTCGGCGTCATGGCGGCGCTGTGGGAGCGCGAGCGCTCGGGGGCGGGGCAGCTCGTCGACGTCTCGATGACCGACGGTGCCCTCTCCTGGCTCGCGATGGTCGCGGCCGCGTACTTCTGCGACGGCGTGGTGCCGCAGCGCGGCGAGGGACAGCTCACCGGCGGGTTCGTCTGCTACTACCCGTACGAGGCGGCCGACGGCTGGGTCACTTGCGGGGCGCTGGAGCCGAAGTTCTGGCGGAACTTCTGCGAGGGCGTCGATCGTCCGGACCTGGTCGACAAGCAGTTCGCGAAGCCCGGGTCCGACGACTGGCGGGAGATCGCCGAGATCTTCCGGGGCCGCACTCGCGATGAGTGGCGGGCGTTCAACGACCGCCACGACGCGATGATCGAGCCGGTGCTCGACCTCGACGAGGCGCTCGAGTCCGAGCTCGTCCGTGCGCGCGAGATGGTCGTGGACGTGGACCAGCCCGGGATCGGCACCGTTCGCCTGCTCGGCCAGCCGGTGAAGCTCTCACGCACGCCGGGCGACGACACACGACCCGCTCCCGCGCTCGGCGAGCACACCGAGGAGGTGCTGGCCGAGGCCGGGCTCCCGCCCGAGGAGATCGCCGCGCTCATCGAATCCGGTGGCCTGGCCGGCCCCAACCGCGAGGCGACCGCGGGGAGGTTCATGGGATGAGCGCGCCCCCGCAGGACCTGTTGAAGATCTCCGAGCTCGCGGAGCAGGCGGACGTGCGGGTGGCGACCGTGCGCCACTACCTGCGCGAGGGCCTCCTGCCCGAGCCCGTCAAGACCTCGCGCAACATGGCGTACTACCCGCCTGAGTTCGTCGAGCGGATCCGCTTGATCAAGCAGCTCCAGGAGGAGCGCTTCCTGCCGCTGCGGGTGATCCGCGACCTGCTCGAGCGCGAGGACGCCGATCCCGAGCGCCTGCGGGCGATGATCGAGCTAGAGGACCGCATCCTCGAGCGCGCCCTGGCGGGGGAGCGCGAGCGCGTTCCGGTCGAGGAGGTCCGGGGCCGGTACGACGTGCCGCAGGAGGTTCTCGACCGGCTCGCCGAGGTCGGCGTGCTGACGCCGGACGAGGACGGCTACTCCCCCTCGGACGTCAGCATCGTCGAGGCGATCAGCCGCTTCCGGGCGGGCGGCTACGACGAGAGCCTCGGGTTCACGGTGTACGACACGCTCCGCTACACGCGAGCGCTGGAGCCCCTCGTCGCCGAGGAGGTGAAGGTGATCGGTGAGCGGCTGGCAGGCGACCTCGATCCGGAGCGGGCGATGGAGATCATCGAGGCCGGCCTGGGCCCGCTCAACGACCTGATCGCCGCCCTCCACACGAAGCTTCTGGTCGCGGAGCTCGCGCGTCACCGGGCTCGGCATCCCTGAGCGGCTCGGCTGGCGGCAGCGGGTGCACCGCCGGCCCCTGGAGCACCTCGCCGGTGGGAGCGAAGCGCGACCCGTGGCAGGGACAGTCCCAGCTGCGCTCGGCGGCGTTCCAGCGCACGATGCATCCGAGGTGCGTGCAGCGCGCGGAGCGCGCATGAACGATCCCCGCGGAATCCCGGTAGACGGCCTTCAGCCCGAGGCCGGCACGGACGATCCGGCCCTCCTCGGGACCGAGACCGTCGGGGCCCTGGCGTGGCCTCACGCGGTCGCGCACGAAGTCGAGCGCGGAGACGGCGTTGTGCGAGACGAGCTCCTCGACCGAGGCGCGGGCGTTCAGCCGGCCGGTGTCGAACGAGAGGGCCGCGGCCGGCATCCGCCCGCGGGCCATCTCGGCCAGCAGCTCGCCCGCGGTGGTGCCCATCGCGAGGCCCCACTTGCGAAACCCGGTCGCGCACAGGATCCGATCGGAGAACGGCCACAGGCGACCCACGAACGGGAGACCGTCGACCGGCATGTTGTCCTGCGCCGACCAGCGGTGCTCGACGGCCTCGACGGCCCAGCGCCCGCGGGCCCACTCCTCGAGCCGGCGGTAGCGCTCGGGCTCGTCTCCCGATCCGGTGCGGTGCGACTCGCCGGCGACGATCAGCCTCTCGCCGTCGTCGAAGCGGTGTGCCCGCACCGAACGGACCGGCTCGCCGGAGCTCAGGTACATGCCCTGCGGCAGGCCATCCCGCACGCGGAGGGCGATCGCGTACGAGCGCTCGGGACGGCAGCGGGCGAACCAGAGCCCGCGGTCGGCGAACGGGATGTGGGTGGCGAGGATCGTCCGCTCCGCCTCGACTACGTCGCCATCCTCGAACCGAACTCCCTCGCCCTCGAGACCGACCGCCCGCGAGCGCTCGAAGACCCGCGCCCCCGCCGCCTCGGCCGCCCGGGCAAGGGCGTGGACGTAGCGGTGGGGATGGAAGTCGGCCTGGTCTGAGAAGCGCACCGCCGCGGCAATCGGAAAGGGAAGGTCGCTCTCCGTCACGACCGACGCTGGGAGGCCGAGCCCGCGGGCCGCCTTGGCCTCCCGCTCGATCTCCTCGACCCCATCGGCGCTCTCGGCATAGGTGAAGTTCGGCTTTCGCTCGAGCTGGCAGTCGATGCCGTGCTCGGCGACGAGCCGAGCGACGGTCGCGACGCCCGCCTCGTTGACCGCGCCGTACGCCCGCGCCACCTCCTCTCCGTGGCGCCTGGACAGCCGCCCGTAGCTGAGGCCGTGGAGGGAGCTCAGCTTGGCAGTGGTGTGACCGGTCACCCCGCGGCCGACGCAGCGGGCCTCGAGCAGGGCCACGTTCGCGCCCGCCTCAGCGAGGCGCAGCGCCGCGGTCACGCCGACGATCCCCGCGCCGACCACCGCGACATCCCCCTTCAGCGAGCCGGCGAGCCTCGGCCACTCGGGAGCTGCATCGGCCTCGAACCAGGGCGACCCTGGGCGGTCGCCGGCGCCGTACACGGCGTCTCGTCTCTTCACCTCCGGTTGGCATACCCCCGCCCGCAGGCCGCAAACGATGCGTCGGCGCGCCGTTTCCTGCCGCCTCGCGCCGGGTAACCGCCCGTCATGGCCAGCGAGCCGACGAGCGACCGACCCAGGGACGAACCCGCGGTGAAGCCGCCATCGCGCTCGGACCCGGAGCACGACCCCGGCGAGGATCGTGCCGAGCCCGAGTCCAGGGACGCCCCCGGGCCGCGCGGTAATCCGGCCACCGACGAGGTGGCGCTCCGACATCGGCAGCAGAAGCGCGATCGACGGAGCGGATGAGTACCGCGCCGGCGATCACAGACCGGATCGCGGAGCCCTGGGGGGAGAGGACGCCCTACGGACGTGGTGAGGACTGGCCGCCGCGCGTCGATCTCCAGCTCGAGCGCGGACTGACGGAGGATGAGGTCGAGCGCTGGGCCCAGTCGGCGTCGGTCCTGCACTCGAACGGCGATGCCCTCGACATCGCGGTGCGCGATGGCCGCATCGTGGGCGTCCGCGGCCGCGAGGTCGATCGCGTCAACCGGGGACGGCTCGGGCCCAAGGACCTCCACGGGTGGCAGGCGAACAACTCGCCCGACCGGCTGCAACAGCCGCTCGTCCGAGAGGGCGGGGAGTTGCGCCCGAGCGACTGGGACGAGGCGATGGGGCTGATCATCGATCGCTCGCGACGGCTGCTGGAGAGGCCGGGGGGCGGTGGTCGCATCGGCCTCTACACCAGCGGCCAGCTGTTCTGCGAGGAGTACTACACGCTGGCCGTGATCGGCAGGGCCGGGATCGGCACGCCGCACATGGACGGCAACACGCGCCTCTGCACCGCGACGGCGGCGGCGGCGCTCAAGGCGAGCTTCGGAACCGACGGGCAGCCGGCGTCCTATGCGGACATCGACCACTGCGACGCGATCGCGCTCTACGGCCACAACGTCGCCGCGACCCAGGACGTCCTCTGGTCGCGAATGCTCGACCGGCGTCGCGGCGCCGATCCGCCCCGCATGGTCTGCGTGGACCCCAGGCGCACGCCGGTGGCGGAGGAGGCGGACGTCCACCTACCCGTGCGAAGCGGCACCAACCACGCCCTGATGAACGGGCTGATTCACGAGCTGCTCGCCAACGGCTGGTACGACGAGGGCTACCTTCGCCGGCACACGCTCGGGTTCGAAGAGCTCGAGCGGACCGTCGAGTCGTACGACCCAGATCGCGTCGCGGAAATCTGCGGCGTGGCGGCCGACGACGTCCGCGCCGCGGCCGAGATCCTCGGCACCTGCGAGGCGCTCGTCTCGACGGTCCTTCAGGGCTTCTATCAGTCACAGCAGGCGACGGCCGCCTCCTGCCAGGTGAACAACATCCACCTGCTTCGCGGCATGATCGGTCGGCCCGGGGCCGGGGTCCTGCAGATGAACGGCCAGCCGACGGCGCAGAACACTCGCGAGACGGGCGCCGATGGGGACCTCTCGGGCATGCGCAACTGGGACAACCCCGAGCACATCCGGGAGCTGGCCGAGCTATGGAACGTCGATGAGATGGTGATCCCACACTGGGCGCCGCCGACGCACGCGATGCAGATCTGGCGCTACGCCGAGCAGGGCTCGATCGAGCTGCTGTGGATCTCGGCGACGAACCCCGCGGTCTCGCTGCCCGACCTGGGGCGGGTGCGCGACATCCTCGCCCGCGACGAGCTCATGGTCGTCGTCCAGGACATCTTCCTGACGGAGACGGCCAGGCTCGCGGACGTGGTCCTGCCGGCGGCGGCCTGGGGGGAGAAGCTGGGAACGTTCACCAACGCCGACCGCACCGTGCATCTCTCCGAGAAGGGGGTCGATCCTCCGGGCGAGGCCCGCTCCGACCTGGAGATATTCCTCGACTACGCGCGCCGGATGGACTTCCGCGACCGTGACGGGGCGCCCCTGATCAAGTGGGAGGATCCGGAGTCCGCGTTCGAGGCCTGGAAGCGATGCTCGCGCGGGCGTCCGTGCGACTACACGGGGCTCAGCTACGAGGTGCTTCGCGGCGGCAGCGGGATCCAGTGGCCGTGCACGCAGGAGGCCCCCGGTGGCACCGAGCGCCTCTACGCCGAGGGGCGCTTCAACACGGATCCGGACTACTCGGAGACCTTCGGCCACGACCTCGAGACGGGCGCTCCGTCCACCGAGGAGGAGTATCGGGCCAAGCAACCCGGCCGGCGCGCCTTCCTGCACGCCGCGGAATACCGGCCGCCGCCCGAGACGCCGGACTCCGAGCGGCCGCTGCTTCTGACGACCGGGCGGACCATCTACCACTTCCACACGCGAACCAAGACGGGCCGCGCGCCGGAGCTTCGCGACGCGGCTCCGGAGCCATGGGCGGAGCTCCACCCCGACGACGCCTCGGAGCTCGGCATCGGCGAGGGCGACCTCGTCCGGCTTGACTCTCCGCGCGGCAGCGTCGAGGTGCCGGCGCGGCTGACGGACATCCGGCGGGGCACGGTCTTCGTTCCCTTCCACTACGGCTACTGGGACGTCGGCGAGCGGGCGGGGCCGAACGGCGGGCCACCGCGGGCCGCCAACGAGCTCACCCTCAGCGTCTGGGACCCGGTCTCGAAGCAGCCCCTGTACAAGGTCGCGGCGGTCGCGGCGCACAAGGCCGGCGCATGAACCTCGCCCACTACCTCGGCCTGCTGCATCGCGCCGAAGCGAACCTCGCAGATGCCTTCGGCCAGGTGGCGGAGGGCCACCGCGAGGAGGTCGACGTTCACGCCCTCGCGATGCGGTTCGCCGCCGAGTGCGAGGCGCACGCCGACGCGCTGCGGCCGTTCGCGGAGCGCTACGGGGAGGAGGCCGAGGACGAGCCCGACCGGCTCTACTCGGAGCTCTTCAGCGGCACCCGCAGTGGGGGACTGGGCCTGCTGCGAGACCTTCACGACCTCTTCCTGATGGCGAGCGAGGCCGAGATCGCCTGGACGCTCGTCGGCCAGGCGGCCCAGGCCGCACGCGACCGCGACCTCCTGCGGGTCGTCGAACGGTGCGAGGCGCAGACCGGCCGGCAGCTGAAGTGGCTGCGCTCCCGGATGAAGGAGGCGGCGCCGCAGGCGCTCGTGGCGGCCTGATGGCGCTACCGGGTCAACGGGCGAGCTCGCCCGAGCTCGTCGAGCGGGCCACCCGCATCGTCCTGCGTCCGATCGGCAACCCGCTGCCGCTCGGGTTCATCGGCCTCGCGGCGGCGACGCTGCTCGTCAGCGGCCTGCAGCTCGAGTGGCTAGCGCCCGAGGACGGCAGAGCCGTCGCCCTCGTTCTGATCGCCTTCGTCTTCCCGGTCCAGCTGCTCGCCTCGATCTTCGGCTTCCTGGGAAGGGATGTCGTCGCCGGGACCGGGATGGGCGTCCTCGCCGGCACCTGGCTCGCGGTGGCGCTGGTCACGCTCGACTCCGCTCCGGGTTCGACGAGCGACGCCCTCGGCCTCTTCCTGCTGCTGGCCGCGCTTGCGATGCTGGTGCCCGCGAGCGCCGCGACCACGGGGAAACTGATCCCCGCAGCCGTTCTCACCACCACCTCGCTCCGCTTCGCGCTCACCGGCATCTACCAGCTCACCGCCGGCGAGGGTTGGGCGGACGTCGCCGGCGTGGTCGGCCTCGTCCTCTGCGCCCTGGCCGTATACGCCGCGCTGGCGATGGCGCTCGAGGATGCCCGGCGGTCGACCACGCTTCCCCTGGCCCGCCGGGGGCGCGGTCGCGAGGCGCTCAGCGGGCGGCTCGAGCGCCAGCTCGACCGGCTCGAGGCCGAGGCCGGGATCCGCGAGCAGCTCTAACTCACGGCTGCGCCGCGGAGGGCCGGCAAGACGCGCTTGCCGTACACGCGCAGGGCTCCGATCGGATCGGCGCCGGAGGCGTTTTGGAGGCAGACGACGGTTGCGCCCAGGCGCTCGATCTCCCTGATCCGTTCCGCGTGGACGTCGGGATCCGAGGAGATGATGTAGCTCTCGGCGAACTCCTCGTCGGAGATCTCCGCCTCGCCCTTGCGGTACATCTCCCTGGGCTCGTGCCAGTCGTCGGTGTAGAACTCCGCCGGCTGGGCACCCTTCCACACGCGGCAACCCTCGAGCGCGGCGCCGTCGTCCTCTGCCCAGGAGAAGCCGGTCTGGACGATGATCTCGCCGACCTCCATCCCGGCGTCCTCGCGCGCCCCGCGATAGGCGTCGATCACGTCCGGCGCGGTCTCCGGGTCCGCCAACGTCCAGAGCCCGTCTCCGAGCCGCGCCGCCACACCGGCGGCGCGCGGCCCAAATGCCGAGACGTAGATCTCCGGTCGGCGCTCAGGCCGGGTGTGGAGAAAGGCCCCCTTGGTGCGGAAGTAGTCGCCGTCCCAGTCGAGTCGCTCGCCGTCGAGGAGCCGGCCGATGATCTCAAGCGCCTCCTCCATCCGGCTCACCTGCTCGCCGACCGGCGGCCAGTCCATGCCGATCGGCGACTCGTTGAGCGCCTCGCCGGAGCCGATCCCGATGAAGGCCCTGCCGGGCGAGAGCTCCTCGAGGGTCGCGAACGCCTGGGCGACGATCGCCGGGTGATAGCGGTGAACCGGCGCCGTCACGCCCGTGCCGATGCGCACGCGCTCGGTGTGCGCCGCGATCGCGCCGACGGTGACCCAGGCGTGGCCCGACTCGCCAGGCTCCCACCAGGGCTGGAAGTGATCGCTGACGTTGACGGCCGCGAAGCCGGCGCGCTCGGCCTCAACGGCCTGGCGCACGATCCCGCTCGGGCGGAACTGCTCCATCGCGAGCTGTGTCCAGTACTCGTTCTCGGTCATCGCATCCCTCCGGTCTCGCTCACCTCCCCGGTTCCCCGCTCAGCTGGCGGGAAACGTGCCGCTCAGCGGGCCGCGTCTGCGACGACCTCGATATCGGCGACGAGGTCGGCGAAAGCCTGCTGGCGATCCTCCTCCTCGGCGCGCAGCACCGCCGAGGGGTGGAACGTGGCCACCGCCGCGGGGGCGAACTCGACCTCGAGCAGCTTGCCGCGGCTGCGGGTGACCCGGAAGTCGGCGCCGAGGAGGGCCTTGGCGGCGGTGGCGCCGAGGATCGCGACGGCGTCCGGCTTCACCCGCTCGAGCTCGGCGTCGAGCCATGGCCGGCACGCCTCGACCTCGAGCTTCGACGGCGTCTGATGGATCCGCCGCTTCCCGCGTGGCTTCCACTTGAAGTGCTTGACGACGTTGGTCTTGTACGTGAGGCGCGGATCGATTCCCGCCTCGGCGAGCGCGCGATCCAGCAGCCCTCCCGCGGGGCCTACGAAGGGCTTGCCCTCGCGATCCTCGCGATCTCCCGGCTGCTCGCCGATGAGCATCAGCGGCGCACGCGCCGCCCCGGCCCCGAAGACGGTCTGCGTCGCGTTTCGCCACAGCGGACACGCCTGGCACGACGCCGCCGCCTCCCGCAGGGCCTTGACGCCGCCTCCCCGAGGGACGAGGGGGCTCGCGTCCTCGGTCATTGGTCCGCGGGCCCTACCCGATCCGCCTCGCCGTGTTCCACGTCGTCCCGCTCGGGCTCTGGGGCGCCGCGGTCCACGAGCGGGTCCCCGCCGGGTTCGGAGTGCTGGGCGCGTTCGCGCAGGAGCTCCTCGGCCTCCTCGAAACCCTCCGACTCACCGCCGCCTCCCTCCCGCACGGGCGCCTCGGGCGAGTCGGGCTCATCGGCCGGGCGCTTGCCGCCGATCCTCCCGGCCTCCTCGGCCGCCGCCTCGGCCTCCCGCTCGACGACCTCCTCGTCCGCGGGCGGGTCGGTGTGCTCGGGCTCGGCCACCTCGCCCCCCTCCTACTCGAGCACCCGGACGCGGGCGGTCGGGGCGCGGGGCGCGGCGCGGCCGGTGGAGACGCCGAGCTCGTCGGTGAGGTAGAGGAAGGCGCGAGCGTATGGCGACTCCGAGCTGCGGGCGCGGACCTCGCCCCAGTCGATCTGCTCGCGCAGCGAGCGAGCTATCTGCAGCGCGCTCACCAGGTCCAGCGAGTGCTCGTCGAGCGCCAGCAGCTTCGACGTCATCACGTCCTCGAGCGCCATCACCCGCACCCGCATCGCGGCGACGTCGCGCACCTCACCCCGCGCGATCACCTCGTCGGTCACCTCGATGCCGGTCGGGCTGTGGATCAGGTCGACGAGGACCGGGCCGTCCCACGCCTTGAGCAGCCACGGCTCCAGGGGACGCTCGGGGCGCATTCCGACGCCGACCAGCGCATCGAGCGCTCGCTCGGCGTCCTCGGGCTTGACGATGAAGTCCAGGTCGTTGCGCGTCTCGGGTCCGCCGCGCGCCCAGGCGGCGAGGCCCCCGCCGAGCAGGAACGGGACGTCCGCGCCGTCGAGCGCGGCGACCGCGCGCTTGAACGTCACCTCGATGGTCGCGAACTGATGCTCCTCGTCGCTCACGCACGATGGCTACCCGGCGGCGGGCGCCCTGAACCCAGGCGCGAGCGGCGCGGCAGGGGTTACCTCGGGTGGATGGCGGGTAGGCCCGAACCGCAATGGAGAGTGTCACGGGCGAGCGTCGAAACGGCCAGGTTTCCGCCGGTGTGGCGGAGCAACCCCGGATTCGGGTCGCGGCCTGCGCGGACATCCACTGCCGCGCCGACGGCCCCAACGAGACCGTCGAGGAGCTCGCGCAGCTGGACGGCGCCGCAGACCTCTTGCTGCTCGCGGGGGACCTCACCACCTACGGGCTCCCGGAGGAGGCCGAGGTCCTGGGCGAGGCGCTCGGACGCCTTGCCCTTCCGGTGATCGCGGTGCTGGGCAACCACGACTGGCACTCGGGCCAGCGCGACGGGGTCGTGGCGGCTCTGGAGCGGGCCGGGATCACGGTGCTCGACCGCGACTGGACGATTCGAGAGGTCCGGGACGTCGAGGTCGGGATCGTCGGCCTGAAGGGGTTCATCGGCGGCTTTCCCGGCTCCCACCTGCCCGACTTCGGCGAGCCGCTGCTGCGGCGCGTCTACCGGGAGACGGGCGAGGAGGTCACGGCCCTGGAGAACGGGCTGCGCGCGGTGGCGGTGTGCCCGCTTCGCGTGGTCGTGCTCCACTACGCGCCGATCGCGGACACGCTGGAGGGAGAGAGCGAGGGGATCTGGGCCTTCCTCGGCAGCGACCGCCTTGCGGCGCCGCTGGTCGAGCACCAGCCGGACCTGGTCGTGCACGGGCACGCCCACTGCGGACGCTTCGCGGGGCGGGTGGGCGACGTCGAGGTCTTCAACGTCTCCGCCCCGGTGATCGGCCGCCACTACTGGCTGTTCGAGTTGCAACCGGCCGGCGCGCGGGGGACCTCGATCCACTAGAGCCGGAGCTGCTGCGCTCGCACAACGACGACGGGCCCCGGGGGAAAGACGGGGCCCGTCGCTCTACCACTCAGAGAGGGAGTGGGCGCGTCGCGTCCAACCAATGCGACCACCCCGGGTCGGGGGGGTACTCCCGGGAGCGCCCTTTGTCCCGCGTCCAGGGTACCCATCGCGCGCGGGCTGAAACATCCCGGCGAGAAAAGTTCTCGGACGCCTGAATCCGGCCGCCATCCGCAAGCAGCGGCTCTCCGACCGCTAGACCGCGCGCAGGCTCGCGATCGCCTCGTCGCGGGTCTCGAACAAGCCGACGGCGGAGTCGATGCCGGTCAGCTCGAGCAGCCGCCGCACCTCCGCTCGCGGACAGCAGACCGCGAACCCACGGTTGGCCTCGGCCAGCTCTCGCTGCACCTCGACCAGCAGGCTGAGGCCGGTGGAGTCGATGAATTCGCAGTCGCTCAGGTCGACGAAAACCGAACTGTTCCCGGCCCCGTTCACCTGGTCGAGCGCGCGTCGGAGCTCGGGCGCCGTCGCCTGATCGAGCTCCCCCCAGACGTTCACCGCGCCCATGTCGTCGAGCGACTCCGTCTCGACCCGGAAGTTGGCGTTCACCCCGATAGCCGCGCGATGATACCGCCGCGCGCGCTAGCCTTGTCATCGATTACCCGCTACGGCTGGCCGCGCGCGGGAGGAAGGCCGAGGATGGAGAGCGTCACGGGCAGACGGTCGGTTCTCACCGCCTTGGTCGGCGGCTGGGGACGCGCGGGCCGGCTCGGATTCGGTGCCGGGCTGGCGGTGCTGGCCGCGCTGGTGGCGGCCGATGCCGCGGTCGGGGGGTCGACGATCTTGGTGGGGGCCTTCGTGCTGGCGCCGTTCGTCACTTCGCTGCTCGCGGGCATCGGGCCCACGCTGCCCCTGACGCTGCTCGCGATCGGCGCCGCGGGCGCAAGCGGCGCCTGGAACGAGAACTACGGCGAGACCGACTTCAAGGTCACGCTGGCGGTCGTGCTGCTCGGCTCCGCGTTCGCCTGCTTCGGGGCCTGGAACCGCGAGCGGTCCCGGTTGCGTGGCGAGCGGCTGCGGATCCTCGACGCGGTCAGCGAGATCGCGGATGGCTCGCGCCCGCTCAACGAGACGCTGCGGCGAGTCTCCGAGCTGATCGCGCCGCAGGTCGCCGACTTCTGCATCGTCGATGCGGTCCACTCCGGCCGCGTGACGAGGGCGGAGGTCCGCGTCTCCAACCACCCCCGTGCCCTCGAGATCGAGCGGCATCTGCGGACCCGCCAGCCGAACGTGCCTCGGTGGCTGGTCGAGGGCGACCGCACGTGGCGGAAGATTCCGCGCTGGCGCCCCCGGGTCCGCGAGGAGGATCTGCGGCGCATGGCCGAGTCGCCCGAGGACTTCGAGTTCCTGCGCTCGCTTGGCGTCCGGTCGTTGGTGATCGTCCCGCTCGCGTCGCGGGACCGCAACCTCGGGGCGCTGACTCTGGTCAGCGCCTGGTCGCGGCGGCGCTACACCCACGACGACGTTCGCTTCGCCCAGATCATCGCCCGGCGGATCGGGCTGGCGCTCGACAACGCGGGGCTGTTCTCCGACCTCGAGAGCGTTGAGCGGCGCATGGACACCGTGATGGCGATCCTCGACGAGGCGGTGGTGATCCACGACCGCGACGGCGAGCTCGTGTTCGCCAACCCCGCCGCGGCCCGATCGCTGGGCTTCGAGACCCCCGAGGAGCTGCTCGCGACGCCCGCGGAGAGGATTCGCGATCGCTTCGTGATCCGCGACGAGGCGGGCCGAGCCGTCGGCGCCGAGATGCTGGTCGGGCTTCGCGCGCTCACCGGCGAGGCCCCCGAACCGCTGATCCTCAGGGTGACGGACCCCGAGACCCACGTGGAGCGCTGGTACCGGACCAACGCCCAGGCGATCGAGGGCCCCGACGGGCCGCTCTACTCCGTCACGGTGATCGAGGACGTCACCGACGTGAAGCGGGCGGAGTTCGCCCAGCGGCTGCTCGCCCGGACGGGCGAGCTGCTCGCGGCGTCGCCGGACTACCGGCACACGCTGGACGAGGTCGCCCACATGGTCGTGCCGGAGTTCGCCGACTGGTGCGCCGTCAACCTCCGTGGCGACGACGGCCTGGTGGAGCAGGCCGCGGTCTCCCACTGGGATCCCGAGCGCCTCGCCGCCGCGCGCGAGCTCCGCGACCGGTACCCGCAACGGCTCGACACCGGCGACGGCATCGCCGAGGTCTTCAGCACGGGCGAGGCCCGGCTGATCGAGGCCGTCTCCGACGAGAGCCTGCGCGCGGGTGCCGCGGACGACGAACATCTGCGCCTGCTGCGCGAGGTCGGGGTCGGCTCGGCGATCCTGGCGCCGATGCAGGCCAGCGGGACCGTGGTGGGAGTGCTCACCCTTATCAACGAGCCCGGCTCCCGGCGCTTCGACGCCGAGGACCTCGGTCTCGCGGTGGAGCTCGCCCGCCGCGCGGGACTTGCCATCGACAGCGCGCGGCTGGCGACCGAACGCGCCCGCGTCGCCTCGGAGCTCCAGCGCGAGCTGAAGCCGCCCAGCCTGCCGGCGACCCCGGGGTGGGAGGTGGCGACGATGTACCGGCCGGCCGGAGAGGTGAACGAGGTCGGCGGCGACTTCTACGAGGCCTTCCTGGTCGACGATGGATGGGCCGTGGTGCTGGGGGACGTCTCCGGACGCGGGGCGCACGCCGCCTCGCTCACGGCGGAGGCCCGCCACACGATCCGCACGGCCGCGATGGTCTCGGCCGACCCGGCGGCCGGCCTGCGGCTGCTCGACCTGAGCCTGCGCACGCGCCGCGACGCCGCCCTCTGCTCGGTGGCGCTGCTGCTCCTGCCCGCCGACGAGGGCGAGGAGACCCATTCGCGCCTCTGGCTCGCGGGCCACCCTCCGCCGCTTCTCCTTCGAGGGGGCGCGGTCGAGGAGGTTGGCGAGCCCGGACCGATGGCGGGGCTCGGCGAGGGCGCCGGATGGCCGGCCCAGGAGCTCACCCTGCGCGAGGGCGAGCAGCTCGTCCTTTACACCGACGGGGTGATCGAGGCGCGTCGCCCCGATGGGGAGCGCTTCGGCATCGCGCGCCTTCGGCGCCGCCTCGCCGGCTGTCCGGATCCGCAGACCGCCGTCGCCACGGTCGAGGCAGCGCTGGACGACTTCGTCCCCGGTGAGGTGGAGGACGACGCCGCCGTCGTTGCAGTCCGACGCGTGCCGGTCGAGGCGATGGTTGGGGAGGGCGGCTCGCGGGTAACCCACCGCCGTGGGAGGCCCACCGGATCAACTGACGAGGGGGGAATCGGTGAGCCTGTGCCTGGAGGCGCGGCCGGCTAACGCGACCCTCGCGCGTCGCGCCGTCACGCGCGAGGCCGAGCATGCGGACCTGGATCCCGAGGCGGTCGCGGCGGCCCAGGTCGTCGTCACCGAGGGGTTCTCGAACGCCGTTCGCCACGCTTACCCCGGAAACGGTGGCGGGATCGTGCAGATCGAGGCACGCGGCGAGGCCGGCGGGATCACGATCGTCGTCCGCGACCGGGGCGACGGGTTCCGTCCCCGGCCCCGCCGCGACGGGGGCTACGGCGGCATCGGCCTCCTGCTCGTCGCGGCGCTCGCCCAGGAGGTCCAGCTGCGGCACCTTCACGGGGGCGGCACCGAGATGCGCGCCCGGGTTGTCGCCTCGGCGGCGGATCGGTAGCTCGGCCGTAGCTCGCGAGGCCTAGCTCCGGACCGGCGAGCCGTCCCGCTCGGCCGCCTCCGGATCGCGCACCGGCTGCAGCTCCGGATCGCGCACCGCCTGCAGCACCTCGGCCGCGAGCTGGGCGCCGTCGGTGGGCGACTCGGGCGTCGCCTCGATCCGAAGCACGACCTCGTCACCGTCGATCTCCTCGAGGGCGACGTGCGGGGGATAGCGGGTCGGGACCGAGAGCGCCTCGAGCAGTCGCCTCTGCACCTCTCCCGGCGTGGCCGTCGCCGGGAATCGCGCCCGCAGCTCCACTCGCTCGGGCTCGCGGAGCGGGACGACCGCCACCTGGAGCAGGACGCTGTTGGGGATCATGATCCTGTCCGCCCCGCTGACCAGGGTGGTGTAGAAGAGGCCGAGCGAGCCGACGATCCCCTCCTGCTGGCCGGCGAGCGCGCCGCCCACCAGCCTCACCCGCTCGCCCACCCGGAACGGGCGGGTGCTGAGCATGACCAGCCCGGCGAACAGGTTGCCGAGCGTCTGCTGCGCGGCGAGGCCGAGCACCACCGCGGTGAACGCGCCGCCGACGGCAAGCGTCCCCGCATCGAGCCCCGCGACCCGCAACGCCACCGCGGCCATCGCCGCGATCGTCACCAGCCGGAGCAGGAATCCCACCGTGCCCGCGGTCCCCGGATCGAGGCGGCGGAAGAGCGCCGGGGCCACCCACCGACCGAGCGATCTCGCCAGCCCCCAGCCGAGGACGATTAGCGCGGCGACGGTCGCGATCTTCACCGGGGTCCCGAGCCCCGGGAACAGCTCGCGCCGGTGGTCGAAGACGATCAGCACGGCGGCGATCAGGCCGACGATCACGATCACGCCACCGCGGGCGCGCTGCGCGCCGGCGCGGTCGATCTCGCTGCCGAGGCCGACCTCGCGCCAGACCTGGGTCCGGCGCTCGAACGGGTTGCGGGGTCGGCGGGATCTCCAGAGCACCTTCTCCCAATTCCCGCTCGCGATAAGTTCAAAAGCGTGCGTCCGGGCCCCTTCCTCGCCGTCGGCTGCGGGGTCGCGCTCGCCTCCATCCCGCTCGCCGCGGCCGCCGGGGCGCCCTACCTGAGCGCCGCCTCGCTCAATCCCTGGCTGGTCACCTACGCGATCGGGCTGTTCACGGTGCTGTTCGCCATCCCGTTCGCCCTGCACGCGCGGCTCGGTGGCCGCCTCGAGGCGGATGCGCGCTGGGAGCGCGCCCTCCTCCTCTGGGGGGCCGCGTCGATCGCGGTCGCTGCGCTCGGCGTGGTGCTCGGCCTGGCCGGAGGCTTCGGCTCGGACTCGCTCGCCGGCTCGCTCGGGCTCATCACCCTGGTGGAGGCTGGACTCGTCGTCGCGACGCTGGTCGTCTGGCTGCTCAGCGGATAGGGGTTCCGCTGAAAGCGAGAGGGCCCCGGAGGGCCCTCTCGTGACGGATGCTGGTTTAGGGGGCTATCAGCTAGGGGGACCGTGGTCGCCCGAAGCGGCATCGCTCACCTGGCCGCCGAAGTCACGTCCTGCCGTCTCGGGCGGGTTGGTCAGCCCCTCCGTCGGGTTGTGCTCGGCGCTGGCGCCGCCCGGATTGCCACCCGCGTTGGCGGCAACCTGCTGGCCGAAGTCGCGTCCTGCCGTCTCGGGCGGCTTCGGTAGACCGGTCGTCGGGTTGTCCGCGGCCGAGGTCTCGAGCTCGGCGGTGTCCTCGTCCGTGCCCTCGTCCTCGTCACCGTCGTCGCCGCCGCCCTTGCCCGTGGGCTTCAGGTCGGCGCACGCCTCGGTGGGCTTGCCGCCCTCCGCCTTGGCGGCCTCGGCGAGGCACTTGCCGAAGGCGCTCGCGCCGTCGGACACGCACTTGCCGAAGACGCCGCGGTGCCGATCCTGTTCGGCGCAGGCGGTGACGTGGGTCGCCTCGGCGGAAGCCTGCACGCTGCCTCCGTGCCCGGCGTTCCCCGCCAGGGCGACCGCCGTGACCCCGACTGCGAGCACCAGGGCGGCGATGAATCCAGCTCTCTTCATTCGTGCATCCTTCCCGGTCGTTCGGCGCTTCATCAGAACAAGCGCCGCGCGGCGCCGAGGGGTTACGGGTTGCCGGCGGTGAGGCGCGGTGGCCAGCGCGGAGCCGCCGCGGGACGGCGCGGTTCGGCCGCCCGGGCGCTCTCCTATACTCGCTAGATTGACTGATCAGTCAACCGGCTGGTGAGGAGAGACGACCGGCACCACGGCCAGCATTCGAGGCATCACGAAGATGCGCGCCGCCGCAGTCCAGCTGAACGCAAACGCCGACAAGGCTCGCAACCTCGAGGTCGCGGAGCGCCTCGTGCGCGCCGCCGCCTCCGACGGCGCCAAGCTGATCGTGCTGCCCGAGAAGTGGAACCTGCTCGGCTCCTCGAGCGAGCTTCTCGCCGGCGGCGAGTCGCTCGATGGGCCGTCGCTCTCCGCCGCGCGGGACTGGGCGCGCGAGCTCGGAATCCACCTGGTCGCCGGCAGCGTCGCCGAGCGCGTCGAGGGCTCGGAGCGCCTCTTCAACACCTCGACCATGATCGACCCCGACGGGGAGCTGGTCGCGACCTATCGCAAGATCCACATGTTCGACGTCGAGGTCGGGGGCGTCGTCTACCGCGAGTCCGAGCACGAGCAGGCGGGGGATGAGATCGTCGTCGCCGCGGCCGGTGAGCTCGAGGTTGGGCTGACGGTCTGCTACGACCTCCGCTTCCCCGAGCTCTACCGGATCCTCGCCGTGCGCGGGGCGCTGGTGATCACCGTCCCCTCCGCGTTCACCCTCGCGACCGGCCGCGATCACTGGGAGCCGCTGCTGCGCGCTCGTGCGATCGAGAACCAGGCCTTCATCGTCGCGGCCAACCAGGTCGGCGAGGCGCCCCCGCACTACAGCTCCTACGGTCGCTCGGCGATCGTCGATCCCTGGGGGGTGGTGCTCGCCCAGGCTCCCGACGAGGAGTGCTTCATCGCCGCGGACCTCGACCTTGCCTCGCAGGAGCGGATCCGTCGCTCGCTGCCGTCGCTCGCGAACCGCCGGCCCGAGGCGTACCGCTGGCCCGAGGGGGTGCCCGTCTGATGGCGAGCGCCAAGGCGCCGGTCGTCGATCGTCGCCGCCAGATCCTCGACGCGGCGGTCCGCGTCTTCGCCCGCCAGGGCTTTCACGCCTGCCGGGTCTCGGACATCGCCCGCGAGGCCGGCGTCGCCTACGGGCTCGTCTACCACTACTTCAACTCCAAGGAGCAGGTGATGAACGAGCTCTTCACCGAGCGCTGGTCGCTGCTCCTTCAGGCGATCGAGGAGGTCGACGCGCAGCCGCTGCCGCCGCGCGAGAAGCTCGACGCGGTCGCCCGCTTCATCATCGACTCCTACCGCCACGACCCCGAGCTCATGAAGGTGATCATCGTCGAGGTCACCCGGGCGGCGAACTCGTTCGGGCGCACGCACCTCCCCGAGATAAACCAGGCGTACGAGCTGATCGCGAACATCGTCCGCGACGCTCAGGCCAGCGGCGCCTTCCGCGCCGACATCGATCCCGTGATCGTCTCGATGTGGTTCTACGGCGCGATCGAGCAGCTGCTCTCGGGCTGGGTGTTCGAGTTGATCCCGGCCGAGGACGGTGACTTCGACCGCGCCCGCGAGATGGTGGTGGAGACGATCTGCGGCGGGCTCGAGCGCACGCCCTCGTAGGTCGACCGCGCCGGAAGCCTCGCCCGGGCCAGGCTTTGGTTTACTCCGCGCGGCTCGACGGGTAGCCGGCGAGGAACACCGATGGACAACGAGATCGTCAAGAGGCTGCTCTGGACCGGGCTCATCGCGGCGACCGGCGCCCTGGCGAGCGTCGTCGCCCACCGGATCTCGGCCGCCCTGTGGCTGCGGATCTTCGACGAGGAGCCACCCGAGTGAGCTACCAGCCGCCGCCACCCGACGACGACCGCTCGGTGGGCGAGCTCGTCTTCGACGTCTCCGAGCGCGTCTCCAGCCTGGTCAGGGAGGAGATCGAGCTAGCCAAGACCGAGATCTCCGAGAAGGTCGCGAAGCTGCTCCGCGGCGGGGCGGTTGGAATCGCCGCCGGCGTCTTCGCCCTCATGGGCCTGGCGATGCTCATGCACGGCATCGCGTGGCTGCTCAACGACCTCTTCTTCTCCGATGACGTCTGGCTCGGCTTCATGCTCGAGGCGGCGTTCTGGTTCGCGGTGGCTGTCGCGGCCGGGATCTTCGCCTACCGCTCGGTCCAGGCCGGCGCTCCGCCGGTGCCGGAGATGGCCATCGAGGAGGGTCGGCGCATCAAGCAGACGCTCGAGTCGAGCAGCACACCTGCGGCGCGGGAGCCGGGCAGTGAGTGACGGCGCCGACGTCTACGTGAGCGGCGCCGGCGAGCCGGTGGCGCGGCCCGCGGCAGGCGCGCCGGGGCGCAGCTCGGCCCAGATCCGGGCCGACATCGAGCGCCAGCGCGACGACCTCTCCCGCTCGGTCGAGGCGCTTCGCAACCGGGTGGCCGCGCTCACGGACTGGCGTCGCCAGATCCGCGAGCATCGGCGCGAGCTTGTGGTCGGGGCCGCGATCGTCGGCTTCGCCGTCGGCGGCCTGATCGCCCTTCGCCGGCGCTAGATGGCTAGGCCGAGCGCCTCCGGCGCGATACCGCCGACGCCGATCAGGCCCGGGCCCACGTGGGCGCCGATCACTGGGCCGATCTCGGAGACGAAGACCGGGTCCGAGCCGAAGATCTGGCGGCACTCGTCGACCAGATGACGCGCGGTGTCGCGATCGTGGATGTGCTGGACGACCCAGGCGCCGGCGCCGTCCTGCTCCCGCTCGCGGGCGAACTCGACCATCCGCTCGAGGGCGCGGCGGCGGGTCCTGACCCGCTCGACCGGCGTGATCTCCTCCGCCAGGGTGAGGATTGGCTTGATCTGGAGCGCCGAGCCGAGCCAGGCCTGCGCGGCGCCGATCCGACCGCCCTTGCGCAGGTACTCCAGGGTGTCGATCGCAAACCACATCCGAAGCGTTTCCCGTGCCCGCTCGGCCGCCGCGAGGGTCTGCTCGCCGTCCGCCCCTGCGGCGGCGGCGTGGGCCGCGGCCAGCGCCACCAGCCCCTGGCCCCCGCAGGCGGAGCGGCTGTCGAAGACGCGGATCCGCTCACCTCCCCTGCCCTCGCTGGAGAGTTGATCGCGCGCGCTCAGCGCCGATCCGACAGTGCCCGAGATCCCCGCCGAGATGTGCACCGAGACCACCTCGCCGCCGTCGGCCAGCAGTGGCTCGTACACGGAGACGAAGTCCCCGACGGAGGGCTGTGACGTGGTCGCGCCCTCCTCGCTCTTCCGCAGGCGCTCGAAGAAGTCGTCGTACTCCGCCGCCGCGATCTCGCTCTCGGGCCGCTGGTCGCCGTCGAGCGCGACGTAGAGGCTGACCCGGTGAATGCCGTGCTCCGCGATCAGCTCGTCGGGGAGGTAGGCGGTCGTATCCGTGACCACCGCGGTCTTGGCTCCCGGGCCCAAAGCCGTCCGGTTCTATCAGTTTGAGGCCCCTAGGATGGGCCCGTGGGCAAGACCCTGGTCACAGGGGGATCGGGCTTCGTCGGCTCCCACGTCGTGCGCGAGTTGGCGGGGCGCGGAGACGATCTCCGCCTCCTCGCGCGGCGAACCTCGAACCTCGACCACCTCGAGGGCATCGAGTTCGAGCGGGCGACCGGGGACGTAACCGACCGGCGCGCCGTGCGCAGGGAGATGCGGGGAGTGGAGCGGGTGTTCCACGTCGCCGGTCGCACCTCGCTGCGGACGGCCGATCGCAAGGCGGTCTTCGAGGTCAACGTGCGCGGCGCCCGAATCGTCTTCGAGGAGGCCGCGAACGCGGGCGTCGAGCGCCTCGTCCACACCTCCTCGGTGGGGGCGATCGGCGTCGCGAAGCCGAACGGCACGGCGGACGAGTCGACGACGTTCGAGATCGGTCACCTCGGGATGGCCTACATCAACGCCAAGCACGAGGCGGAGCTGGAGGCGATGCGGGCCGCCGCGCACGGACTCCCGGTGGTGATCGTCAACCCCTCGTTCGTGTTCGGCCCCGACGACCCGACGGGGACGTCCATGACGCTGGTCAGGCGCTTCCTGCTTCGCCGGATCCCGGTCTACACCGACGGTGGTCTCAACATCGTCGACGTGCGCGACGTCGCGCAGGGGCACCTGCTCGCCGACGCGAAGGGGACCGTCGGGGAGCGCTACATCCTGGCCGGGCGCAACTTCACGTTCCAACGGCTGTTCGCCGACCTGGCGAGGATCTCGGGCGTCGACCCGCCGCCGGTCAGGGTGCCGGGGGCGGTCGCGATCGCCGGGGTCGAGGCGGCGAGCAGGCTCGGCCTGCCCCTGCCCGTCTCGCCCGACGAGACGCGCGCGGCCACGCTGTGGTGGACCTACCGCAACACCAAGGCGCGCAAGGAGCTCGGCTTCAAGCCGCGCCCGCACGAGCAGACGCTCGAGGCGGCGGTGCAGTGGGAGGCGGATCGACTCGGGGCCCGGATCGGCGGCGAGCCCGGGGTCGAGCGGCTGGCGCTGGGCGCCGTCGGTCGCGTGCTGCGGACTGGCGAGCGGCTCCTCGGAGGATGAGCGACCGGCGCGCCGACGGGGAGCGACGGCCGAGCGAGCGGGGCGCGGGCAACCGCGGGCTGGTGCTCTACCGCTGCCCCAACCCGACCAATGTCCTGTGTCCGTGCGGGGCGGCCGCCCGGCGGCTGCGAAAGCTCGGCCTGGAGTACCGGACCGAGCGCGTGCCCTACCGCCGCTCCGCTCGGCCGGAGATAGAGGAGCTCACGAAGCAGCGCCGCGTCCCCGTCCTCGTCGACGGCGACGAGGTGATCTCCGACTCGAAGCGGATCCTTCAGTACCTCGACTGGCGCTACGGCGAGCCGCCCGAGAAACGCGAGTGAACCGCCTATACAATGTGAAGCGAGATGGAGACCCCCAAGGCCGCAGTCACCCTCACGGAGGTCGCTGCCGACAAGATCCGTGACCTCAGCGCCGGCGCCGACGAGAAGGCGCTTCGCGTCGCGGTGCGCGGCGGCGGCTGCTCGGGATTCCAGTACGCGCTCGCCCTCGACGCCCCCAAGGAGCACGACCACGTCTTCGAGCACAAGGGCGTCGCGGTGGTCGTCGACAAGGTGAGCATGCAGTTCGTCTTCGGCTCCGAGGTCGACTACGTGGACGGCCTCCAGGGCGCCGGCTTCACGGTCAACAACCCCAACGTCGTCGCCGCGTGCGGCTGCGGCTCCTCCTTCCAGGTGAAGGAAGACGCGGCCGAGCAGGCCGCGACGGTCTAGGCAGCGGACCTCAGTCGAGTTGCATGGGCGGGCTGTGCTGCGGCCCGCCCGGCACGATGCGTGAGGGCTCGGGAGTCTCGGCTCCCTCCGGCTGCTCGACGCCCAGCAGCTCCGCGAGCTCGCCGGACTCGAACATCTCCTCGACGATGTCGCAGCCGCCGACCAGCTGGCCGTTGACGTAGAGCTGGGGGAAGGTCTGCCAGTCGGAGATCTCCGCCGTCACCTCGCGCAGCGGCTGGAGCGCGGGGAGAACGTCGATCGCGCCGTACTCGACGCCGAGCTGCTCGAGCACCCCGACAACGCGCATCGAGAACCCGCACTGGGGCGCCTCGGGGATGCCCTTCATGAACAGCAGCACCGGGTTCTCTGCGATCAGCTGCTCGACCCGTTCCTTGAGCTGTGGATCAGCCATCGCGATTCACCTTAGCGAAGCGGTCAGCCGGGCTCGGAGGTCTTGATGGATAGGGCGTGGATCGAGCCGTCCTCGAAGCGCTCGCGGACTGCGTTGCGCACCAGCCGGTGCTGATCGATCCGCGAGAGCCCCTCGAACTGCGGCGCGGTGACGATCGCGCGGAGATGATCTCCGCCCCCCTCGTCGATCACCTCGACCTCGGCGCCCGGCAGCGCGTCAGCGATCATCCGCTCCAGCTCCTTCAGGTCGGCCATCGCCACGAGCCCTGGATTGAGCATGACATGCATGCTCAAGTCCGGTTTCGTCCCGCTACGGCGCCTCGACCGCCTCGGCGGCGCGGGCCGCCTCCACCATCTCCTCGATGCGGCAGAACTTGACCCGCGGGCGGCCCTGAGGCTCGCCGGCGGCGACCTCGGCGCGGTCGATCGCCTCCCAGCCGACGTAGGTGACGTGGTCGGGTGACCGCTCTGAAAGGAGTTCCTCGATCGCGCTGCGGTCGGTGGCGAGCTCGGGGTCCGGGACCTTCTGAGCCTCCACGTCCGCGAACAGGTTGTCGACGGTCTCCTGGGCGTCCTTCTTGTTGGTGCCGATCACGCCGGACGGGCCGCGCTTGATCCAGCCGACCGCGTAGTGGCCGTGGACCTGCTCGCCCGAATCGGGGTCGACGACCCGGCCCCCCTCGTTGGGGATCACTCCGTGGCGCCCGTCGAAGGGAGTCCCCTCGAGCGGGGTGCCCTTGTAACCGATCGAGCGCAGGACGAGCCCGCACTCGATCTCCTCGCGCTCGCCCGTGTCGCGGGCGCGGATCGCGCCGTCATCGTCGCGGTAGAGCTCGTTGACCCCGACGATCAGCCTCTCGACCCGGCCGTTGCCCTGGATCTCGACCGGCGAGCGCAGGAAGCGCATGATCACGCGCTTCGGCTTGCCCTCGGGCTGGCGCTGGGAGAACTCGGTGAAGATCTCGACGTTGCGCTTGTTGGTGGGCTCGCACTCGTCGGAATCGACGAACTCCCGGCTCACCGGGTCGAGCTCCACCTCGGCAGGGTCGATGACGATGTCGGCGTCGGTGAGCTCCCCGAGCTCCCGAACCTCCGGGTTCGTGAACGCGGCCTGGGCGGGCCCGCGACGGCCAAGGACAACGATCTCGCGCACGCCCGACTCGGCCAGCGGGGGAATCGCGTGGTCCGCCGTGTCGGTGATGTCGAGCTCGGGGCGCGGCAGGGCGAGCATCCGGGCGACGTCGGCCGCGACGTTGCCGTTTCCGATCACCACCGCGCGCTCGCAGGAGAGGTCGAACTCGCGATCGGCGAAGTCGGGGTGGGCGTTGTACCAGGCGACGAACTCGGTCGCGGCGTGCGATCCGGGCAGGTCCTCGCCGGGGATGCCGAGGTGACGGTCCGTGCCGGTCCCGTACGCGTAGAGCAGGGAGTGGTAGCGCTCGGCGAGCTCGGCCACGCTCACCTGCCGGCCCACGTCGACGTTGCCGAAGAAGCGAAAGCCCTCGCGGGCAGCGGTCTTCTCGTACACGCGGATGACCGACTTGATCTTCGGATGGTCCGGCGCGACGCCCGCGCGGACGAGCCCGAACGGCGTCGGGAGCCGATCGAACATGTCGACCTCCGTCGCGAGGTCGTCGCGCTTCAGCAGATGCTCGGCGGCGTAGAAGCCCGCCGGCCCGGAGCCGACGATCGCGACCCGAAGGGGGTTGTCACGCGTGCCGACGTTGCTCATGCGAGCGCGAAAGGGTAGGGGATGGAAACCCGTCTACGCCAGAGCGGCCGATCGGGCGGTCGCGGCGCCATCCAGAGCGTCCAACGCCTTTCCGACCGACATCGCGATGCAGGTGAAGATCGGGGTGTCGCGAAGGGTGTAGGAGCTCGACTCCGAGCCGCGCAGCTCCTGGACCAGCTCGAGGAAGTCGCCCGGCTCGTCGGTCTCGAACGAGATCACGAACTCCTGGTCGTCGAGCCCGAACGAGTAGGCGGTGTTGATCGTGATCTCGGGATAGCGCCGGCCGATCGCGATGTGCTCGTCCATGATTCGCTGCCGCTCTGAGAGCGGCAGGCGGTACCAGTCGCGGCGCTTGTCGAACGGATAGACGATCAGGTACTTGCGCTCCGAGACGCAGATCTCGGGCCTCGCCTCCGAGTCCGAGTAGGGGGAGCGCTTGGTCATCGCCAGGTAGGAGTGCGGGATGGACATCCACTTCGACAGACCGCTCTGGGCGAGGACGACGTGGAAGGTGTGGATGTCCTCGAGCACCGGGCTCTGGGAGAGCAGCAGCAGGTCCGTGTCGCCGCGCGTGCCGACGGTCGAGTAGGCGCGCAGCGATCGGTCGGTGGCGAAGTCCTCGCAGGCGGCGAGGAACTCCCGTTTATCCTCCGCCCGCGCCTCGGCGTCGCGCCGCTGCCAGGCGGGGTCCAGCTTGAAGAAGGTGAACTTGGCGAAGGTCCTCTCGGCCGCCATCGCGGCGATGCTAGCGCCCGTGGCACTCGTCGGATCGGCGGTCACCGGGGGTGCGAACGACCCTTCCGGGAGCAGCGCTCGCGTGGTCATCGCGGTGCTTCCGGGCGGCACCACCGTCGAGCAGATCGCGCGCGTGGAAGGCATGTCGCCGGGCGTGGTCAGCGCCGGGCTCGGCGATGTGCCCCTGATCCAGACCTACCTGGATATCGGTCAGGGCAACCGCGTCAACAAGCACCTGTACGACCCCGAGGTCCCGCCGAGCGTCCAGGTTCGCGACGGTCGCGTGCACCCGCCCCAGTGGAGCGAGGTGGTCGACCGGGCCGAAGGGGCGCCGGCGGACATCGTCCCGGGCCTCCTCGCCTCGACTCTCGAGGAGGGTGGCGTCCCGGTCACCGCCGAGGACGACGCCGGCCTGGCGACGCTGATCGCCGTCGACCGAGAGGGAGGCGTGCGCGTTGTCCCCCCCGAGGAGTGCCGCTCGGGCTGCGGGCCGGGGCTGAGCGTGGTCAGCGTGAGCCCAAGCGAGCTGGCGGCGGTCGCCGAGCGGCTCGGGCCGCAGGACCTGCTGATCGCGATGGCTGCTGGCGCCAACACCGACCAGCGGCTGTTTCCGGCGGGCGCCTTCGGCGCTCGCTTCGATGGCGATCTCACCTCCGACTCGACCCGGACCGACGGGATCGTCACCTCGACCGACATCGCGCCCACCGTGCTCGACCGCTTCGGGCTCGGCGTCCCGGAGGAGATGAACGGGAGCGAGATCGAGACCACCGGGGAGCCCGATCCGGAGTCGGTGGCGCACCTGCAGACGAGGCTTGCCGATCGGCCCAGCCGCGACCTGGTGCTGCTGCTTCCGCTCGCGGTCTGGACTACCGCGTGCGCGCTCGCGTCGCTCGCCGCAGGAGCGCGCGGGGCGCGGGCCGCCCTGCCGCTCCTCGCCCTCGCCTGTGCCTGGGCCCCGCTGATGCTGCTCCTGGCGGCCGCGGTGGACGCGGACGAGGCGACGTCGGCTCTGATCAATGGCCTCGGCTCGGTCGCGCTCGCGATCGGGACCCGGGCGCTGGTGCCCGGCTATCGCGGGCTGGCCGTCGCCTGCGCGGCGACGGTGGTCGCCCACGCCGCGGACGTGATCGCGGGTTCGCCCTACACCTCGTTCTCCGTGCTCGGACCGAATCCGGGTGGGGGGGTGCGGTTCTTCGGCATCGGCAACGAGCTCGAGGCCGCGCTGACGACGCTGACGATCATCGGCGCCGGGGCCTGGCTCGCAACGCGCCCGCGGCTGAACCGCGCCGCCGCCGCGGCATCCTTCGCCCTGATAGCGCTCGCCGCCGCCGCCGCGTTCGCCCCCGGCGGCTTCGGCGCCGACGTGGGGGCAGCGATCGTGCTCGCGGTCGGCGGGGGTACCGCGGCGGTGCTCGCGCTGGGCTACGGGTGGCGCCGTGCCACGGTCACGGTCGGGGCCGGGGTCGTTCTGGGACTCGTGGCGCTCGTGGGCGTCGACCTCATCAGCGGCGGCGCTCACCTCAGCCGCTCGGTGCTTGGCGCAGGCGAGGCCAGCGACGTCGTCGACGTGCTCGACCGGCGCGTGAACCTGATGGCCAACACCTTCGTGCACCCGCCCTACCCGTTGCCGCTCGGCGTCTGCGGCGCCGTGCTCGTCCTCGGGCTGTGGCGGCGACGCACCGTGCTCTCGTGGTTCGGCGATCGGTGGCCGGCCCGCTGCGGATACGTCGGGGCCCTGACCGGCGTGCTCGTGGGCACCGTGGCGAACGACTCGGGCTCGGTCCTGCTCGTGATCGGGACCATCTACCTCGCGGTTTGCAGCGGATTCTTCTGGGCCGAGAGGGGCGAGCCTCGGCCAACGGCAGCGAGCCCGATGGGCGTGCGCGCCAATCCCGAACCCAGCGGGAGTGGATAGACGTCACACGGGGCGCGTCAGCGTTCCTCTACCATGGCTACGGTGCGCATCGCCATCGTCACGCCCTACTCCTGGACCTATCCGGGGGGCGTGAACCGGCACGTCGAGGCGCTGGCCCAAGAGCTGATCCGCCGCGGCAACGAGCTTCGCGTGCTGGCGCCCTGGGATGGACCCGGCCGTAGGGCCCGGGCGCTTCACCGTGCCCAGCCGGAGCGCCGGTCGCGACCGGACTACCTGGTACCGCTCGCCGGCACGATCGGGCTGGGGGCCAACGGCGCGGTCTCGAACCTCTGCCTGTTCCCCGACGGGGTGACCAAGATGCGCCGCGAGCTGCGTGCCTTCGCGCCCGACGTCGTCCACGTCCACGAGCCCCCGGCGCCGCTTATCGGCTGGGACGCCTCCTCATATCCGGACGCGCCGGTCATCGGCACTTTCCACGCCTACTCGACCCGGCCGATGCCGAACCACATCGCGACCCTGCTCGGGGCGCGGCGCAAGTTCAACCAGCTGAGCGCGAGGATCGCGGTCTCCGAGGCCGCCGCCTGGACCGGCCGGCGGTGGTTCGGGGGCAGCTACCGGGTGATCCCGAACGGCGTCGACACGGAGGCGCCGCCGTCCGGCCCGAAGCCCCCCTCGGATGAGCTTCGTGTGCTCTTCGTCGGTCGGCCCGAGGAGCGCAAGGGCATGCCCGTGCTCCTGCAGGCCTTCGAGGCGCTGGTTGAGCACGTGCCAGCACGGTTGACCGTGATCGGCGCCGAGGCCGAGGACGTCCACCGCTACCTGGCGTATCCGCGCACCGAGGAGCGGATCGACGCGCTGGGTCGTACCGACGGCGACGAGCTCTGGGAGCGCCTCCACAGCGCCGACGTTCTCTGCGCCCCCTCGCTCGCCGGCGAGAGCTTCGGGATGATCATCACCGAGGCGTTCGCCGCCGGCACGCCCGTGATCGCCTCGCACATCGCCGGCTACTCGGACGTCGTCACCGACGGCGTCGACGGGGTGCTCGTCCCGCCCGCCGATCCCCAGCGCCTCGCGGAGGAGCTTCAGGCGATGCACCACGAGCCGGCACGCCGGGCCGCGATGGGGCGGGCGGCGCGCGAGTCCGCCCAGCGCTACGCCTGGCCCCGGGTGGCCGAGCAGATCGAGCGCACCTACGAGGACGCGCAGGTGCGGCCGGCGCCGGCGAGCTCGCGCGAGCGGCTCGCCCGGCGGCATGGCATCGTCGCCGCCGACGGCGGCCCGCGTCGTCCTGCCCGCCGCCTTAGATCCCTCGATCCCGAGCCAGCGCGCGAGGCGCTGCGGGGAAGGACGGCGCGTCGCGTCGGCCTCGGCGTCGCGGCCCTGGTCGGGGTCGGGCTGACCGCGATCGCCGCCAACCGCATCGGCCTCGACCGCGTGCTCGAGAACATCGTTCGCTCCGACGCCGGCTGGGTGCTGATGGCCACCGGGCTGATGATGATCTCGATGCTCCTGCGCGCCGTCTCCTGGCTTCAGATTGCCCGCTCGGCGCTTCCCCGTAGCCCGCTGCGTCGCCGCGACGTCGCCTCGGCGACGATGATCGGCGTCCTGATGTCGGCCACGCTGCCTGCGCGCCTCGGCGAGCCGGCTAGGGCGATGGTCCTGGCCCGCCGCACCGGGCGCATGCGCGAAACGTTCCCGGTCCTAATCGGGACGCTGGTCTCGCAGACCGCGCTCAACGTTCTCGCCTTGGTGATCCTGGGCGCGATCATCGTCAGCACCACCGACCTCTTCCACTCGAACACCGAGAAGCTGTTCGTGGTCAGCACTGCTCCCCTGCTGATCCTCCTCGCCGTGGTGCTCGCGCCCACGCTCGTGCGGCGAAACGGCTCGGGCCGGCTGGCCCGCTTCGCGGGCACGGTCCGCGAAGCGCTGGTCAAGGTGCGCAGGGGGCTGCAGGTGTTTCGCGACCCGCGGCATGGTCCGGTGGCCGTCGCGGCGCAGCTCGGCGCCTGGGGGCTTCAGCTGCTCGCCTGCTGGGCGCTGTTCGCGGCCCTCGGCCTCGACACTATGGTCGGCGTGAGCGCCGCGGCGGCCGTCCTGTTCGCCGTCAACGTCACCGCGGTCGTGCCAGCGACCCCGTCCAACATCGGTGTCTTCCAGCTCGCCACGATCAGCGTCCTGACCACCGGCTTCGGCGTCGGCGCCGCCGACGCGCTCGCCTATGGCGTGGTCCTTCAGGCGGTCGAGATCGCGACCGCGCTCGCGCTGGGCCTGCCCGCCCTCGTTCGGGAGGGCGTCACCTGGACGGACATGCGCATGCGCGCGCTCTCCACCTCTCCGGTCCGCCTCTCGCCGCGCTCCGGCACGGCAACCGAGACGATCTCCTGAGCGGCACACGGCCGGGCGTCGCGGGGGCGCCCGCTATCCTTGCCCCCACCATCCAGAGCGGCTGAGGGACCCGGACCGACGACGCCGCCGCAACCGACGAGGCTCCCAGGAGCCGGGCACGGTGCGACAGCCGGGATCGATGGAGGTCACGAGAGTGCAAGCCAGATTCGAACCGCAGGGCGCCCGACGCCTGAGGCTACGATCCGACGTCGCCATGGCTAGGCGCTCCCCGACCCACCCCCAGCCACGCATCGGCGGCTGCAAGGCTTCGTCAGCCGTCGTCCTCGGTCGCTCGCGTGCCTCTGGCACGCCACGCTCCCTGCGTCCTCGGCTGACTCGCCTTTCGCTGGCCGCTGCGCACCCGGGGGTGAGCCCGTGAGCGCCGACCGCGGCTACCTCGGCGCGATCCGCGAGCGGGTCGTTGTCTACGACGGCGGCATGGGCGCGACGCTGGAGCAGTTCGACCTCACCAGCGAGGACTACGGCGGCCTCGCCGGCAAGTGCCACGAGGCGCTGGTGCTCCACCGCCCCGACGTGATCGAGGGCGTCCACTCCTCGATGCTCGACGCCGGCGCGCAGGTGATCGAGACGGACACCTTCCAGGGCTCGCGGCTGAAGCTCGACGAGTGGGGGCTCGGCGACCACACGCCCGAGATCAACCGCAAGGCCGCCGAGATCGCCCGCAAGGCGGCGGGTGAGTCGCGCTTCGTCGCCGGCTCGATCGGCCCCACCGGCTTCCTCCCGGCGAGCGACGACCCGACGCTCGGCAAGATCACGTTCGCCGAGCTCGTCGAGGTCTTCACCGAGCAGGCGCGCGGGCTGGTCGAGGGCGGCGCCGACCTGATCGTCATCGAGACCGCACAGGACATCCTCGAGGTCAAGGCGGCGGTGTTCGGCGCCCGCGAGGCCTTCAAGCAGGCCGGCCGCACGCTGCCCATCCAGACGAGCGTCTCGCTGCTGCCGCAGGGCGGAAAGATGCTGCTCGGGACCGACATCCAGGCGGTGCTGACGACGCTCTCCGCTCTTGACGTCGACGTGATCGGGCTCAACTGCTCGACCGGGCCCGAGGACATGCGCGACGCGATCCGATACCTGGGCGAGCACTCGCCCGTGCCCGTCCACTGCATCCCCAACGCCGGCCTGCCGCTGCAGGGGCCGGACGGCGAGACGATCTTCCCCGAGACGCCGGAGCAGATCTCCTCGGTGCTGGGCGAGTTCGTCGAGCGCTTCGGCGTCTCGATCGTGGGCGGCTGCTGCGGCACCACCCCCGACCACATCCGCGCGCTCGCCGAGCGGGTGAAGGGTCGGGTGCCCGGCGAGCGGCCACGGCCGGCCCCGCCGCTGGTCTCGAGCATGATGACTGCGACCCCGTTGGTCCAGGAGCCGCGACCGACCCTGGTCGGCGAGCGAGTCAACTCGCAGGGCTCGCGCAAGGCCAAGCAGCTGCTGCTCGCGGATGACTACGACGGCCTGCTCCAGATCGCCGAGGACCAGGTGGCGGGGGGCGCGCACGTCCTCGACCTCTGCGTGGCGCTGACCGAGCGCACCGACGAGGACGAGCAGATGCGCGAGCTCGCCAAGCGCGTCTCGCTCACGCAGCCGGCGCCCATCCAGGTCGACTCGACCGAGCCCGAGGTGATCCAGGCGGCGCTCGGGCAGATCCCGGGCCGCGCGATCGTCAACTCGATCAACCTCGAGGCCGGCCGCGACAAGCTCGACCGGGTCGTGCCGCTCGCCCGCGCGCACGGCGCGGCCGTGATCGCGCTGACGATCGACGAGCAGGGGATGGCGAAGACCGCCGAGCGAAAGCTCGAGGTCGCGAAGCGGATCAAGGAGCTCGCCTGCGACGAGCACGAGCTCGATCCCGAGCTGCTGATCTTCGATGCGCTCACCTTCACCCTCACCACCGGCGACGAGGAGTGGAAGCCGTCCGCGATCGAGACGATCGAGGGGATCCGGCGGATCAAGGCCGAGCTGCCCGAGGTGAAGACGTCGCTGGGGATCTCCAACGTGTCGTTCGGCGTCTCGCCACCCGCCCGCGCGGTCCTCAACTCGGTCTTCCTCCATCACTGCGTCGACGCGGGCCTCGACCTCGCGCTCGTGAATCCGAACCACGTAACGCCGTATCCGGAGATTCCCGAGGCCGAGCGCGAGCTCGCCGACGACCTCGTCTACAACCGGCGCGACGATGCGCTCGAGCGGTTCATCGCACACTTCGAGTCGAAGGGGGAGGAGGAGGCCGACGCGGGTGAGGACCCGACCGAGGGCATGGAGCCCTCCGACGCGCTCCACTGGCACATCCTGCGACGCAAGAAGGAAGGCGTTGAGGAGTGGATCGACCGCTCGGTCGAGAAGATCGGCGCGGTCCCCACCCTCAACGACGTGCTGCTCCCCGCGATGAAGGAGGTCGGCGACAAGTTCGGCGCCGGCGAGCTGATCCTGCCGTTCGTGCTCCAGTCGGCCGAGGTGATGAAGCGCGCCGTCGCGCAGCTCGAGAACTACCTCGACCGCATCGAGGGCCATACCAAGGGGAAGGTCGTGATCGCGACCGTGTTCGGCGACGTCCACGACATCGGCAAGTCTCTGGTCAACACGATCCTGACCAACAACGGCTACACGGTCGTCGACCTCGGCAAGCAGGTGCCGGTGGAGACCATCATCGGCGCCGCCGTCGAGCACGAGGCGGACGCGATCGGGCTCTCGGCGCTCCTGGTCTCGACCTCAAAGCAGATGCCACTGTGCATTCAGGAGCTCCACCAACGCGGGCTCGAGTTCCCGGTGCTGATCGGCGGCGCCGCGATCAACCGCGACTTCGGCCGGCGGGTGCTGTATCCGCACGGCAAGGAGTCCGACGAGGTCTACGAGCCGGGCGTCTTCTACTGCAAGGACGCCTTCCAGGGCCTCGACACGATGGACGCGCTCATCGACGAGGGCGCTCGCGATGCGCTCGTGGCCAAGATCCGCGACGAGGCGCAGACGCTGCGCGAGAAGCCCGAGGTCGCCGACGATGCGCCCCCCACCACGGACGACTCGGCGCGCTCCGCCGCGCGCACCGACGTGCCGATCCCCGGGCCGCCGTTCTGGGGCGTGCGCGAGATCGAGGTCGACCTCGACGACGTGTTCCCGTATCTCGATCGTCACGTGCTGTTCAAGCTCCACTGGGGCGGGCGCGGCAAGAAGGGCGAGGAGTGGCGGCGGATCGTCGAGGGCCACGACGGCGACGAGGGCTTCGCCCCGAAGCTCGAGCGGATGTGGCGCGAGCAGGACTACCTGCAGCCGCGCGCGAAGCTCGGCTACTTCCCGTGCAACACCGACGGCAACGAGCTCGTGGTGTTCGACCCGGACGATCCCGAGCGCGAGCTGGAGCGGCTCGTGTTCCCGCGCCAGCCCAAGCACGACCGCATCTGCCTCACCGACTTCTACCGACCGATCGAAAGCGGCGAGCGCGACGTGGTCGCGCTCCAAGGGGTAACGGTGGGTCCGGAGGTGACCGAGCTGATCAAGAAGCTGGAGGCCGACGGCGAGTTCGCCGAGCAGCTCTTCGTGCACGGGCTCGGCGTACAGACGGCGGAGGGGCTTGCCGAGTGGCTTCACGCCGAGGTCCGGCGCGGGCTCGGCATCGACCTCGACCAGGGCCGTCGCTACTCCTGGGGCTATCCCGCCTGTCCCGACCAGTCCGAGCACGAGAAGGTCTGGCGTCTGCTCGGGCTCCAGGAGATCGGGATGACGTTGTCCGATGGTTACGCGGTCGAGCCCGAGCAGTCCACCGTGGCGATCATCGCCCACCACCCGCAGGCGGTGTACTTCGGCATGAAGTCGGGATTCGTACCCGAGGAGAAGAAGGGCGACGAGCTGATCGCCGGCACCGAGCGCGGCGGTGAGCTTCCGCCCGAGGACGAGCCGCCGGAGGACGGGGTCACCGAGTGGGAGTCCGACGAGCCGGCCGGGGTCGCGGCCTGAGGCGGATCGCGCTCGGCGTCCTCCTGGCCGCGCTGGTCGCGGGTGGGTGTGGAGGCGGGGGAGAGACCGACTCACCGGCGCCGGACGAACAACAAGGGCAGGTAAGGGAGGGGGAGGGTTCGCCCGCGAGAGAGAAGATCAGCGTTGAGCCGGTGCGGTGTCCGTCCGAGCTCGGCAACTGCCGGAGCGCCTCAGGGCGGATCGTCTACGTCGAGCGGGTCGACCCGGACGGCGACGGCGACGCCCACTTCGTGCTCGCGAGCAGGCAGTCGATCACGTTCCCCGGCGTCTCGGTGATCGACGTCGAGCGCGAGCTCCGGCCACATCCGCTGCCGGGGCCCGGCGACGAGCTCAGCGCGGCCGGACCGGTGTATCGCGGCTCGTACGGCCAGCGCCAGATCCAGGCGATCGAGCTGCACGTCGGCGGCTGACCCGGGGGACTGACGCCTTATGCACGCACACCGTGAAGAAGGCGTCGATCGCCCCGCGTTCCCACGGCCACTGACGCCTAATTGGCGGAAAGCGCCAATTAGGCGTCGATCGGGGCAGCCGGTTTGACATTAACTAAACGATTAGGTAATAATTCGCGGCGACGCTTTCCCCCGAGCACCCGGAGGTCCCCGAATGGCAACCGCCCCCACCCAGCAGAACGGCAACCCGAGCGACACCGGCGACGAGGCGCTCGACGTCCTCCTCGACGGCGACATCGACAAGGTGATGGCCGGCCTCGACAAGATCGTCGAGGCGGCGCCGTCCTACCGCAAGCTGATCTCGCGCTGGGAGCGCCAGGGCTGGAACTCCGAGGTCTTCGACTTCACGCGCGACGCCGAGGAATGGAACGACGAGTCGATCTGGACCGCCGAGCAAAAGCGGTTCATGGTCTGGAGCCTGTCGGAGTTCTTCCTCGGCGAGGAGCGGGTGACGACCGAGCTGCTGCCGTTCGCGATCGCGGCGCCGACCGATGATCAGCGGATCTTCCTCGCCTCGCAGATCGCCGACGAGGCGCGGCACTGCGTCTTCTTCGACCGCTTCTACCGCGAGGTGGTCGGGGCGGACGCGAGGACGATCGCCGAGAACCTCGCCGAGCAGCGCCAGCACGTGAACACCGAGTGGTCGGAGCTCTTCGACGGCATTCTCCACGACTGCGCGGAGACCCTGCGCAAAGACCCGTCCGACATGGACGCGCTGGTGCGCGGGATCACCGTCTACATGATCGTGATCGAGGGGACGCTCGCCCTCACGGGGGCGCGGTTCATCCTCCGCTCGCTCAAGGAGATGGACCGGCTGCCCGGCTTCCGCGACGGCTTCACGCACGTCAACCGGGACGAGTCGCGCCACGTCGGCTTCGGCGTCAAGTTCCTCGCCGACGCGATCAGGGAGGACGAGCGCTACAAGCGGATCGTCCAGGACACGCTCGAGGAGACGCTGCCGGTCGGCGTGCTCGCGTTCGCGCCTGAGTGGGTCGAGAATCGCTACGACTTCGAGACGCCGTTCGGCTACACGTCGAAGGAGATCTTCGAATACGCGATGCGCTCCCTGTCGAAAAAGCTCGCGGCGATGGGAATGGAGCCCACGGCCGCAGGGGTCGCCGCGTAGATGACCACGGTCGCGCAGCCACGACCGGGCCCCGGGCGTCCCCCGTCCGGGGCCCGCGAGCGGATCCTCGACGGCGCCCTCGACGTGCTGAAGCGCGACGGCTACGCGGGCCTGACGACCGCCAAGGTCGCGGCGGCGTCGGGCCAGAACAAGGCGCTGATCGGCTACCACTTCGGCTCCAAGCAGGGCCTGGTGGCCGCGGTCGCCCGGGACGTCGCCGAGGAGATCACCCGCGAGGTCCTCGACGGGCTCGGCGAGCCCACGACCGCGCTGAAGCTGGTTGATGGCGTCGTCGCGGGCATCTGGCGCGTGATCGAGCGCGACGAGCGCCTCGGCCGCGTCTACTTCGACTTCGCCTCGCAGTCGGTCGTCGAGCCCGAGGTCGCCCGGATCATGCGCGAGGTGAAGGCCAACTTCCGCGCCACCCTGGGCGACCTGCTGGGCGCGATCGACGACGGACCGCCGCCGCGCGAGCGCGGTTCGACCGCTGTTTTCCTCGTCGCCGGCGTCGAGGGGCTCGCGCTCGAGCGCCTCGACCGGGGCGACACGCCGGATCTCCGGCGCGCGAAGGCGCTCTGGATCCGCACCGCCGCGGCGGCGATCTCGGCCTCGTCATAGAGAGCAGGAACTCGTCCACGTACGCCAGGTGGTGCGCTCGGCGGAGCGGCCGGTGAGCACGCCCAGATGGCCTCCGGGCGCGGTCTCGAGCCGGACGTCGGCGGCGTCACGCAGCAGCCCGCCCACGTGGTGGACCGGCGCCCTCGACGCGAGCACGAGCGCCCGGGTTCCGAAGCCGGCCAGCTCGAGCCGTTGCTCGCGAATCTCCATTCGTCGAGCCCCGCGCCCGATGTCTATCTGAGGCAGCGGCGGGCCCGCGCCGCCGATCGTCAAGCGCTCAGAGCCCGAGTCTGTTGCGAAGCCCGCGGGCGTTGAAGAACCGATACAGCCGGCGCACGAAGCCACGCTGCCTGGGGCTGTAGGGGAACCACAAGAACTCGCGCTTGGGCTGCGGCAGCCTGGGCACGGTGAGCGACTCGGTGCGGCAGAACTTGCGGATCCCCGCGGGCCCGTGGCGGTAGCCGATCCCCGAGTGCTTCCAGCCGCCCATCGGCAGGCCCAGGAACGAGTAGTTGGTGACGAAGAGGTCGTTGACGGCGACCGTTCCGGCCTCGATCCGGCGCGCGATGCGCTCGCCCTGCTCGGCGTTGCTCGCAAACACCGAGCCGCCGAGGCCGTAGGGGGTGTCGTTGGCCATCCGCACAGCCTCGTCGGCGTCCTTCACCTTCATCACCGGGATCACCGGCCCGAAGGTCTCCTCTCGCATCACCTTCATCGAGTGGTCGGCGTCGGCGATCAGCGTGGGCTCGTACCAGTCGCCGGGCCCGTCCTTGCGCCTGCCGCCGGTGAGGATCCGGGCGCCCGCCTTGCGCGCGTCCTCGACGTGCTCGGAGACGATCTCGATCTGGTTGGGCGAGGTCATCGCGCCGACCTCGGCGGAGTAGGTGCGTCCATCGGCGCCCTGGCGCAGCTTCTCGACGTTCGCCCGAAGGAGGTCGACGAACTCGTCATAGACCGGTTCCTCGACGTAGACGCGCTCGATCGAGAGGCAGATCTGGCCGGTGTTCATGAGGCCGCCGAAGCAGGCGGCGTTCGCCGCCCGCTCGATGTCGGCGTCGCGGGTGACGATCATCGGGTCCTTGCCGCCGAGCTCGAGGCTGAGCGGGGTCAGCGTCTCGGCGGCACGCTTCATCACGAGCTTGCCGGTTCGCTCGGAGCCCGTGAACTGGATGAAGTCGCACTCGTCGACGAGCGCGCCGCCGGTCTCGCCGGTGCCATTGACGACCGCGAAGACGTCCGGGGCGCCGAGGTCCTCCTTCCAGGCGCGCTCCAGCTCCATCAGTGTCAGCGGGGTGAACTCCGAGGGCTTGATCACAAGCGCGGATCCGGCGACCAAAGCCGGGATTCCGTCGCCCAGCGAGAGGATCAGGGGGAAGTTCCAGGGGCTGATGACGCCCGCCACCGGGTACGGGCGGTAGGTGATCTTGGCGCGCCGCGTCCGCAGGAGCGGCACGTGCGCGGGAACGATCTCGTCGGCGAGCCACCGCGGCCCGCGATCGCACCAGAAGTTGATCGCATCGAGCAGGTAGAAGGCCTCCAGCGCGGCGTCCGCGCGCACCTTGCCGCTCTCCTCCTGCATCCGATCGTCGAGCTCGTCCTGGTGGTCGAGGATCCAGTCCCGCAGCGCCTCGAGCCATCGCCGCCTGCCCTCGAAGCCGAGCTCCTCCCAGGCGGGCTGGGCCGCCCGGACCCTGGCCACGACCTCGCCCACGCGCTCCGGCGAGTCGACGGAGACGGTGGCGAGCACCGAGCCGTCGATGGGCCGATGCACGTCGATCGTCTCGCCGGCCGGGGCGCCGTTTGTTGCTGCGCCGTCGCGCTGGGCGCTCGGTGCGTCGGGGTGCGTCGCGGACTCCATCGGGCACATCCTCCTCGCTCGGGGTGCGCGGGGACTGTACTCCCCAGCGCTCTAGCCGGGCACCAACCGGTACACGGGTCCCAGAAACGAGGCTACGAAGAGCCGTCCGCGGTGGCCCTCGCCGAACGACGTGGGCAGCTCCACGTGCACGTCCTCGGAGATGTCGGACGCGGTCGGATTGCTGGCGTAGGGGTTGAGCGAGCGAATGTCGCCTCCGCAGAGGTCGGTGTAGAGGTATCAGCCGAAGGCCGGCAGGGAGCGATCCCGGACGACGTAGCCCCCGATGACCGCTGAGCGTCCGCAGCCCATCTCGGCGTGGGAGTAGACATGGATCGGATCGGTGAACCCGCTCGCCCCCACACAGGCCGCGGACAGCGCCCCGGGAGGACCAGCCGCCGCTAGCCCGAGACGATGCGGTAGACGGGACCGCTCAGGGAGGTGACGTAGATCCTGCCCCTCGCTGCCTCGCCGAATCCGCCGGGGCTTGCGACGTCGAGCCCCGTGTCCGCATCGGTCGCAGCGGGGTTCGACGCGAACGGATTCAGCGAGTGGATGAACCCAGCGCAGTTGTCGCTGTACAGGTAGCGACCCGTCAGCGACGGCAGGGAGCTGTCGCGGACCACGAAGCCGCCGATCACGGCGCAGGTGCCGCCGACGTGGGTGGGGTAGTCGTAGATGGGGTCGGTCAGCCCGCTGATCCCGGAGCACGCTGGCGAGGGGCTGCCCGGCGGACCCGTGTAGGCGATCGAGCCCTCACGGCAGTCCCAGCCGAAGTTGGCGCCCTTCGCTCCGGCGAGCGTGGTGTGGTCGATCTCCTCCCTCGTGCCCTGGCCGACGTCGCCGATCAGGATGTCGTCGGTCTTGCTGTCGAACGAGAAGCGATACGGGTTGCGGAGGCCGAGCGAGTAGATCTCGTCGCGCCCTGCCTCGCCGACGAACGGGTTCGACTTCGGCGAGCGGTGGCCCCCCTTTCGCTTCGGCTTGATCCGCAGCAGCTTGCCGAGCAGGCTGCCCTTGTCCTGGGCGTTGTTGGCCGGATCACCGGCGCCACCCCCGTCCCCGGTCCCGGTGTAGAGGAGGTCGTCGGGGCCGAACTGGAGCTGACCGCCGTTGTGGTTCTCGTGCCCCGGGTGCGAGAACTCGATCACCTTGCGACGCGATTTGCGCCGCGCGCGGGTCGCCTTGTGCGGCCGGCGCTTGAAGGAGTCGACCTCGTTGTCGCCGTCCCTGTTCGTGAAGTAGACGAAGAAGCGCCCGTTCCTTCGGTACTTCGGGTCGAACGCCACCGAGAGCAGGCCCTGCTCCCCCCCGTAGAGGACCCGGTCGGAGATGTCGAGGAACGGCTTGCCCAGCTTGTGTCCCTTGCGAAGCACTCGGATCGTCCCCGTCTGCTCGACCACGAACAGGAGCTTGGGCCGATGGGGCGCGTTGTCGACGTAGACCGGAGCGTCGAAGGTGCCGATCTGATCCAGCGCCACGCCCCCGCCCGCGCTCGCCCGGCTGCCGGACTCGCGCCCGGCGAGCGCCAGCGCGATCGAGATCGCGAGGGCGGACGCGATCGCGGCAACCCGCGCCCGCCGTCCGTCGACCAGCCCCGCCATCGCGCCGAAGGGTAACGGCTCAATCGTCGGGCGCCAGCCGGTAGACCGGGCCGTTGAGCGAGGTCGCGTAGATGTGCCCCGCGGCGTCCTCCCCGAACGAGCTCAGCGCTGGGACGTCGACGCCCAGCGGACGGTCGTCCCTCGCGTCGCCGCCGCGTCGTGCGGGGATGAAGCTCCGCAGCTCGCCCTGGCAGTAGTCGCCGTAGAGATAGCGGCCGTAGAGGCTGCGCAGGTCGGTGTCGCGGACGACGTAGCCGCCGGTCACCGAGCACCCGCGGTCGCGCCCGTAGACGAGGGTAGGCGGGATCGCGTCCGGCGCCTCCTGGTCCTCGTTGAGCCGCTCCGTCCCCTCGAACGCCGACCAGCCGAGGTTCGCGCCCGCGCCCCCGTGGGAGAGCGGGCCGTCGATCTCCTCCAGCGCGCTCTGGCCGACGTCGCCGATCCACAGCGATGCCGGCGCCTTCCCGGCGTCGAACGAGAACCGCCACGGGTTGCGCAGCCCGTACGCCCAGATCTCGGGACGCGCGCCCTCCCGGTCGACGAACGGGTTGTCGGCCGGGATTCCGTATGGCCGTCCGCCGCCGGGCGTCGGGTCGATCCGAAGGATCTTGCCGAGCAGGCTCGAGAGGTCCTGGCCGTTTCGCTGCGGGTCGCCGGCCGAGCCGCCGTCGCCGAGGCCGATGTAGAGGTCACCGTCGGGGCCGAAGAGCACCAGCCCTCCGTTGTGGTTCGTGTACGGCTGGTCGACGAGGAGGAGCTCGCGAGCGCTGTCCGGATCGGCGACGCGCGGTTCATCCTCGGAGCGGGTGTACTCGACCACCCTGGTGTCGCCGTTGCGGTCCGTGTAGTCGACGTAGAGCTTGCCGCTGCGCTGGTGGTCGGGCGCGAACGCCATCGAGAGCAGCCCCTGCTCGCCACCGCAGGTGATCAGGTCGCCGAGGTCGAGGAACGTGGCGGCCTCGCCGTCGGGCTCGACACGCGCGATGCGCCCGCACTGCTCGACCACGAACAGCGCGTCGTCACCCGCCCGCGGCTGCGTCACGTAGAGCGGCTGTTCGAACTGGCCGACCGTCTTCAGCGTGACCCCGCCGCTGCCGTCGCCGGTCGCGGGGCGCTCGGAGCCCTGCTCGTGAGTCGGCGGCGGCGCGGCGACCGTGGGCGCCGTGGTGTTGGCGTCGTCAGACCCGCAGCCCGCGCCAAGGGCGGCGGCGAGAACCAAGCAGGTCAGGTGACGCAGGCTGATCGGCGACGCGAGCGTACTGAGAGCGTACGTGAGCGAGACGATCAGCCGAGGAGCCTGAGATGCGCAGGTTCGCAGGCGCCGCTATTGCACGACCTCGACCTGCCCCGCGTTGTTGACTCTGGTCTTGGGGGGCTTGTCTGAGATCGTGACCACGAACTCGCCCTCGACCGGGCTTCCGTCGGGCGTCACGGCCTTCGCGTTGCCCTGAAGCCCGGCGGCGAGCTCGTAGTGGATGGTGAAGGTCCCGGCCTTGACCGGGGTCACACGCCAGACGATGTCCTTGCCGTCGCCCGGTGCGAGCGGGCCGAACGAGAAGGTGTCCGTCTGCGCGGCCGCGGCCCCCGCCGTCGGGGCGCTGTCGAGGTTCTTCGCCTCGACGCCCGGCGTGAGGAGCTTGGGGTAGCCCTCCTCGAGGATCCACACCGGCCGGTTCGGGTCCGCGAGCCCCGGCTGATCCGAGCGGACGTCGAAGGGCTCGCCAGCCTTCTGGTCGCCCGTGTAGATCGTCACCGCCAGGTCGGGCACGGTCTCCTGGCCGACGTTCTCGATCCCCAGCTGTAGGTCGCTCGTCTGCGCGAGCCGCTGGCGGGTGGGGAACTTGGACTGCGTGACGTCGACCGGGAACTCGCCTTCGGGCTCGTTCACGTCCTGGCGCTCGCCGTCGCCACAGCTCGCGAGGGCCAAGGCCCCGATCACTGCGACCAGGAGGGTGAGCGTCCGTGCCTTGAAGCCCAGGAGCCGAGGTCTACATGCGCTTGTGGTCTCCTCCCCCAAGGCGCGGGGAACATACCATCGAGCACGCACTTACCGGCCATTTTGGGACCGGCTGACCGGCCAGTTTTCGGCCCGCCGCGGGCGTGACGGTTGTGGGTGGCGGACCGGACGTGCATCGAATACCCTTCCTCCCGGAAGACCGGAAGGGCCGGTCCCCGGAGGAGAACATGGTCAGATCCGTCGCGGACAGGGCGTTCCTTCCCGCCAGGTCGCTCTTCGAGCAGGTCGGGAACATGATGATCCTGACCGGGAAGACGATCGTCGCCACCGTCCGCCCCCCCTACCCCTACGGGGGCGAGTTCGTGGGCCAGTTCCTGTTCGCGCTGCAGCTGTGCTGGTTTCCGATGATGATCTCGACCGTCGCCTTCGGCTTCGGCGCCCCCGGCCTTCAGGCCGCGAACTTCCTGTCTTTGTTCGGCGCCCTCGACCGGTTGGGCGGCTTCTTCATCCTCGCCTCGGTCAGGGAGTTCGCCCCCTTCGTCACCGCGGTCGTCGTCGCCGGGGTCGCCGGGACCGCGATCACCGCCGACCTCGGGGCGCGGAAGATCCGCGAGGAGCTCGACGCGCTTCAGGTGCTGGGCGTGGATCCGATCAAGAACCTGGTCGTGCCCCGGTTCCTGGCGTTGATGCTGATCACAGGGCTGATGGACGTCTATGCCGTGCTGTTCGGGATCGCCGGCGGTCTCTTCGCCGAGATCGCCTACGGCCAGCCCCTGGGCGGCTTCTTCGCCACCCTGTTCAACAACGCCTCGGTCACCGACCTCTGGGGCTCGGTGCTGAAGTGCACCCTGTTCGGGGCGATCATCGCCGTCGTCTGCTCGTACAAGGGCATGAACGCCTCCGGGGGCGCGGAGGGGGTGGGCCGGGCCGTGAACGAGGCCGTGGTGATCGCCTTCCTGGGCGTGTTCGCCTTCAACTACGTCTTCACCCAGACCCTCTTGGCCACCCACCCCGAGATCTCGGTCATCAACGGAGGACCGCCGCCTCCTCTGCTCCCGCCCTGAATAACTTGCCCTCGCCCTTGGCTCGGGCATTTCCATGCTGCTCCCGCGTCCGGGGGCGGCGGGTGGTGGTTGTCTGATGCCAGGTTGGCTCGCGGTACCGAGGGACTGGCTCGCCTCGCTCGGCGACATCGCCCGCTTCTGCGGCCGGGTGATGGCGATCGTCTACTCCGGCCGCGTGATGAAGTTCTTCGGCGAGGCGCTTCGCCAGGCCGGGATCCTGATCCTCGGCTCGACGATCGTGATCTGGGGCCTCGTGTTCATCCTTGGTTTGCAGTGCGGGATCGAGGGTGCGTACTTCAACCGCTCGGTTGGCGCCCCCGCCTACGCGGGCGTCTTCGCCGCCTGGTGCGACCTCCGCGAGGTGATTCCCTACGCCTTCGGCTACATG
>JBKPFS010000032.1:0-6851 GCA_046728935.1 Actinomycetota bacterium | reverse complement strand
CGCCCGCGAACTGGCGTTCTCGAAGCAGGACGCCGCCGCTGAAGGATTCGGGCGCGCGGTGGAGGCCGCTCGCGCCGCTGGCTTCGAGCCGGTCGTCCGCCTCGCGGGCGGCCGGGCCGCCGCCTTTCACGAGGGCACGCTCGCCCTCGCCTGGTCGCGGCCCGACCCGCGGCCCGCGGCCGGGACCCGGGACCGGTTCGAGGAGCTGGCGGCGATCGTCGCCGCCGCGCTCGCCCGGCTGCGCGTGGACGCCCGGATCGGCGAGGTGCCGGGCGAGTACTGCCCTGGGGCGTGGAGCGTCAACGCCCGCGGGCGCGTGAAGCTCGCCGGGATCGGCCAGCGGCTGACCTCGGGCGGCGCTCACCTCGGCTGCGTCGTGGTCGCGTCTCAAAGCGCGCTGCTGCGCTCAGCGCTCGAGCCCGTCTACGCGGCCCTCGGGCTTGACTGGGATCCGGCGACCGCCGCGAGCGTCGAGGACGAGGCGGAGGGCACGGGCGTGGACGCAGTCGAGGACGCGCTGCTGGCAGAACTGAGTGAGCGGTACGAGCTGGTCCCAGCCGAGCTCGATCCCGAGACCCTCGCGCTGGCCGAGGAGCTCGAGGCCGCGCACGAGCCGCGGCTCTAGCGGCCGGCTGGCATGATCCCGGCCGGATGCGGATCCTCGCCTTCAGCGACCTGCACCGCGACCTCGACCGGGCGGCCCGGCTCGTCGAGATGAGCGCCGAGGTGGACGCGGTGATCGGCGCCGGCGACTTCGCCTCCATTCACGAGGGGCTCGAGGAGGCGATCGAGGCGCTGAGCCCGATCGAGGCGCCGACCGTGCTCGTCCCCGGCAACAACGAGACCGTCGACGCCCTTCGAGACGCGGCCGCCGTGTGGCCGGCGGCGACCGTGCTGCACGGGGAGGGCACCGAGCTCGACGGGCGCGAGTGCTTCGGCCTCGGCGCAGGCGTGCCGATCACGCCCTGGGACTGGAGCTTCGACCTCTCCGACGAGGAGGCCGCGACGATGCTGAGCCCCTGCCCGGAGGGCGCCTTGCTCGTCGTCCACTCACCCCCCTATGGCCACTGCGACCAGAGCGGCGGCGGCGATCACCTCGGCAGCAAGGCGATCCTCGAGGCGATCGAGGCCAAGCACCCGCCAGTCGCAGTCTGCGGCCACATCCACGATAGCTGGGGAAGCGAGTCCGAGATCGGCCCGACTCGGGTACTGAATCTCGGTCCGTCGGGCACGTTCATCGAGCTCTAGCTCGAAGGAACCAGAGTCTCAATCCGGCGCTCGTGCCTCTCGCTCCGAGGTAACGATCGCGCCGCCCGTCACGAAAACAGCATGAGCAAGATCGCCACGGCAGCGCAGATCCCAAGCCCCGTGAACGCGAACCCGATGTCGCGAAGGCCTACGTCCTCCCGGATGGGTGCATCCGCTCGAGGACCTACGTCCTGGTGTGGGCTTACGTCTTGATTCATCTTCCGACTCCTCTGATTGCCCAAATCGACGATATCGCCGCCAACGCGCAAAGTCCAGAGCCCCGACCCTTGACCGGATCGGCGGGGGTAAACAGATCACTTGCTCGCCCGGCAGCGAGGCGTCGCGCTCGGCTTTGTCACCCTGATACCGCGACAACGCCCATGGAATCGCCCGAAGTCCTGATCCCGACTCTGTTCGTCGCCGTCACCGTGCTCAGCGCGGCCGCGGGCTGGATGAACATCCCGTATCCGATCCTGCTCGTGACCGGCGGCCTCGCGATCGGGTTCCTCCCGGGGATTCCGGACGTCGAGCTTGATCCCGATCTGGTCCTGCTCGGATTCCTGCCGCCGCTGCTCTACTCGGCGGCGTTCTTCGCCGACCTGCGCGCTCTCCGCGCCGACCTGCGCGCGATCTCCGTGACCTCGATCGGGCTCGTGCTCCTCACGACGGTGACTGTCGCGATCGCCGCTCACGCGCTCATCGATGAGCTCAGCTGGGCCGCCGCCTTCGCCCTCGGTGCAATCGTCTCCCCGACGGATCCGGTGGCCGCGACCACGATCATGCGGCGCCTCGGCGCATCGCGCCGGATCGTCAACATCGTCGAGGGGGAGAGCCTCGTCAATGACGCCGCCGCGCTGGTCGCCTACCGCGTCGCCGTTGCCGCGGCCGTTGGCGGCAGCTTCTCCCTCCTCGACGCCGCGGGCGAGTTCGTGCTCGCCGGGCTCGGCGGCGTTGCGATCGGCCTCGCGGTGGGTAGGATCAGCGCGGAGGTGCGCCGGCGTCTCAACGACCCGCCGGTCGAGATCGCCGTCTCGCTGTTCACCGGATACGCCGCGTTCCTCCCGGCGGACGAGCTGGGGCTCTCAGGGGTGCTGGCCGCCGTGACCGCGGGGGTCTATGTCGGCTGGCACGCACCGACGATCGCCTCTCCACAGGTGCGCCTTCAGGGCTTCGCGTTCTGGGAGATCCTCGCCTACCTCCTCAACGCGAGCCTCTTCATCCTCGTCGGGCTGCAGTTGCCGCCGATCCTCGACGAGCTCTCGGGCCAATCGACGCTCGAGGCCGCCGGGTACGCGGTAGCGGTGACCGGAATCGTGATCGCTACCCGCTTTCTCTGGACGTTCACGATCCCGTACGTGATCAGGGCGCTCGACCGCCGCCCAGAGCAGGTGGAGCGGCGGGTGGGGGCCGCTCCACGGGTGGTCGTCGCCTGGAGCGGGATGCGGGGCGCCGTCTCGATGGCCGCGGCGCTGGCGATCCCGCTCGAGACCGACGCCGGCGCGCCGTTTCCCGGGCGGGACCTGATCCTGCTGGTCACCTTCGGCGTGATCCTGTTCATGGTCGTCGGCCAGGGGCTGACGCTGCCGTCGCTGATCCGCCGGCTGGGCGTCCGCGACGACAGTGGCGAGGAAGAGGAAGAGGAAGTCCGCGCCCGAATCGAGGCCGCCGAGGCCGCGATCGCCCGCGTCGAGGAGCTCGCCGAGGAGGAGTGGACCCGGGACGGCACCGTGGAGCGCGTCCGCGCGATGTACGAGTACCGGCGGCGTCGCTTCGCAGCTCGCACGGGGGAGGTGGAGGACGACGGATACGAGGACCGCTCGGTGGCCTTCCAGCGCCTCATGCACATGGTCTACGACGCCCAGCGCGATGTGCTGATCCGGCTTCGCAACGAGGGCCGGATCTCGAACGAGGTCATGCACCGGATCGAGCGCGAGCTCGACCTGGAGGAGTCCCGGCTGGAGATCTAGCAGCGCTCGACCTGCTTCGGGATCGCGCGCGCCCGGGCCGCAGGTGACCGAGGTGCGGAAGGGCCGCTCGATCAGCCCGGCCCAAAGATGGCGAGGTGCACTAGCCCCGCGGCGAAGCCGAGCACGGCCCCGTGCAGGAGCAGCAGCCACTCGTCCTCGCGCATCGCGGAGCGCAGCAACTCGGCGAAGTCGGGATGCGGCAGCTCCCGCATGCGGGCGGTCAGCAGCTCGCGAATGGAGGCGCTCTGCTCGCGGTTGAACTCGGGGTCGATCAGGGGAGTCATCGTGTACTCCACCCCCTCGGCGGCAAGCGAGCCGCGGATCGCGTCGTACTCGCGCGTCCCGAGCGCGACCCGGACTGCGGAGCGAGCCGGCCCTAGGCTGCGGTCCACCGCCGGCGCGAGGCGGGTCTCGATCATCCGCTGGGTGCGGTCGGACTGCGGGCCGTGGAGGAGCTCCTGGCCCATGTTCCGGAGCGTGACGATGTCGTCGGCGATGATCCCCGCGTACACCTCCGCGACCTCGGGCTGGCGGCGGATGAAGAGCCCGTGCAGCTTCAACGGACCGAGCTTCCGCGGCTCGGTGGGCTCGAAGATCATCCACAGGGCGAGCCAGTTGGTGACGTAGCCGATGATCACGCCGCCGATCGGCACCACCCACCAGTGCGGCAGGGCGTTGGTGATGAAGACCAGCGGGATTCCGCAGAGGAGACCGAAGGAGAAGCCGAAGTTGATGATGAAGCGCAGCTCCTTGCGGCCGACGTCGAGGAAGATCCGGTTGGCGAGCTCCGGGTTCTCCTCGATGCGGCGGATCACCATCAGCTTCACGGCCATCAGGTGCTCGATGTTGTGACCGATGTCGTCGGTCATCCCGCGGACGATCTCGGGAAGCTGTTTCTGCACCCGCTCGTGGACGCGCTCGCGGAACTGCGGCGGCAGGTCGCGCCAGAGCTGCGGGTGCTCGCGCCGAAGGATCCGGTCGATCAGCTCGCGGATGTCGTCGCGCGCCGTGGCGAGGATGTGCTCAGCCATCTTCTCCGGATCGAGCTTGCCGTAGAACTCGCTCGCCTGGCCGAGCTTCGCGATCCCCTTGTCGACCGCGATCGAGCCCATCTTCGCGGCCCGCGAGGGGATGATCCCCTGCCAGCCGAACCGGCCCTGGGGCACCCCGATCGGCACCTGCTGGACGCGCCGCGGCAGGTACGGGGCCAGCAGCTTCAGCCCGGGGACCCGAACGCCCCAGAACTTGACCGGGTAGAACAGCATCAGCACCCCGGTCCAGTTGGTCAGGTACCCGATCGCGCCGGTGAACAGCGGGATCGTGAGGTCGCTGATCGTCTCCGAGCTCACCGCATCACCACACTCCCCTCGTTCGGGGCGTGAACGCCCCCCACGGGTATTACGAGCCTATGCGCCGGGCCGGTGCCGGGGCGCATAATCCGGGTTGCGATGAGCACGGCGAGCGTCGCCGACGCCCCGCGGACCGCACGCTACGGGCGCGAGGTGAAGACGCTGCCGGAGGCCCGACGCCAGTTCGCGCGCAAGCGCTCGCCGTGGATGATCCTCACGGCGATCGCCGCCGTCGCGACTCTGCGCCTGATCGTGGGGGACTTGGGCTGGCGCGACGCCGTCGCGGTCGTCGCGATGCTCGTCGTCTATCCGTTCGGCGAGTGGGCGATCCACGTGTATCTGCTTCACATGAAGCCGGTGCGGATCGCCGGGAGGCGGATCGAGCCGCCGGCCGCGCGCGATCACCGCGAGCATCATGAGCAGCCCAACGATCTCGGCCTGATCCTGCTGGCGCCGAAGGAGCTCGCGCAGCTGCTGCTGCTCGCGGTCCCGGCGACGGTCGCCTTGGGGGCGGTGCTGGTGGGGCTCGCGGCCGGGCCGGTGCCGTTCGGCGCGCTGCTGAGCGCGACGCTCGCGGGTTACTGCGCGATCTTCGTCTACGAGTGGACCCACTTCCTGATCCACACGGCCCACCTGCCGCGCTCGCGCTACTACCGGGCGATCTGGCGAAACCACCGCCTGCACCACTTCAAGAACGAGCACTACTGGCACGGGATCACCAACAACGTCAGCGATCGGGTGCTGGGGACGAACCCGGATCAGGCCGACGTTCCGCGCTCGCGCACGGCGCGGACCCTCGACCCCGGCCCGGTCGGCTGACTACACCCCCGCGGGGCCGTAGCCCCGCATGCGTCCGAGCGGCGCCAAGGCGGCGAGCACGAAGCTGACGATCGGCTCGGGACTGACAGCGAGGCGGATGACGTCGCGGAACTCGGTCACCAGCGTGGCGAAGGCGAGCAGGCTGGGAAGGCCGTTGCTTCGCACCCGTCCCTCCCGCTGGAGGGCGTCGAGCGACTCGAACCATTGGAGCGTTCGGCCCGCCGGGCTCGTCCGCCAGAGGGCACGCGCCTCCTCCTCGCCGGGGTTCCAGATCTGGTGCGGGGTGCCGCGGGGAATGTCGATCGTCTCGCCGGTGCCCAACTCGCGATCCTCGTCGCCGATCCGGGCACGCAGCCGGCCGGCCCGGACCTCGAAGTGCTCGTCCTGGTCCGGATGGAAGTGCTTCGGCGGCGGGTGGGATCCAGGGCCCCACACCGCCTCGACCTCGAGCGCGTCGGGCTCGCTGCGCAGAACCGTGAGCGTCTCCGTGGGGCCGATCTTCAGGCTCTCGGGCATCCTGGGTTGCGGGTTACCCCCGAAGTGCGGCAGTATGCGCGGAGAGGCTGAATTGTGGCACAGGCGATGAGCGCGGACGACGGATCCGGAGCGGACGGGACGACCCCGAAGCTGCCGCTAAAGCTCTACGAGAAGGAGCTCCTGCGCCTTCAGACCGACCTCGTGCGCATGGCCGACTGGGTAAAGCGGGAGGGCGCCCGGATGGCGCTCGTGTTCGAGGGTCGCGACGCCGCCGGCAAGGGCGGGGTAATCAAGCGGATCACCGAGTACATCAGCCCGCGGATCGCCCGCGTAGTCGCGCTCCCCGCGCCGACTGAGCGCGAGCAGACGCAGTGGTACTTCCAGCGCTACGTCGCCCATCTCCCCGCGGCCGGGGAGATCGCGATCTTCGACCGCTCCTGGTACAACCGCGCCGGCGTCGAGTACGTGATGGGGTACTGCACCGCGGACGAACACCGGCGCTTCCTGCACCAGTGCCCGATCTTCGAACGGATGCTCGTTGACGACGGGATCCACCTGATCAAGTACTGGTTCTCGGTCTCCGACGAGGAGCAGGAGCGGCGCTTCAAGAGCCGGATCGACGACCCGCTGAAGCAGTGGAAGCTCTCGCCCATGGACCTCGAGTCGCGAAACCGCTGGGTCGACTACTCGCGCGCCAAGGACGTGATGATCGAGCACACCTCGACACCGGAGTCGCCGTGGTACGAGGTGGATGCGGATCTCAAGCGCAAGGCCCGGCTGAACTGCATCGCGCACCTGCTCTCGCTCGTCCCCTACGAGGAGGTCGAGCATCCCGTGCTCGAGCTCCCGCCACGCCAGGAGGACCCGGGCTACCGGCGCCCTCCGAAGGAATCGCTCAACTGGATCCCGACGCCGTACTGACGGCTCGGCGGGCGGTGAGGCTGAGACGGGCGCGCCGCGCGTTGTCGATCGCCGCCGCCCGACTCTGGCG
>JBKPFS010000031.1:0-5278 GCA_046728935.1 Actinomycetota bacterium | reverse complement strand
AGACCACCCCGCCGGCACCGGCCGGAGGCCGCAGGCGCAGGTAGGCCGCGGCGAGGGCCCCCGCGGCCTCGCCGGCCTTCCGCACCCAGCCGTAGGAGATCCGCGCGATCCCGTCGTGCAGGACCGTCGCCAACGAATCGCCGGTGGCGGCGAACGCCCGCCGCGCGATCGCCTGGTGCATCTCCTCGACGCGGCGCACCCCCTCACCGAATCCGCGTCCGGCGAGCTCGCCGAGGGCCGCCGGCTCGTTGGCGCGCTCAGCTAGTTCGGCGGACCTCGACCTCATGGCCCTCGGCCTCGGCGATCACTGCGTCCGCGACGGCTTCGCGGCGCTCGGCTGAGCGCCGCGCTGCCGCGCCGACGAACTCGCGGAAGAGCGGCTCCGGGCGCGTGGGCCGGGAATTGAACTCGGGGTGGAACTGCGAGGCGACGAAGAAGGGATGGTCCGGCAGCTCGATCACCTCGACCAGGCGCTCGTCGGGCGAGGTGCCGCTGGCGACGAGGCCCTCGTCCTCGAGCCGGCGGCGGAGCATGTTGTTGACCTCGTAGCGGTGGCGGTGGCGCTTGTAGATCACCGCTTCGCCGAAGATCTCGCGTGCGCGCGTTGAGTCGTGAAGCTTCACGGGATCGGCCCCGAGACGCATCGTGCCGCCCATGTCGGAGACCTCCTTCTGCTCGGGGAGCAGGTCGACGACCGGATACGGCGTCTCGGGATCGAACTCGGCGGAGTTCGCGCCGTCCATCCCGGCGACGTGGCGGGCGAACTCGATCACGGCGATCTGCATCCCGAGGCAGATGCCGAGGTACGGGATCCCGCGCTCGCGCGCGATCCGCGCCGCCTCGATCTTGCCCTCGATCCCCCGCTCGCCGAAGCCGCCCGGGATCAGGATCCCGTCGGCCTCCTCGAGCGGCTCGGCGTCGAACTCCTCCGAGTCGACCAGCCCCACCTCGACGTTGGTGCTGTGGTGGTAGGCGCCGTGGTTGAGCGCCTCGACCACGGACTTGTAGGCATCGGCGAGCTGCACGTACTTGCCAACGAGCGCGATCTTCGTCGTCCCTTCGCAGGCGTCCGCGCGGCGCACGAGCTCCTCCCACTCGCCGAGCTCGGGCGCCTCGGCCTCGATCCCGAAGTGGTCGAGGACGAGGTCGTCGACGCCCTCGGCGCGCAGCACGAGCGGGACCTTGTAGATGTTGTCGACGTCGCGGGCGGAGATCACAGCCTCCTCGGGGACGCTGCCGAAGAGCGCGATCTTGCGCCTGATGTCGCGGTCGAGGCCCTTCTCGGAGCGGCAGACGAGGGCGTGGGGCTGGATCCCGATCCGCCGCAGCTCGTTGACCGAGTGCTGCGTGGGCTTCGTCTTCATCTCGCCCGCGTGCCCGATGTAGGGGACGAGCGTGAGGTGGACGAACATGCACCGCTTCGAGCCGAGCTCGGCGTAGAGCTGGCGGATCGCCTCGAGGAACGGCAGCGACTCGATGTCGCCGACCGTGCCGCCGATCTCGGTGATCACGAAGTCGACGGCCTGGGACTCGGCGACGATCAGGATGCGCTGCTTGATCTCGTCGGTGATGTGCGGGATCACCTGGACGGTCGCGCCGAGGTAGTCGCCGCGGCGCTCACGGCGGATCACCGAGTTGTAGACCGCGCCGGCGGTGACGTTCGAGGCACGCGAGGTGTTCTCGTCGGTGAAGCGCTCGTAGTGGCCCAGGTCGAGGTCGGTCTCGGCCCCGTCCTCGGTCACGAATACCTCGCCGTGCTGGAAGGGGCTCATGGTCCCCGGGTCGACGTTGATGTACGGGTCGAACTTCTGCAGCTGGACCCGGAAGCCCCTGCTGACCAGCAACCGGCCGATCGACGCCGCCGCGATCCCCTTCCCCAGCGAGGAGACGACGCCGCCGGTGACGAAGATGAACCTGGTCTCGCCGGGCTTCATCTCGATGTCGTCGTCGGGGCGTCTTGCAACCTGCCCAGCGAGTCTAGTAAGCGCAGCAGCGGAAGGCGCTCGATCGCTGCTGAGATGGACCGGAACTCGCCGTAGACGCTGAGCGCCGCCACCACCGCCAGGGCGATCAGGCGCGCATCGTCGCCGAGCACGACCAGCAGGGAGATCCCGGCGAGCGCTCCCACGAGGTTGGACCCGGTGTCCCCGAGCATCGCCCGCTCACTCAGCGTGTACGTCGCGCCCACGAGCACCGGGCCGATGAAGATCCCGAGGAGCTCGAGCGGCTCCGCGGTCCAGGCACCGACGCAGAGGCCGGCGAGCAGGATCGCGAACGCCTTCTCGACCCGGCCGGGGCGGAGGTCGAGCAGGTTGAAGAGGTTCGTCGCCAGCAGGAGCAGGGCCAGGTCCGCGACGTAGTCGAGCCCCTCCCGGCCCCGCCCCGAGACGGCGTACGCCGCGAGCGCGAGGCCGCCGGCGGCCTTGATCGCCCCGGTCGAGAACCGTCCCTCGATTGCGGACCGCGCGTGGCCCCGCCATCCCCGGGCCGCGTCCCCAGCCATCCCCCGGCCGAGGGCGTCGTCGAGCAGGCCGAGAAGGGCGACGCCGAGCGCATAGACCATCCACCGACGAAGCTCGGGATCGAGCAGGTCGAGGTCCGCGCGATCGTCGAGCACGGCGAGCGGCGCGAGCGCGAGCAGAGAGCAGGCGATCAGCGCGGCGCCGGCGGGAAACGCGACCTGCCTGCCGGCGTAGTTCGCCCGCGCGAGCCCGGCGCGAGTCATGTCGCGAAGCCAGGGCCCGAGCAGCAGCGCCGCGAGCGCGGCGGAGAGGACGAGGCCGCTGAGCATCAGCCTCCGCTCGACGCCGGCAGCAGCTCCGGCAGGAGGCGGTCGGCCGTGTCCTTGATCCCGAACGCGCCCTCGGCGCCGTCGAGGGCGAGCACCAGCGCAACACGCCCGGCGAGCAGGTCGACGGAGTCGACGCTGGAGACGTCGTCGTCGTTGAAGGCGGGGATCGAGGAGGGATCGTCATTCGAGCGCTCGGCGCCGACCACGGTCACACCCGCGTTTCGAATCCCCTCGACCAGGCCGGACTCCAGCCGGTCGGCGTCCTCGGCCTCGCGCGGGTCGAGGTCGGACGGCGCCTGGCGAACGAGCACGGCGGCATCGATCGTTCCGGGCTGGCCGCTGTAGCGGGTCAGGAACGCGCGCCGCAGGTCGTCGAACCGGGGACCGCCCTCGGCAAGGGCGCGCCCGGCCCGGCGGGCCGAGAGCTCGAGCCGGTCGCCGCGCGACAGGGTGCTCGGCACGCTGCCGTCGACCGCGCCCGTCGCCGCCCCGACGTCAGGGGGCTCGCCGACGACCGCAACCTCCTGGAGGGTGGCGCTCGTCGGTTCGAGGGCATCCTCGATGTCGGCGGAGATCTCCTCGGAGAGCGAGCCCAGCGCCACGATCGCGACCTCGACGCCCGGAAGCCGGTCGCCAACCACCGCGGGGTAAAGCAGGTCCGAGGTCTCCCGCTCGCGCGCCAGCTGGCCCTGGAGGTCGCCGACCTGCTGGCGCGCCTCGTTGAGGTCGCTGTTCAGGCTCTGCTCCAGATCCTCGGCCGTCCCCTTGACGACGTCGTCGCCGAAGCCCACGCCGATCAGGATTCCGACCGCCAGCGCGAAGAAGACCGCCGCCAGCGAGGCCGCGTGGTACCGAGCCGAGTAACCCACCGGATCGCCCTAGTGGGGCCTCTCACGACGTTTGGCCGGAAATGACGGCATGAGACACCCCACTAGAGCCCCAGCAGCACCTTGATCTTCAGCCAGAGCAGATCGAAGAAGTCGGCAAGTGCCGGGGAGCTGAGGACGACGATCACGATCAGGAGCAAGGACGCGGCGAGGAAGAGCCCCATCTGCGCGCCGCGGACGCCCGGGTTGTAGAGGCGGCTCACGCCCTTCGCGTCAACCAGCGTCTCGCCGATCCGAAGGCGGGTGAGGAAGGTCGACGACATCCCCGCCCGGTTCTTGTCCAGGAACTCCGTCAGGTTGAAGTGGGTGCCCACGCTGACGATCAGCTCCGCGCCGTTCTCGTGGGCGAGCAGCATCGCGAGGTCCTCGCTCGTCCCCGTCGCCGGCGCGACGACGAAATCGAGGCCGAGTCGCTCCAGGCGCTCCGCGCCGGGGGCGCGGCCGTCCGGGTAGGCGTGGACGATCAGCTCGGCCCCCGATTCCAGTACGGCGTCGCTGGCCGAGTCCATGTCACCCAGCACGACGTCGGGGCGAAACCCCTCCTCGAGGATCGCGTCCGCGCCACCGTCGACCCCGACCAGCGCCGGACGGGTGTCCTCGATGTAGGCGCGCAGGGTGCGGAGGTCGCGGCGGTAGGTCGTGCCGCGAACGACGATCAGCGCGTGCCGATCGCGGAACCGGGTTCTCACCGGAGGCAGCTCGATGTGCCCGACCAGCACCTCGCCCTCCTCCCGGATGTGCTCCACCGTGTTCTCGGCGAAGGCGGCGAGCGCGCCGTCGATTCGTCGGCGCTGACGCTCGATCTGCTCGCCGGCCTCGGCGAGGTCGATCACTCGCCCGGCGACCAGCACGTCGCCGTTCACGCGCACCTCGCCGCCGAGCAACGTCACCTCCTCGCCGTCGTCGAGCCGATCGAAGAGCGGCGCGGCCGGCGCGTCGACAAGGTGCACGCCGGCGCTCGCGAGCACGAGCGGCCCGGCGTTGGGATAGCTGCCGCTGGACGACGGGGCGACGTTGATCACGGCGCACACGCCGCACGCGACCAGGTCCTCGGCGGCGAGCCGGTCGATGTCGGCGTGGTCGATCACGGCGACGTCGCCGGGGCGAAGCCGCTTGACCAGATCCTTCGTCCTTCGCCCGAGCCGCGCCCGACCCGTGATGGGCGGCTCGGGGACGCGGCGTATCTCCGGCCCGCGCAGCAGGGCGCGGGCCCGGCTTCGAAGCGCCATCGGCCCGATTCTGACGGCTTAGTGTCCATCTCGTCAGGGGCGTGCGGCCGGATCCAGGTGTGCGATCCCTGGCGGGATGGGCACTTAGGCTGCTTCGAGTAGCTGCCGCGCGTGGCGGCTGGCGGCCTCGTCGCCGTGCTCGCCCCCGAGCATGCGGACGATCTCGGCCACGAGCTCGTCGCCGTCCACTCTCTCGACGTCCGCCCGCGTGCCGTCGCCGGCGGTGCTCTTCGTGATCCGGAAGTGCGTTTCGGCGAGCGACGCCACCTGCGGAAGGTGGGTGATGCAGATCACCTGCCGGCCCTCCGCCAGCCGCCGCAGCCGCTCGCCGACGGCGCGGGCCGTGCCCCCGCCGATCCCCGCGTCGATCT
>JBKPFS010000030.1:0-49485 GCA_046728935.1 Actinomycetota bacterium | reverse complement strand
CATCTCCAACCTCAGGCGCAAGCTCGAGCAGGGCCACGAGCCCCGCCTGCTGCACACGAAGCGGGGCGCCGGATACGTGATGCGCTCCCCGCGCGGCAACGATGACGCCTGAGCCCGCGAGCGCTCGCGGGCTCTCTCGCTTCTCCCCCATGCGCTGGCCGGTGCGGCGGCGGCTGGCGTCGGTCTCGGCGAGCCTGACCTTGGTGATCCTCGTCTTCTTCGCGGTCATCGTGGGCCGGTTGGTCAGCGACCGGCTCCAGGACGACTTCCGCGACGAGCTGCTCTCGAACGCCAGCGAGCTGGCGGGCAGCGCGGGAGTCGTTCGCACGTTCAGCGGGGCCGAGCTGCATGTCAATCGGGGCATCGACAAGCGCGTGATGACGGGCTCGGTGGCGGTCGTCGACGAGTCGGGAGTCCCGCTGCGACGCTCCGACGGGACCACGATTTCCACCATGCCCCCCGGCATCGACCTTGGACCGCCCTCGTCGGAGTTGAAGCGCGTCGGGGACTACGAGGTGGTCGCTCGGCCGGTGCCCACCAACGATGTCGGGGAGCCGGCGTTCGTCGAGTACGCCCAGAGTCGCCACTCGCTCGAGGCGACGATCGACCGCCTCTGGCTCTTCCTCGGGCTCGGCGTCGCAGGCGGCACGATCCTCGCGATGCTGGCCGGGCTGGCGGTCGCCGGCCGGGCGATGCGTCCGATCGCGGCGTTGACGGCGAGCGCGCGTCAGATCGCCACCACCCGAGACCCGTCGCGCCGCCTGCCGATGCCAAGCGCCGACGACGAGGTCGCCGAGCTGGCGCGGACCCTCGACCAGATGCTGCGCGAGCTCGACGCCTCGAGGACCGAGACCGAGCAGATGGCACAGGCACAGCGGGAGTTCGTCGCTGATGCGTCACACGAGCTGCGAACCCCGCTGACGAGCATCCTGGCCAATCTGGAGCTGCTCCAGGCGAGGCTTGCGGAGGGGAAGCTCGACGGCGAGGAGGCGGAGATCGTCGACGGCGCCCTGAGCTCGTCGCGCCGGATGCGCCGGCTCGTTTCCGACCTCCTCCTGCTGGCGCGCGCCGACACCGGTCGCGTCGGAGCGCGGCGCGCATGCGACCTGGGGGAGATTGCGGCGGCGGCTCTGGCCGAGATGCAGCCGATGTCCGCCGAGCACCGCTTCGAGTTCCATGCCGCGAGTCCGGTTCCAATCGACGGCAGCCCAGACGAGCTGCACCGCCTCGTGGTCAACCTGCTCGAGAACGCGATCCGGCACACCCCGGCCGGCGCCTCGGTGAACGTTTCGGTGCGGCGTGATGACGGCCGGGCCGTGCTCGAGATCGCCGACGACGGTCCCGGGCTGCCCCCCGGTCTCGGCGATCAGGTCTTCTCGCGCTTCGTGCGCGGCGCCGGGCCGGCGGACCTGGCCACCGACGCCGGCACCGGTCTCGGGCTTGCGATCGTGAAGGCCGTGGCCGAATCGCACGGTGGGAGCGTCGAGGCCGACGAGGCGCCGCACGGCGGAGCGCGGTTCACCGTCCGCCTGCCGCTCTCGGATTCGCAGCTCGAGCCGGCATCGGAACCGGCGGCCCAGATCGAGCCCGCGCCCGGATCAGTCTCTTAAGGTTCGTTTAGGGACGTCGTCTATCTTTCTCCGCTGGACGAGACAAGCGCCCGCCGAGGAACCCCCCGACACCGCCTCGACGGGTGTGAATTGGCCAGTCTGAGCCAATCGGGCCGCCGGGTTCCCCCTCCCTGACCCGGCGGCCCACTCTTTTCGGGCCGCTCCCAGGCCGCCCTGGCAAGGAGTCCGCCCGCTTCACGGCGACTGCCACCGCGATCAGGACGCTTCGACGGCTCCCTTGATCCGCCGATGACGCCGCGGTGTCCATGCGAGGCAGGCGAGCCCGTCGGCGACGCGAGCCCGTCGGCGTCCACCGGTTCGAGTATTGCTCTGTAACGAGACTCGCGAGTTTCGAAAGTCTGATACGGTGTCTTTATGAAACTAGCGAGTTCTGAAAGTCGCACATGACGGAACAGATGGAAGCAACTGAACGACGTTCTCTCGGTCGCCCCCGTGACGAACGCGCCGATCAGGCGATCCTCACAGCCACGCTCGAATCAATGGCCGAGTACGGTCCCCACGACCTCCGCATGGACGACGTGGCTGAGCGCGCCGGCGTGGGGAAGGCCACGATCTACCGCCGTTACCGTTCCAAGCAAGAGCTGATAACGGCCGCCGTCGCGGCGCTGGTACGCGAGATCCACATACCGGACACCGGGGGGACCCGCACCGATCTCCTCGCCTTGATGCGTAGCGCCGTGGAGGTGTACCGCGGCTCGGTGGAGGCAGCTGTGATGCCCAGTCTGGTGGACGCCATGAGCAGGGACCGCAAGCTCGCTCACCTGGTGCGCGACGGATTCCTCTCACGGCGACGCGCGGCGTTGCGCACCGTGCTCGACCGCGGGATCGAGCGCGGCGACCTGCGCGGTGACCTCGACGTCGAGCTCGCTCTCGACGTGCTCGGAGGGCCGCTCTTCTACCGGCTGCTGGTCACCGGCGGCCCGATCGACAAACAGCTCGCCGAGGGGGTGGTCGACCTCATCCTTCGCGGATTCGCGCCGCCGCCTAATGCCGCCAAGCAAAGAAAGAAGAAGACATGAAGATCCATGCGATCCAGACCGGAACCGTCGTGATCACGACCAGTTGGCGCGAGGGCGTTGGACATGGTCGATGGCGACTCGTAAGAACGCTCCTTGACCGCGACTGGACCGAGCCGCTTCCGATCTACGCCTTCGCGATCGAGCATCCCGAAGGCGTGATCGTCGTCGACACCGGCGAAACGGCGCGGGTCGGAGAGCCCGGCTACTTCCCTCGCTGGCAGCCGTTCTTCCGGTTCGCCGTTCGCGAATACGTGTCCCCCGAGCAGGAGATCGGCCACCAACTCGAGCGCCTCGGAATTGCCCCCTCGGATGTACGCCGCGTCGTCATGACCCACCTCCACACCGACCACGCAGGTGGTTTGCATGACTTCCCTGACCACGAGATCCTCGTCTCGAGGGCGGAGTTCGACTACGCGTCTGGCCTCCTCGGGCGCCTCCGGGGTTACCCAAACAAGCGCTGGCCCGAGTGGTTTCGGCCTACGCTCGTCGAGCTGACGACGGCCGCGTTCGGCCCCTTCCCCGCGAGCATGGCTCTGACCGAGGCTGGCGACGTGACCCTCGTGCCGGTCCCGGGCCACAGCCCCGGCCAGATGGCCGTCGTGGTCGAAGACGACGACCACGCGGTGTTCATCGCTGGCGACAGCTCATATACCGAGGATGCGCTGCTGCGCGGGGTCGTAGATGGGGTCGGCCCCGACGAGGATGCCGAGCGCCTCACCCACGAACGCATCCGCGCCTACGCGGCCGAGACGCCCACCGTGTACCTGCCCGCGCACGATCCCGAGACTGGCGTCCGGCTGGCCGAGCGCCGGCCGATCGGGGCCAACCGACAGGGCGTGCCCGCGTGATCCGCTTCGAGACCGACGTCCGCATAAACCGCCCGGTCGAGGAGGTCTTCGACGTGGTCTCAGACCCGCTCCGATTTGCGATCTGGAACTCGGCGGTGAAGGCCGTGCGCCTTGTCTCTGGGCAAGCCGGCGAGCCCGGGTCCACCTACTCGATGGAGCGTGAGTTGCCAAGCGGGAGGGCCGAGAACGAGCTTGAGATCACCACCAGCCGGCAACCGACCGAGTTCGGCGTTCGCACCATCTCGGGGCCGACGCCCTTTGCTTACACGTATCGGTTCGCTGCCGAGGGGAGCGCGACCCTCGTCACGCTCGTCGCCCGGGTCGAGCTCGATGGTGTCGCCGGTCTCCTAGGGCCTTTCGCGACGCGGGCGATAAGGCGAGGCGTCGACGCCAACCTCGGCGACCTCAAGCGCTCACTCGAATCCGGTTTGCAAGCCGTGAGATGACCGAAGTCAAGTCAGTCCACTCAATCTGCCCGGTGGGGACCATCGTGCCGCTATATAAGCGGCAAAAGTCAGCCCAGCGGCGGTTCTCGAAGCGGTTAGACCTCCACCACGACCGGAAGGATCATTGGGCGGCGGCGCAGGCGCTCGTAGACGAACTCCGCGATGTCGTCGTGGAGGTCCTGTTGCAGGAGGACGGGCTCGCGGACGCCGTCCACGGCGGCGCCGTCGAGCGATGCCGAGACCACCCGGCGGAGCTCCTCGACCAGGCCATCGGCCTCGGCGTCCTCGAGGAACGGGACGCCGCGGAAGATGATCTCCGGGGTCGCCACCGATGAGCCGTCGTCGGAGGACACGGTGGCGACGACGATGAAGATCCCGTCGGCCGAGAGCATCTTGCGGTCGCGGAGCGCGACATCGTCGGGCTCCCCGATGTCGACGCCGTCGACGAAGATCATCCCGGCGTGGACGTCCTCGGTCAGCGCCGCCCCGTCGGCACCGACGTCGAGCGCCAGGCCGTTGCGACCCCGGAATACGCGCTCACTGTCGACCCCAACTGCCTCCGCGAGCTCGGCGTGAAGGCGAAGCCGCCTGTGGTCGCCGTGGAACGGGAAGACGTACCGCGGCCGCGTCAGGTTGAGCATCAGCTTGAGCTCCTCCTGCCAACCGTGGCCCGAGGCGTGGATTGGCGCGTCAATCGCGGTCACGACCTGAGCCCCGATCTGGAAGATGCGGTCGACGGTCTCGTTCACCGAGCGCTCGTTGCCGGGGATCGGCGTCGCCGAGAAGATCACGGTGTCGCCGGAGTGCAGCTCCACGTCGGGGTGGTCGGCGTGAGCCATCCGCCGCAGCGCCGAGAGGGGCTCGCCCTGGCTCCCCGTCGAGATCGCGATCACCTTGTGGTCGGGGAAGTCCTCGATCTCCTTGGGCGGGATCAGCATCCCCTCGGGCGCGTGCACGATCCCGAGATTCGACGCGATGTTGAAGTTCTTGCGCATCGAGCGCCCCACCAGCGCGACGCGGCGATCGAGCGTCGCCGCCGCGTCGATCACCTGCTGCACACGATGGACGTTGGAGGCGAAGCAGGTGACGATGATCCGGCCCTTGCAGCGCGAGAACACCTCCAAGAGCGCCGGGCCGACGCTCGACTCCGACGGGGCCACCCCCGGCCGGTCGGCGTTGGTGGAATCGCCGCACAGGCAGAGGACGCCGTCGCGCCCCAGCTCGGCCAGCCTGGAGACGTCGGCCGGCTCCTGTCCCACCGGCGTCTGGTCGAACTTGTAGTCGCCGGTGACCAGGACGGTGCCCAGCCCGGTCCCGATCGCCACCGCCCGCGAGTCGGGAATCGAGTGCGACATGTGGACCATCTCGAGCTCGAACGGTCCCGCCGTGACCCGCTCGCCGGCCGCGAGGACCTCGAGCGGGGCGTCACGGAGCTTGTGCTCCTCGAGCTTCGAGCGGACCAGCCCGATCGTCAGGGCGCCGCCGTAGATCGCCGACGGCGTGCCGATCTCGCGCAGGACGTACGGGAGCGCTCCGACGTGGTCCTCGTGGCCGTGCGTGAGCACGATCGCATCGATGTCCTCGGAGCGCTCGCGCAGGTAGGCGAAGTCGGGCAGGACGAGATCGATCCCGAGCATCTCCGCGGTCGGGAACATCAGCCCGGTGTCGACGACGACGATCCGCCCACCGGACTCGACCACGGTCATGTTCTTGCCGATCTCCCCCAGACCGCCGAGGGGCAGGATGCGAACCGCCGTGTCGGCCAACTAGCGGTGCCCCACTACGTGCCCCCGGCGACGAGCAGGCCGCGCTGCTCGAGCGCCGCGCGGACCGTCGCCCGCTCGTCCTCAGTCGCGGGCACCATCGGCAGCCGGAGGTTGCCCTCGATCACACCGAGCATCTCGAGCGCGGCTTTCACCGGGATCGGGTTCGAGGTCACGGTCAGCATCTCGTATACGGGCCGTAGCTCGGCGTTGAGCTCGGCGGCGCGGGCTGCGTCGCCGCCGGTCTGAGCCTCGTAGATGGCCCGCATCTCGTTGCCGACGATGTGCGAGGCGACGAGGATCCCGCCGGCCCCGCCGATCTCGAGCGTCCGCAGGAAGATCTCGTCGTTGCCGGCGAGCAGGTCGAGGCCCTCGATTGGGCCGAGGTCGTCGTTGTTCGCCTGCTTCACTGCGACGACGTTCGGGATCTCGGCCGCGAGCTCGGCGAGGAAGTCGGGCGGCAGGTTGATCACCGTGCGCGACGGGATGTTGTAGAGGACCACCGGCGTGGTGCCGGCCGCCTCGGCGACGGCGGAGAAATGGGCCCGCAGGCCGAGCCGATTCGGCTTGTTGTAGTAGGGCGTGACGACGAGCACCGCGTGGGCAGCGGCCCGGCTCGCCTTGCCGGTCAGCTCCACGGAGTGGTGGGTGTCGTTCGAGCCGGTCCCCGCGATCACGGTCGCGGTCTCGCCGACCTCGTCGAGCACCACCTCGAGGAGGCGGAGCTTCTCGGTGTCGGAGAGGGTCGGGGACTCCCCCGTGGTGCCGGCAACGACCAAGCCATGGGCGCCGTTCTCCACCAGGTGGCGGGCGAGCGAGCGCGCCGCGTCCAGGTCGAGGGTGCCGTCCGAGGTGAATGGGGTGACCATCGCGGTGATCACTCCCTTGATCTCAGTCATGCGCGCTTAAGTATCGCCTGATGCGAAGACGGGTGGAGTGCGGTCCGCCCACGGGCGCGCCCGCTCGAGCTGAGCCGCGACGCGAATCAGCAGGTCCTCCCGCCCGTGCGGGGCGACCAGCTGGGAGCCGATCGGAAGCCCACCCTCGGTCCAGTGAAGGGGCAGGGAGATCGCGGGGTGACCCGTGGCGTTGAAGATGCCGGTGAAGGCGGCCGTCGGCCACGCGCGCCTGATCGCGGCCAACGGGTCCGGCCCGGAGTCGTCGTAGGTGCCGAGCGGTGGCGGCGGCTCGCCGGTCGTCGGGGTGAGCAGGAGGTCGGTCCCCGACACGAAGAGGGCGGAGAACGCCCTCGTGACGAGGTGGTGGCGCGCCACGGCGCTCAGGTAATCGCCCGCGCTTCGGCTCCGACCCTCCTCGGCCAACGCCCAGGTCAGCGGCTCGACGTCGTCGGGCCCCAGCTCCCGGCCCAGGACCACGCTCAGCTGCGAGAGGGTGGACGCCTGGCCGGCCATCCACCGGGTCATGAACGTATCCACCAGGTCCTCTCCGCCGCCCCCGGTGAGCTGGGTGAGGCTGAGCTCCTCGACCGAGTGTCCGAGCGAGGAGAGCAGGGAGGCGGCGTCGTGCGCAGCCTCGCCGGCGGCGGGGTCGATCTCGATCTGCGCCGCGGACTCGGTCGCGACCGCGATCCGAAGCTCGCCGGGGTCGGCCTCGAGCTCGTCCACGTACGGGCGCTCGGGCGGTGGCGCGACGTAGGGATCGCCCGGGGCGGGCCCCTGCACGGCGTCGAGGACCGCCGCCGTGTCCCGGACGCTCCGCGAGACCACCAGCTCGCAGGTCATCCCCGACATGTTGTCCCCGACCAGGGGGCCCTCCGAGATCCGCTGGCGGGTGGGCTTGAGCCCCACCAACCCGCAGTGGCTCGCCGGGATTCTGATCGAGCCGCCGCCATCGTTCGCGTGGGCGACGGGCGCCATTCCGGAGGCGACGGCGGCCGCCGCACCCCCGCTCGAGCCCCCAGGGGTTCGGCCCACCTCCCAGGGGTTTCGCGTCGCGCCGTACGCCTTCGGCTCGGCGGTCGGCAGGATCCCGAGCTCGGGGACGTTGGTCTTCCCGATCGTCACGAAGCCGGCGTCGCGGAAGCGGGCCCCGAGGTAGCTGTCGAGCGGCGCGCGGAAGTCGACCTCCTTCAGGGCGCGCATCCCCAGATGCAGCGGCTGGCCCGCGAGCATCGCGCCGATGTCCTTGAACAGGAACGGCACCCCCTTGAACGGCCCGGCGGGAAGCTCGTTCGCGGCCGCGGCCAGGCCCTCCTCGAACAGAGGGTGGATGACGGCGTTCAGCTCGGGGTTGAGCGCCTCGACGCGCGCGATCGCGGCCTCCGTGAGCTCGCGCGAAGAGGCCTCGCCGGAGCGGACAAGCTCCGCCTGTGCAATCGCGTCCATGCGTGCGAGATCCCCCGCCACACCCGAAAGGTACCTAGAGCAGCGACTCGAGGCCGACCGTGAACCGCTCGGGGAGCTCACCCACGCGCCTTACGGCGAGCAGGACGCCCGGCATGAACGAGTGCCGGTCGACCGAGTCGTGGCGGATCGTGAGCGTCTGCCCCTCGCCTCCCAGGATGACCTCCTGGTGGGCGACCAGCCCGGGCAGCCGCACGGAGTGGATCGGCTCGTGAACGGTGCCGCCCGCCTCTCGCACCAGCTCGGCAGTTCGCTTCGCCGTCCCGGACGGCGCGTCCAGCTTGCCCTCGTGGTGAAGCTCGACGATCTCGCACTCCGGCATCTGGCGAGCCGCCTCGGCCGCGAAGCGCATCATCAGGACCGCGCCGATGGCGAAGTTCGGCGCCACGAAGACGTTCGCGCCGCCGTCGGCCGTGGCCGCCTCGACATCGCGCCGCAGGCCGTCGAGGTCGAAGCCCGTCGTACCGACGACGGCGTGGACGCCCGCCGCGACGCTCTCGCGGACGTTGGCCGGCGCCGCCTCGGGGGTGGTGAAGTCGACGACGACATCGGCCCCCGGGAGCACGTCCGCCAGCGGGGCGTCGAGTGAGGGGTCAGCCCTGCCGGTCAGCTCGAGGTCGTCGACCGCCTCGACCGCCTCGCAGACGGTCGCCCCCATCCGCCCCGCGGCGCCGGAGACCGCGACTCGGATCATGCCGCGGCGAGCGCCTCGCTGACGTGGCTCGCGGCGGTGCGAAAGCGGCCCTCCTCGGGGCCGATGCAGGCCGCCGAGAGGCCGTGCGGGTCGTACAGCTCGCGGGTCAGCTCGGCCACATCCTCGGCGCTCACCGCCTCGACCCGCTCCAGCATTTCGTCGAGCGAGAGCAGCGGCACATCGAAGAGGATCCCGCGGCCGATCCGCGACATTCGCGCACCGGTCGACTCGAGTCCGAGCACCATGCGGCCCTTGACGTGCTCCTTGGCGCGCGCCAGCTCCTCGTCGGTAACCCCGTCGGAGCCGAGCCTCGCGAGCTCGCGCCCGATGATCTCGCAGGCCTCGGCGACGTTCTCCTCCCGGGTGCCGACGTACATCGCGACCAATCCGTCGTCGAGGTACTGCTCGGTGTAGGAGCCGACCGAGTACGCCAGGCCGCGCTTCTCGCGGATCTCGATGAACAGCCGCGAGGAGGTCGAGCCGCCGAAGATCGCGTCGAGCACTCCGAGGGCGAAGCGACGCTCGTCGGCGCGCGGGATCCCCCGCCCGCCGAAGCAGATGTGGTACTGCTCGGTGTCCTTCGGATAGAAGAGGAACCGGGGCGCGTCGCCGTTTCGCTCTCCGGCAACCGGCGCCGGCTCCGCACCACGGGGCCGTAGGTGCCGGTCGGACAGCTCGACGATGCGCTCGTGCTCCAGGTGCCCTGCGGCTGCGATGACGATCGCGGGTGCGACGTAGCGATCGTCGTGGTAGGTGGCGATCTCGGGCACCGGGATGGAGGCGATCACGGGGGCCTCCCCCAGAACGCGGCGTCCCAGCGGATGGTCGCCGAAGATCGCCGTCGCGAGCACGTCGTGGACGCGGTCCTGGGGCTCGTCCTCGTACATCGCGATCTCCTCCAGCACCACCTGGCGCTCGGAGTCGATCTCCCCCGCGGGGAGCGATGGCGCGAGCAGCATCTCCGCGAGGAGGTCGAAGGCCTCCGCGGTGTGCTCGTCGAGGAACCGGGCGTGCAGCTGGGTCGACTCCTTGCTCGTTGCCGCGTTGGTTGCGGCGCCCATGCCGTCGAACAGCCGCGAGATCTCGATCGCGCTGTGGCGCGCGGTGCCCTTGAACAGCAGGTGCTCGAGGAAATGCGAGACCCCCTCCCTGCCTGGCCCCTCGTCGCGGGACCCCGTGCGGACCCAGAGCCCCAGCGACACCGAGCGCACCGCGGGAACGATCTCGGTCACGACCCGGAGGCCGCCCTCCAGCTCAGTGAGCTCGATGCCCTCGGGTAGCGCAGACCCTGCCGCCCCCGCATCCGGCTTCGCCGGCTGACCGGTCGGCTTCGCCTCCCTGGGAGCGGAGGAGGCGGCAGGCACTTGTTCGTCGCTCAACGGCGTCCGCCGCGGCGCTCGCGACCGCGACCGCCGCCACCGCCGTCGAGGCGCTCACGCGGGCGACCGCTGCGGCCACGACCGTCGCGGCCATCGCGACCTCCGCGTCCGCCGCCGCCCATCGTCGGGTCACCGGTGCCGACCTCGGCGAGCTCCTCGGGCGTCTTGCCCTCGACCGCGGGATCGTCGGAGAGCCGCAGGCCGATGCGGCCGCGCTCGCGGTCCACCTCGGCCACCGTCACCTCGAGCTCGTCGCCGGGCTTGAGCACGTCCTCGACCGCTCCCACCCGCTCGCCGGGCTTGATGTTCGAGATGTGCAGCAGGCCGTCGGTGCCCTTGGTGAGCTCGACGAACGCTCCGAAGGTGGTCGTCTTGACGACCTTGCCCTTGAACTTGTCGCCGACCTCGGCCTCCTTCGTCATCGACTGGATCCGCTCGATGCACGCCTCGACGAGGGCGCCGGTGGCCGCGTACACGCGCACCGTGCCGTCGTCGTCGATGTCGATCTCGGCCTCGAACTCCTCCTGCAGGGCGCGGATGGTCTCCCCGCCCTTGCCGATCACGGCGCCGATCTTCTCCGGGTCGATCTTGATCGACTCGATCCGCGGCGCGAACTCGGAGAGCTGCTCGCGCGGCTCGGCGATCGTCTCGGCCATCCGCTCGAGGATGAAGAGGCGGCCCTGGCGAGCCTGCTCGAGCGCGTCGGTGAGGATCTCGAAGGTCACCCCGGAGATCTTGATGTCCATCTGGAGCGCGTTGATCCCCTTCTTGGTGCCGGCGACCTTGAAGTCCATGTCGCCGAGGTGGTCCTCGACGCCGGCGATGTCGGTGAGCACGACGTGGTCGTCGCCCTCCTTGATCAGGCCCATGGCCACCCCCGCCACCGCCGTGGGCAGCGGAACGCCGGCGGCCATCAGCGCCATCGAGGAGGCGCACACCGAGCCCATGGAGGACGACCCGTTCGACTCCAGCGTGTCGGAGACGACCCGGATCACATAGGGGAACTCCTCCTCGTCGGGAATCAGCGGCTCGAGCGCACGCTCCGCGAGCGCGCCGTGACCGATGTCGCGACGCTTGGGCCCGCGCATGAAGCCCGCCTCCCCGACCGAGAAGGGCGGGAAGTTGTAGTGGTGCCAGAAGCGCTTCGTCTCCTGGAGGCCGAGGTTGTCGACCTTCATGTCCATGCGGCTGGTGCCGAGTGCGACGCTCGAGAGGATCTGGGTCTCGCCGCGAGTGAACAGCGCCGAGCCGTGCGCGCGCGGCGCGATATCGACCTCGCACTCGATCGGCCGGATCTCGTCCTGGGCGCGCCCGTCTGGGCGCTTCTTGTCGACCGCGATCCGCCGGCGGATGATCTCCTTCTCGAGCTGCCCGAAGGCCCGCAACACCTCCGCCCGGAGCTGCGCGGCGGGCGGAGGTGTCTCCGCCCGGAGCTCGGGGTCGGGATCGCCGTCGACGGGCGTCGGCGCGTACTCCGCCAGCACCTCCTCCTCGACAGCCTTCGCCGCCTCCTGGCGGGCGAGCTTCTCCGGCACCTGCGTGGCCTCGTCGATCTTCGCCCCGTGCGAGGCCCGGATCTTCTCAACCAGCTCCTCGTCAACCTTCGGCGTCTCGACCTCGAGCTTCTCCACGCCGGCCTTGGTCCGGAGCTCCTCGATGGTCGCGCAGAGCTTCTTGATCTCGGAGTGCGCGATGTCGAGCGCGTCGAGGACCTCGGCCTCGCTGACGCCGTCGGCGCCGCACTCGACCATCAAGAGCGCCTCCTCGGAGCCGGAGACGATCAGGTCCATCTCCAGGTCCTGGAGTGTCTCCTCCTCCGGGTTGACGACGAAGTCGCCGTCGAGCTTTCCGATCCGAACTGCGCCGACGTGGGTCGGCACGGGGATCTCGGAGATCGCGATCGCGGCGGAGGCGCCGTTCATCGCCAGGATGTCGTAGGGGTGCACGTGGTCCACCGACATCGGCTGGCACACCAGCTGGGTCTCGTAATGCCATCCCTTCGGGAACAGCGGGCGGATCGGACGGTCGATCATCCGCGCGGTCAGGGTCGCCTTCTCGCCCGCTCGCGCCTCACGGCGGAAGAACGAGCCGGGGATCTTCCCGGCCGCGTAATGCTTCTCCTCCACGTCCACGGTCAGCGGCAGGAAGTCGACGTCCCGCAGGTTGCCGACCGTCGCCGTACTGAGGACCATCGTGTCGCCTGCGCGCACGACCACTGCCCCACCCGCCTGGCGGGCCAGCTTGCCCGTCTCGAAGGAGATCTCCTTGCCGCCTACCTCCGCCGAGACGCGGCTCACGTCAAACATGCTCATGTCTTCCTTTCGGCCGCCCGGTTGGCGACCGCTACTAGCTCAGAACTCTCGTTCTCTTACGGTCGCGATGTTACACAGGCCGCGATCTCACACCAGCGCAGCGAGCGCCCCCGGAACGTCACCCGCGATCGCGTCACCGCCCACGAACCCGGCCGGGGTCGCCGCGACGCCGGCGCGAATCCCGGACTCGAAGTCCCGCCGGATGCGCCCGGACACAGCCTCGGAGCGCCGGTCGCGCTCGAACCGCTCGAGGTCCAGACCGAGGCGTTCGGCGCGCTCCCACAGGTGTGGGTCATCGACCCTGCCGCGATCGGCGTAGAGCGAGTCCCACATCCCCCAGAACGCCTCCTCCGACTGGAGCGCCGCGGCTTCGGCCGCGGCGTGCAGGGCCGGCGCCCGCGGGTGCTTTCGGGCCACCGGGAAGTGACGCACGCAGAGCCGCAGCGCGAGGGGGCGGATCCGCTCCCAGGCCGCCGCGCAGTGGGGGCAGGCGAGATCGAGGTAGAGGATCGCCGCCGGTCCCTCGCCCGTGGTGTGGTCGGCCGGGCCGACGGCCGGCACCGAGGCGCTGGTGAGCTCGCTCATCGAATCACTTCACATGCCTGTTTCGGGGCATGAATGCCCCTCCAGGAATACCCGCTAGCCCAGGTCGCCCAGCGCGTCGAAGATCAGATTGGCACCGGGGATCTCGAGCGGAGTGGGCGACTCGTGGACCCACCTGACGGTGCCCGCGGGGTCGATCAGGACCAGCGAGCGGTTCGCGGTCCCGTAGTCCTCGAGATAGGCGCCGTAGGCCCGGCAGACCTCGCCCTTGGGGTGAAAGTCCGCGAGCAGGGCGAAGTCGATCCCGAGCTGCTTGCGGAAGGCGCGGTGGGCCCAGGTGTGGTCGACGCTGATTCCGAGCAGCGTCGCGCCGGCGGCGTCGAGCTCGGGCTTCACCTCCTGGTAGATCGCCAGCTGGTCGCTGCACACCGGGCTGAAGTCGTTGGGGTAGAAGCACAGCACCACCCGCTCGCCCCGCAGGCCGACGAGGGCAACCTCCTTGCCCTGATGGTTCGGGAGCGTGAAGTCGGGCGCCGGGACGCCCGGCTCGATCATCGCGTCAGCGCCGCAAGCCGAGGTCGGCGACCAGGGCGCGGTAGCGCTCCAGGTCGCTGCTCTCGAGGTAGCGGAGCAGTCGACGGCGCTTGCCGACCAGCATCAGCAATCCGCGGCGTGAGTGGTGGTCCTTGCGGTGGGTGCGCAGATGCTCGGTGAGCTCGTTGATCCGCTCCGTCAGCAGCGCCACCTGTACCTCCGCCGAGCCGGTGTCGCCGTCGGAGCGACCGTACTTGCCGACCAGCTCGGCCTTTCTTTCCTTCGTCAGCGTCATCTCAGAAAAAACGTAGCGGGCGGGCCGCTACGGAGGAGAGAAGCTAGCACAGAGCTCTCGGGCCTCCTCGACGTCTCGATGCATCTGCGCGACCAGGTCCTCGACGCTCGGAAAGCGCTTCTCGCCACGCAGTCTGGCGATGAACGCGACCCGCAGGATGCGCCCGTAGAGGTCGGCCTCGTGGTCGATCAGATAGGCCTCGACGAGCAGCCCTCGGCCGGTCTCGAAGGTGGGCCGGACGCCGACGTTGACCGCCGCCGGCAACCCGTTGGCGAACGCCGCGTACACCCCGTGGCCGGGTGACACGAGCTCGTCGTCGGGGACGATGTTGGCGGTTGGAAAGCCCAGCTCGCGCCCCCGGCGATCGCCCTCCACGACCTCCCCCTCGAGCAGGAACGGCGCCCCAAGGCAGCGCATCGCCGCGTCGACCTCGCCCGCCGCGACCAGCGCCCGCACCCGGCTCGAGGAGACGGTCTCGCCGTCGACCTCGACCAGCGGGACGACCCGGGTGGAGAACTCCGTTCTCGCGCCCAGCATCGCCGGGCCACCCTGCGCCTTGGCGCCGAAGCGGAAGTTCTCCCCCACCGAGACCTGCTTGGCGTCGAGCGTCTCGACGAGGACCCGCCGGCAGAACTCCTGCGCCTCGATCTTCGAGAACTCCTCGTCGAACGGGATGATGACCAGCTCCTCGACCGCCAGTCCCTCGATCACGTCCCGCTTGATCTCGAACGGCATGATCAGCTTCGGCGCCGCTTCGGGATGGATCACGCGCAGCGGATGCGGGTCGAAGGTGAGCACGGTGTCCGCGCGATCGATCACCTGTCGGTGCCCGACGTGGACGCCGTCGAAGACCCCGATCGCGACGTGGCGCGGCCGCCGCTCGGCGTCGGGAAGCCGGGTCACCCTGATGCTCACGGGCCGGAACTCTGCCAACTCGGGCCGAGGCGCGTGAGCAGCTGCGTCAGCCGGGTACGCGAGCGAGCGCCTCGGCGAGCGGCACGAGGCGGTCCCTATCGGCCTCCTCCACCGAGAAGGGGCCGATCGCCGTGCGACGGAGCTCGGTGCAGTACGCGTCGCCGAGCTCGGCGATCAGGCTGCGCACGTAGGTACCCGACGAGCACTCGATCTCCAGCCCCACCCGGTCGTCCTCGCGCCAGAGCTGCTCGAAGCGGTGGACGTGAACGAGGCGCGGGGGCATCTCGACCTCCTCGCCGCGCCGGGCGCGCCGGTACGCGCGCACCCCGCCGACCTTCACCGCGGAGAAGGCCGGGGGCCGCTGGCGGAGCTCGCCGGTGGGCAGCTCCAGGCTCGCGGGCACGACGCCCGTTTCCGTGATCTCGCCCTCGGGATCGTCGGTGGTCGAGACGGCGCCTAAGCGGGCCACGGCTCGGTAGGTCTTCGGCAGCTCCATGAAGCGGCGCTGCTCGCGCGTGGCCTCGCGGCCCACGAGCACGATCAGCAGCCCGGTAGCGAAGGGGTCGAGGGTCCCGGCGTGGCCTGCCTTTGCCTTGAACCGGCGCCGGATGCGGACGACTACGTCGTGCGAGCTGACGCCGGCCGGTTTGTCGGCGAGCACGACCCCGGGTGGGTCACCCAAGCTGCTCCGCAACCTCCGCCCGCAGAAAGCCGATCAGCTCCTCGTAGGGGAGATCGGTGCCGAACCCGGCAGCCCGCGGGTGCCCGCCGCCAGCGTGCTTGCGGGCGATCGCGGAGACGTCGACGCGGCCGTCGGTGGAGCGCAGGCTGACCTTTCGCGCCCAGTTGCCGCCGTCGGTCTTGTCCCGGATGACGCCGGCGACCGACGTGCCCTCAAGCGCCCGCACGTAGTCGATGATCCCCTCGGTCAGGACCTCCGACGCGCCCGTGTCGCGATAGTCGGCATGCGAGATGTACGTGAGCGCGACCCGGCCACCGTCGAAGCGCTCGATCTTCTCCAGCGCCCGCGCCACCAGCTTCACCTTCTCGATCGGCACCCGCTCGTACAGGCGGCGGTAGGTGTCGTGCACGTCGACGCCGGCCTCGATCAGCTCGGCCGCCATCCGGTGGGCGTTCGGGCCGGTGTTCTCGTACATGAACCGGCCGGTGTCGGTGATCAGCGCGACGTACAGCGCCGAGGCGATCTCCGGCGTCACCTCCACCCCCAGCCGCTTGGCGAGCTCGTAGACGATCTCGGCGGTGCACGAGGCACCCGTATCGACGACATTGACGCTGCCGAACCGCGTGTTGTCGTGGTGGTGATCGATGTTGATCACGTGCGCGCCCTCCCGGCGCAGGAACTCGACCGGCATCCGATCGATGTTGCCGCAGTCGAGGAACACGAGGACGCGGTCGACGACGTCGGCCGGCGGCTCGTGGAACACCTCCTCCAGGGGCATGAAGCGGTACTCGATGGGGAGCGGGAACTCCTTCGCGTCGAGGAACATCACGGTGTCCTTGCCGAGCTGCCGGAGGATGTGGTTGAGGGCCAGCAGCGAGCCCAGCGCGTCGCCGTCGGGGCCCTCGTGGCAGGTGAGCAGGAACCGCTCGCCCTCGCGCAGCTCCGCTAGCACTTGCTCGAGGTCCGAGCTCGGCTTGGTCGCGACCTCGCTCATCCCTCGAGCAGGCTTGAGATCCGCACGCCGCGCTCGGGCCCCTCGTCGTAGTGGAAGGTGAGGGTCGGCGTCCGCTTCATCCGCATCTCACGCGCCACCGCCGCCTGAAGCAGGCCGTGCGAGGATGCGAGCGCGGCCAGCGTCGCCTCGCGCTCGCCCTCGTCGCCGAGCACGCTGACGTAGACCCGCGCCGTGCGCAGGTCAGAGCTGGTGTCAACGGCGGTCACGGTGACGAATCCAATCCTTGGGTCCTCGAGCTCGGAGCTGATCGCCGACCCGATCACCTCACGCATCACCTCGTTGACGCGCCGCATTCTGTCGACGCCACCGGAGGTCATAGCGGCGCGACTATAGCTCCCGTCGGCCGTGCGGCGCCCGTGCGCGCGCCTGGCCGGACGGAATCAATCGTCGAGGTCCGTCATGCTCAGCAGCCTGCGGTCGAACCCGCACGCGTCGGGGCAGCGCGCCTCGACGAACCGCTCCAGCTCGTCGGCCCGCCTCGCGACCTCCCCGCCCCCGACCAGCGCGCACAGGAGCGTCGTCCGCTGCCACGTGTTGTGGCCGTCGACCTCCGCCACCGAGGCACCGAACCGCTGCCGCACCTGGGCCTTCAGCGAGCTCACGACCTTGCGCTTCGATTTCAGGCTGCCGGCGTCGTTGAGGTGCAAGCGAACCTCGATCAGGCAGACGTAGGCGGCCACGCGTCAAGCGTACGCCGGCCCGCCCCGTTGAGGAGCGCGAGAAGCGAGCCTGCCTAGGACGCAGCCGGATCGGGACGCGAGCGTACTGAGCACGTACGTGAGCGAGACGATCCGGCGAGGACAACGGCAGGCGACGCTTATCGCGCTACTCGAGGGTCTTTTCGACCTGCTTTGTTTCGAAGACCTCGAGCACGTCGTCGACCTTGACGTCCTGGAAGTTTTCGAGGACGATCCCGCACTCGAGGCCCTCCTCGACCTCGGCGACGTCGTCCTTGAACCGCCGCAGCGAGGCGATCCTGCCGGTCCAGACGACGGCGCCGTCGCGGATCAGGCGGACCTCGCCGTTTCGGACCACCTTGCCGTCAGTGACCTGGCAGCCGGCGATCGTGCCCCAGCGCGAGGAGCGGAATAGCTCCTTGACCTCGGCCTGGCCGAGCGCCTCCTCGACCTCCTCGGGCTCGAGCATGCCCTCCATCGCTGCGCGCAGTTCCTCGGTCACCTTGTAGATCACCGAGTACGTGCGGATCTCCACGCCCTCGCGCTCGGCGGCGCGGCGTGCGTCGGCGAGGGGCCGGACGTTGAAGCCGATGATGATCGCGTCGGACGCGGCAGCCAGCATCACGTCGGACTCGTTGATCCCACCCGGCGCGGCGTGGATCACGTTGACGGCGATCTGATCCTGGGGCAGCTTCGCGACCTCGTCCTGGAGCGCCTCGAGCGAGCCCGAGACGTCCGCTTTGACCACGATGTTGAGCTCGTTGAGCTCACCCTCCTTGGCCTTCGCGAAGACCTCGTCGAGGGTGACCTTGCGAGCCTGGCGGCGGGCGAGCTGCTCGGTCTTGAGGCGCTGGGCGCGCTCGTTCGCGAGTTGTCGGGCACGGCGCTCGTTTTCGACCGCATCGACTCGCTCACCGGCCTCGCAGACGCCGTCGAAGCCGAGGACCTCGACCGGGTCACCGGGCCGAGCCTCCTCCACGCGCGTGCCCTTGTGGTCCTGCATCGCACGGACCTTCGCCCACTGCGGGCCCGCGACCAGGGCGTCGCCGATGTGGAGCGTCCCACGCTGAACGAGCACCGTGCAAACCGGGCCACGGCCGGGATCGAGGTGGGACTCGATCACGGTTCCCGAAGCCGGCGCGTCCGGGTTCGCCTTCAGCTCCTCGACCTCCGCGACCAGGGCGATCATCTCGAGCAGGTTGTCGAGGCCCTCCCTGGTCTTCGCCGAGACGTCTACGAACACCGTGTCCCCGCCCCAGTCCTCTGGGGTAAGGCCCTCGGCCGCCAGCTCGCCGCGGACCTTGTTCGGATCGGCGCCCTCCTTGTCGATCTTGTTGACCGCGACCAGCATCGGGACCTCGGCGGCCCGGGCGTGGTCGATCGCCTCGACCGTCTGCGGCATAACGCCGTCGTCGGCGGCGACGACGATCACCGCGATGTCGGTGACCTTGGCGCCGCGGGCGCGCATCGCCGTGAACGCCTCGTGGCCGGGGGTGTCGATGAAGCTGATCGTGTTGCCGTCCTGATGGACCTGGTAGGCGCCGATGTGCTGGGTGATGCCACCGGCCTCCCCCGCGGCCACCTCGGTCTGCCGGATCGCGTCGAGCAGCGAGGTCTTGCCGTGATCGACGTGGCCCATGATGGTCACGACGGGTGGGCGCTCGACAAGCTCATCGGGCTCGTCCTCGTACTCGGGCTCGTCGGCCGTCTCTTCGGCGGCAGTGACGATCTCGATCTTCCGATCGAGCTCCTTCGCTAGCGCCTCGATCGTCTCGTCGGGAAGCGTCTGGGTGAGGGTCGCCATCTCGCCCTTCTGCATCAGCAGCTTGATCACCTCGGCGCTTCCAACACCGAGCGTCTCCGCCACTTCGCGGACGGTCGCGCCCGAGTTGACCTTGATCGCCTCCGGCTCGGCGACCTCCACCGGCGCCTTGGGCGGCTCCTCGAGCAGCGGGCGGCGGCGGCGTCCGCCACGACGCCTGGGCGGCCGCTGCGGGGGCGGCGGACCCTGGTGCTCCCGCCGCGAGGCCTGGGAGTCGATGACCACTCGGCGCCGCTTCTTCGCGCCCGGGCCGGTGGCCGTCGTGCCGCCTTCCGCGCGGGCGCGCGGGCGAGCCGGAGACTGCTTGGCGCCGGCCTGAGGGGCGCGCTCCCCGGCCGGCTTGGCGCCGTCGGGCTTCGGCTTGGGCTTCGCCTTCGGCGCTCCGTCGGGCTTGGTCCCCGCCGCGCCGTCGCCACCGTTGGCTCCCTCGAGGGCCTTCAGCGCCACGTCCTCCTCGACGCTCGACGCCGCCGCGGTCACCTCGATCCCCGCGCGGTTCAGCGCGGCGATCACCTCCTTGCTGGTCAGCCCCTGGGCCTTGGCGATCTCGTGGACGCGCTTCTTACTCAATCGTCAGCGCCCTCGCCAGCTTCGCCTTCCTCGCTAGATCCTGCGCCGACACGCGCGGTCTCCTCCGTCGCCGCCCCGGCGGAGTCCCCGGACTCCGCCCCGGTTTCGGCCGGCTCCGCCTCCTCGATCGCCTCCTGGAGCTCGTCGGGCTCATCGGCCGGCTCGGGGGACTCATCCTCCTCGACCTCTTCAACTTCCTCGACCTCTTCGGGCTCCTCGGCCTCGGCGACCGGCTCCTCCGCGGGCGCCTCGGTCTCCTCGCCTTCCTCGGCGGGTGCCTCGGTCTCCTCACCCTCCTCCTCGGGGGACGGCTCGACCGGCTCCTCGGGCACCTCGGCCTCCTCCGCCTCCCCCTCGGGTGCCTCCTCGGCGGGCGTCTCCGCCTCCGAGAACGCCGACTCGGCGCGCTCGACCAGCGGCTCGACGGTCGCCTCGCCGGCGTTGGGGTCGGCGAGCAGTGCGACCTCCTCGTCGGAGAGCGCGGAGAGCACGTTCACCTGATTGGTGGAGAGGCGAGCCAGCGCCTGGTGCTGGGGCAGGCCGCAGTAGCGCGAGCCCTCGAGCGCGGCGTTGGGGCAGCGCCTACCGGCGGAGAGCACCGCCGCGCAGCGCCCGTCGAGCTCCTCGGCCTCCTCGTACTCGAGCTCCTCGTCCTGGCTGAACTCGGTCTCGGACTTGATGTCCACCTTCCAGCCCGTCAGCTTCGCGGCCAGCCGCGCGTTCTGGCCCTCGCGCCCGATGGCCAGCGAGAGCTGATCGTCGGGGACGATCACCGTCGCCTCCTTGGTCTCGTCGTCGACGAGCACCTCGCGCACACGCGCCGGGGAGAGCGCCTTGGCGACGAAGCGGGCCGGCTCCTCGTTGAAGGGGATGATGTCGATCTTCTCGCCTCGCAGCTCGGAGACGACCATGCGCACCCGCGAGCCGCGTGGGCCGACGCAGGCGCCCACCGGGTCGACTCCGTCCGCGTGGGAGATCACCGCGATCTTCGAGCGGTAGCCGGGCTCACGCGCGACCCCGACGATCTCGACCAGCCCGTCGGCGATCTCGGGCACCTCCAGCTCGAACAGGCTCTTGATCAGCTCGGGGCTGCGGCGCGAGACGACGATGCTCGGCCCCTTGCCCTCGGCGGACACGTCGGTGATCACCGCCTTCACGCGCATGCCGTGGTCGTAGCGCTCGTTCCACACCTGCTCGGAGCGCGGCAGCAGCGCCTCGACCCGCTCGCGCAGCTGGAGAAGGGTGTAACGGTTGTCCGACTGCTGGATGATTCCGGTGACCAGCTCTCCGACCCGGTCCTGGTACTCCTCGAACATCATCTGGCGCTCGGCCTCGCGGATCCGCTGGAGGATCACCTGCTTGGCGGTCTGGGCGGCGATGCGCCCGAAGTCGTCCGGAGTGACGTCGCGGCTCTTGATCTGATCCTCGTAGGGCCGGAGCATCTCGGGGTCGAGCTCGGGCTCCTCCGGCTCGCGCAGTTCGCCCGTCTCGGGATCGATCTCCTGCTCCTGCTGCTCCTGCGCCTGGGCGAGAAGCTTCTCCTCGAGCTCCGGCGGCAGGATCAGCTCGTAGACGCGGAAGTCGGCCGTGTTGCGGTCGAGGTCCACGCGCGCGTACTTCGCCGCGCCCGGGGTCTTCTTGTACGCGGAGAGCAGCGCGTCCTCGAGCGCCGCCATCAGCGTCTCAGCGTCGATTCCCTTTTCCTGTTCGAGGCCCTTGATCGCCTCGACGATCTCACGGCTCAAAGTCGATACCTCCTGGTCACACGCTTGGGTCGGGAACGAGGTTCGAGCGCCGGATGCCGGAGAGCGGGATCGTGACCGGGCCGCCGCCTCCGTCGACCGAGACGGTGCTCTCGTCGGCACCAGTCAACATGCCGGTGAAGCTTCGCTGGCCGCTGATCGCCTCACGGGTGCGCACCCGAACCCTGCGGCCGAGGAAGCGTCGGAAGTGCTCCGGCTTCGTCAACGGCCGGTCCGCCCCCGGCGAGGAGACCTCGAGCGAGAAGCGGTCGAGCAGGTCCCGAAGGGCGTCGGTGACCCGTTCGCACAGTGCCAGATCGACGCCCTCGGGATGATCGACGAACAGCCGCAGGCTGCCCGCCGAGGGCCGCTCGAGGGCGACCAGCTCGAGCTCCGGATCCAGTCCGCGGATCCGCGTCTCGATGGTCTGCTGAAGCTGCTGAAGGTCTGTCATAGGCCGAAAAAAAGGGTGGGCCCGGGCCCACCTCTGGTCAGGGGTTCGGGTACGAAAAGAGCGAAAGTGAGTATAGCCGCGGGTGCGTGGCCAACGAGCGATCCGCGCCAGGGCGCGCCCGCGCCCGCCCGGGGCGCCCTGCGCTCACGTCTCGAGCATCAGGGTGACCGGCCCGTCGCCCGTCAGCTCGACCGCCATCCGCGCCCCGAACTCCCCGCGGCGCGCGCCGAGGCGCTCGCAGAAACGGGCATAGAGCGGCTCGGCCTGCGCCGCCGGGGCCACGTCGACGTAGCTCGGGCGATTGCCCTTCCGAGCATCCGCGTAGAGCGTGAACTGGCTCACGCACAGGACCTCCCGATCGCCGAGCGGCTCGTTCATCCGCCCCTGCGCGTCGTCGAAGATCCGCAGCGCCCTGACCTTGTCGGCGAGGCGGTCGGCGTCCTCGTCGCGATCGCCGACGCGCACGCCGAGCAGTACGACCAATCCGGCCCCGATCGCGGCCACCTCCTCGCCGCCCACGGCCACCGACGCCCGGCTGACCCGCTGGACGAGCGCCCTCATCGGCGCCGATCGTAGAGGCCGCGGGCGACGCGCCCGTTCGGCTCAGCTCGCCGCGAGGCGCTCGCGGTAGATCCGGTAGTCGCGGCGCTCGGGACGCAGGTTCGAAGCCAGCGCGAGGTGGTGGCGGGCTCGCTCTTTGTGTCCCGTCAGGCTCAGCGCCCGCCCGAGGCAGAAGTGCGCGTAGTCGTTGACCGGATGGGTCTCGACGACCGCCTGGAACTCGGCGGCCGCCTCCGCGAATTGGCGGTTGCGGAAGTACGCGCGCCCCAACGCCTCGCGCACGGAGCTCTTCTCCGGAGCGCGGCGCGCCGCCTCGGCGAGCGGGACGGTGGCCTCACCGAAGCTGCCGTCCTCGAGCAGCTCCAAGCCGCGCCGGTAGAGGGTGTACGTGGCCTCCGAGCGTTGTTCGTCCTTGCCCCTCACTGAACAACCCAGTGTAGGCGGCGGCGCAAACGCTCAGGTGGCGCGTGCCGGCGCGCCACGCAGCGCCCCGACCCGGTCGAGGATCGCCTCGGCGACCTCCTCCTTGCTCGCGAGCGGGACGTGGTGCTCGCCCGCGGCCTCGACGATCGTGACCTCGTTTCGCTCCGAGTCGAACCCGATATCGGCGCGGGAGACGTCGTTGAAGACGATCGCGTCCACCCCCTTGCGCTCGAGCTTGGCCCGCGCTCGGGCGATCGCATCGGGCCCCTGCTCGGCGGCGAACCCGACCAGGATCTGGTCGTCGGTCCGCGAGCCGGCGACCCGCGCGAGGACGTCGTCCGTCCGCTCCAGCCGCAGCTCGAGCGCCCCCTCCCCCGCTCGCGGGATCTTGGTCCCGGCCGCCTCCGCGGGCCGGAAATCGGCGACCGCCGCCGCCATCAGCAGCACATGGGCATCCCCGAACTCGGCGGCGACAGCGTCCTCGAGCTCGGCCGCGGTCTCGACGTCGATCCTCCGCACGCCCGGTGGCTCGGGCAGGTTGACGTTGGCGGCGATCAGGATCACCTCGGCTCCGCGGGCGGCGGCCGCGGCCGCGAGCCCCAACCCCATCCGGCCGCTCGATCGGTTGCCGATGAAGCGGACCGGATCGATCGGCTCCCGCGTCCCCCCCGCGGTGACCACGACCCGGATGCCGTCCCAGGCCCCGGCGGGCGCCGGCAGCAGCGCCTCTACCTCGGCGAGCAGGCGCTCGGGGTCGGGCAGCCGGCCCACGCCCCATTCGCCGCGCGAGGCGAGCGCGCCGGCGTCGGGCTCGATCACGTGCACGCCGCGCTCGCGCAGGGTCGCCAGGTTCGCCTGCGTCGCCGGATCGGCGTACATACGGTCGTTCATCGCCGGGGCGACGGCCCGCGGGGCAGTGCAGGCGAGGAAGGAGGTGGTGACCATCGAGTCGGCAAGACCCCCCGCGAGCTTGCCGAGCGTGTTCGCCGACGCGGGCGCGATCAGGTAGGCGTCCGCGTTCGCGACCACCGCGAGATGGCCGATCGGATCGTGATCCGCGGCTGGCTCACCGGGGAACGCGCCCCGCATCGGGTCGCGCTCGAACTCGTCGCTTAGCACCGGGGCACCCACGATCGCCTCGAACGAGGCCGGGCCGACGAACCGCCGCGCGGCGGGGGTCATCAGCACCCGGACGCCGTGGCCCGCCTTCGTCGCCAGCCGAGCGAGCTCGAGCGCCTTGTAGGCGGCAATGCCGCCGCTCACCCCCAGGAGGATGCGAGCCATGCCCCAATGCTACGGGCGCAGCGCGCTCAACCCGGGCCGCGCCTTGCGGCGTTTCTAGGAGCGGTAGCGGTAGTCGATCTTGCCCGCCGCCAGCTCCTCGAGGGCGATCGTCAGGTAGTTGCCCGAGTGGGTCTCGACCATCGGAGGCGTGTACTCCTCGTAGCTGCCCTCGCCGAGGGCGCGGTAGTAGCTGTTCAGCTGCCGCGCGCGCTTCGCGGCCACCAGGACGGCGCCGTAGTGCGAATCGGTGCGCTCGAGCAGCTCATCTACGCGGGGCTTGATCATCAGGTATTCCGGTGAGCCACCTTCAGGTGGCGAAAGAGGCGTGTGATTGGTTCCGGAGTGTAGTGGCCGCGTCAACCGCTACCCGGCCTCGAGCTCCGCTCGCACGATCGCCTCCAGCTCGTCCACCGCGCGGTCGAGGTCATCGTTCACCACCACGTGCTGGAACTCCTCCTGGGCGGCGAGCTCCAGCTCGGCTGTACGAAGTCGCTCGTCGATGGCCCCCTGGGGATCGGTGCCGCGGCCCTCGAGCCGCTCGCGAAGCGCCGCCGGATCGGGCGGCGCGATGAACACCAGCACGGCCTCGGGCATCGCCGCGCGCACCTGCCGGGCTCCCTGGACCTCGATCTCGAGCACGACCGAGACCCCTTCCGCGAGGCGTCGTTCGACCTCGCTGCGAAGCGTCCCGTAGCGGTTCCCGCTGTAGGTGGCGTGCTCGAGGAACTCGTTCGCATCCGCGCGCCGATTGAACTCCTCGGGGCTCAGGAAGTGGTAGTCGCGGCCGTCCTCCTCCCCGTCTCGCGGCTCGCGCGTCGTCGCCGACACCGAGAGCTCGAGCCCCGGGAGGCGCCAGCGGAGCTCGCGGATCAGCGTTCCCTTGCCGACCCCGGAGGGACCCGTGATCACGAAGACCTTCGCCACGCCGCGCATCCTGATCGTTAGAGCGGCGGGAGTCCAATGCTCTCCCCTAAGTTTGCGGCGGCTTACCGACGCAGGAACTGGACCAGCTCGGCGCGCTGGCGCTCGGAAAGGCCGCCGATCGTCTTCGAGGGCGAGATGCGGCACTGGGTGAGGATCTTGTTCGCCTTCACCCGGCCGTACTTCGGCACCGCGAGGATCATGTCGAAGGCCTTCGCCGAGAGAACCCACTCCGGTGGATCGAGAAGCAGCTTCTCGATCTTCACCTTCCCCCCCTTCAAGTCGCGCTTCAGCTGCGCGCGCTTGGTCCGGATCTCGTTGGCCCTTCGAAGGGCCTTCATCCTCTGTTCGTGGGTCCTCTCCGGGACGGCGGTAGGGGTCTCGACGGAGGGGACCATCGGCGGCGGCGATTATATGCCCGCTCGCCCGGCGCGCAAGGGGGTTCACCGGGTTTTCGGAGAAATTCGACTCGACCTCAGGTTGAGGTGAACGCCCGATGGCTTGGCAAAGGCACGTCCCTCCCGTGTTTGGAGAGCCCCACGGCGAGCTCCGAGCGCACCCGCGCCGCCGCCATCGGGTCGCGGAAGCTCGCCGTCCCGACCGCGATCGCGCTCGCCCCGGCGGCCAGGAACTCGAGCGCGTCGGCCCCAGACGAGATCCCGCCCATCCCGATCACCGGAATCGAGACGCGCTCGGCCACTCGGCGCACCTGATCGAGAGCGAGGGCGCGAATCGCCGGCCCGCTGAGCCCGCCGCTCCCCCCGCCCAGCCATGGCTCGAGGGTCGCCGGATCGCGAGCGCTCGCGCGCAGGGTGTTGATCAGCGAGACCGCGTCCGCTCCCCCCTCCTCCGCCGCCAGCGCCACGGCCGCTGGGTCGGCAACGTTGGGGGTGAGCTTGACGATCAGCGGCTTCGGTGTCAGCGGACGAAGTGCCTGCAAAAGAGCGAGGGTTTCGGGCGCCTGCTCGCCAACGATCAGCCCAGACTCGACGTTCGGGCAGGAGACGTTCAGCTCGATCGCCGAGACCTCCTCGCGACCGCCGACGCCCTGAGTGAGGTGCGCGAAGCCGTCGCGGCTCGGCGCCATCACGGAGACGATCAGCGGCACCGGCAGCTCCGCCAGCGCCGGCAGGTCCTCGAGCAGGAATCCGTCGAGGCCCTTGTTGGGAAGGCCGATCGAGTTGATCATCCCCGCCGGCGTCTCGTAGAGGCGCGGGGGCGGGTTGCCCCCCCGCGGCTCCGGGGTGATCGTCTTCGAAACGTAGGCGCTGAACGGGAACCGCTCCAGCAGCGCGTCCCCGAACGCCCGGCGGGCGGCGAGCGCGTCGAAGGTACCCGACCCGTTCAGCACCGGATGGGCGAGCCGCATCCCGCAGAGTTCGAGCTCCAGCTCGGTCATCGGTGCCCCGATCCCTCGACCAGGGCCGTCGCGACCTCGTCGGCGCGGACCACCGGGCCGTCGACGCAGAGGCGCATGTAGCCGCCCGCGGCAAGCGGCACGGCGCAGCCGAAGCACGACCCGAAGCCGCACGCCATGGGCGCCTCCATCGCCAGCTCGGCTCCGACCCCGCGGTCGGCGCAGAGCTCGCGAACCGCCTCGAGCATCGCGGGCGGCCCGCACGCGTAGACGGCTGCGGTGGCGGCGTCCTCGCCCGCCAGCAGCACCGCGAGCAGGTCCGTCACGTAGCCGCGGTGGCCCGTGTGGCCGTCCTCCGAGGCGAGCCGCACCTCCTCGCAGCCGAACAGCTCCTCCACCGCTCCCGAGTGCTCGCGGTCGCGGAATCCGAGCAGTACCCGCTGCGGAATCCCCGCGGCCGCGAGCTGGCGGCGAAGGATCGCCAGCGGGGCGATCCCGATCCCGCCGCCCACGAGCACCGCGCCCACCGCCCCGGGCGTGATCCCGGCGGGGTTCGAGAACGGACGCCCGAGCGGCCCGGTGAGGAGGAGCCCGTCGCCCGGCGCCAGCCCGGCGAGCAGCTCCGTTCCCGGGCCGACGGCCTCGACCAGGAAGTCGAGCCCGGTGCCGTCGCCCTCGTCCTCGGCCGACGCGACGGAGAACGCGCGCGGCAGGTACGGGCGCCCGAGGTCCGAGCCCCAGCGCTCCCCGGCGAGCATGTAGAACTGCCCCGCCCTGGGCACCGGCCCTGACTCGTCGAGGGCGGAGAAGAGCCGGTACCCGCCGGTGGCGACGTTCGTGGTCACCGCGCAGCGGCGCCGGCCAATCGGGGCCAGGACGCGGCCGTTGGCGCCGCTCATGAATCGACCTCGGTGGGCTCCGCGGCCCCGATGTCGGCCGCGGGCTGTGCGGCGTGGAGCTCCTGGAGCGAGCGCGGCTCGGCGGTGCGCGTGCGGGCGGCGAAGATCGCCCGCGCCGCCGCCGAGGCCCCGGTCATCGTGGTCAGGCACGGGACGCCGTGGCGCACGGCCGCCGTGCGGATCTCGTACCCGTCCGAGCGGGCCCCGCTGCCGGTCGGCGTGTTGATCACGAGGTCGACGTCGCGGTTTCGGATGTAGTCGACCACGTGCGGCGACCCCTCGGCGATCTTGTTGATCGCGTCCACGGGAATTCCCATGCGCGAGATCGCCTGGGCGGTGCCGCGGGTCGCGATGATCCGGAAGCCGAGATCGTGAAATCGCGCCGCGAGCTGGGTCGCCGCCGGCTTGTCGGTGTCGGTGACCGTGATGAACACAGTGCCCTCGCCCGGCAGCGCCACCCCGGCCGCCGCCTGGGCCTTGCCAAAGGCGGTCGGAAAGTCGTCCGCGATGCCCATCACCTCGCCGGTTGACTTCATCTCCGGGCCCAGCACCGAGTCGGCACCGGCGAAGCGGGCGAACGGGAGCACCGCCTCCTTCACCGAGACGTGGCCGTTTCGCATCTCGGGCAGCTCCACGTCCGCCAGGGACTCGCCCAGCATCAACCGACCGGCAATCTTCGCGAGCGGGGCGCCGATCGCCTTGGAGACGAACGGCACGGTGCGGGAGGCGCGCGGGTTGGCCTCGATCACGTGGAGCTTTCCCCCGGCGACCGCGTACTGGACGTTGATGAGGCCCACCACCCCGAGTTCGAGCGCGATCGTGCGGGTCGTCGCCGCGATCTCCTCGAGCATCTCCGCGCCGAGGCTCATCGGCGGGATCACGCAGGCGGAATCCCCGGAGTGGACGCCGGCCTCCTCGACGTGCTGCATGATCCCGGCCACGCGGCAGTCGCGGCCGTCGGCGAGGGCGTCGACGTCGACCTCGATCGCGTCCTCGAGGAAGCGGTCTAGAAGCAGCGGATGCTCCTGGTCGGCCTTGACGTTCTGCTCCAGGTAGGCGGCGAGGCCGTCCGCGGAGTAGCAGATCTCCATCGCCCGGCCGCCGAGCACGTAGGAGGGGCGGACGAGGAGCGGAAAGCCGACGTCCTCGGCGATCATCGCCGCCTCCTCGGCGGAGTGCGCGGTGCCGTACGGGGGATGGGCGATGCCCAGGCGTCGCAGCAGCGCGCCGAAGCGGCCCCGGTCTTCCGCGAGGTCGATCGAGTCCACCGGCGTGCCCAGCAGCGTGACCCCCGCCTCCTGGAGCGCCTTCGCCAGCCGCAGCGGCGTCTGGCCGCCGAACTGCACGATCACGCCCTCGGGATCCTCGACCTCGATCACGGCGAGCACGTCCTCGGCGGTCAGCGGCTCGAAGTAGAGGCGGTCGGAGGTGTCGTAGTCGGTCGAGACCGTCTCCGGGTTGCAGTTGATCATCACCGCGTCGCGGCCCGACTCCCGCACTGTCATCGCCGCGTGCACGCAGCAGTAGTCGAACTCGATCCCCTGCCCGATCCTGTTCGGGCCGGAGCCCAGAATCACCACCGCGGGCCGCTCTCCGGCTCGTACCTCGCCCTGGAGCGGCGTCGGCGGGCGCTCGTGGGCCGAGTAGTAGTAGGGCGTCCGCGCCTCGAACTCGGCGGCGCACGTGTCGACCGAGCGGAAGGTGCGCTGCTGGCCCTGGGTGCCGTCACCGTCGGTCGCGAGGGCCCGAAGCTCCCGCAGGAACCAGGGGTCGATCGAGGTCCGCTCCCGCGCCTCCTCGATGCTGACGCCGCGCCGGAAGGCGCCGGCGAGCAGGTCGAAGCGGTCGGGACTCGGGGTCTCGAGGCGCGCCAGCACCTCGGCGATGTCGTCGGGCGGCTCCGGGTGTGCGTCGAGCTCCCGCGAGCGCATCGCCTTCGCGAACGACTCGCGGAAGGTCCGCCCGATCGCCATCGCCTCCCCCACGGACTTCATGTGCGTCGAGAGCGAGCCCTCGGCGCCGGGGAACTTCTCGAACGCAAACCGCGGCACCTTGGTGACCACGTAGTCGATCGTGGGCTCGAAGGAGGCCGGCGTCGCCTCTGTGATGTCGTTGGGGATCTCCTCCAGCGCGTAGCCCACCGCCAGCTTGGCGGCGATCTTGGCGATCGGAAACCCCGTCGCCTTGGAGGCGAGCGCGGACGAGCGCGAGACGCGGGGGTTCATCTCGATCACGACGATCTCGCCCGTTCGCGGGTTGACGGCGAACTGGATGTTCGAGCCCCCCGTCTCCACGCCGACCGCTCGGATCACCCGCAGCGCCTGGTCGCGAAGCTCCTGGTAGCGGGCGTCGGTGAGGGTCTGGGCGGGTGCGACCGTGACGCTGTCGCCCGTGTGGACGCCCATCGGATCCACGTTCTCGATCGAGCAGATGACGACCACGTTGTCGTTTCGATCGCGCATCACCTCGAGCTCGAACTCCCCCCAGCCGAGCACCGACTCCTCGACCAGGACCTGGTTGATCGGGCTCGCCGCGAGCCCCTCGGAGACGACCTGGGCGAGCTCGGTCTCGGTCCTCCCCACTCCACCTCCCTCCCCACCCAGCGTGAAGGCGGGACGCACGATCGCCGGGAGCCGGATCTCGCCGCGCTCGAGGCCCCGTTCAGCGTCGCCAACCGAGTGCACGATCGTCGACCACGGAACCCGCAGCCCCGCGCCCTCCATCGTCGCGCGAAAGGCCTCGCGGTCCTCGGCGCGGTGGATCGCCTCGTAGTCGGCGCCGATCAGCTCGACGCCGAGGCGCTCCAGCGTGCCGTCGTCTTGAAGCGCCTTCGCGAGGTTGAGAGCCGTCTGACCGCCGAGCGTGGGCAGGAGCGCGTCCGGACGCTCGCGCTCGACGATCCGCGCGACCGAGTCGGGACGGAGCGGCTCGATGTAGGTCCGGTCGGCGAACTCGGGATCGGTCATGATCGTCGCCGGATTCGAGTTCACGAGCACGACCTCGTAGCCGTCCTCGAGCAGCACCTTGCACGCCTGGACGCCGGAGTAATCGAACTCCGCCGCCTGCCCGATCACGATCGGCCCCGAGCCGATCAGCAGGATCTTCTCAATGTCCTCGCGCCTAGGCATGGGTCCAAGCGACGTCGACTGCAGCCTTGTCTGACCTATAGGTCGGGGAAAGCTTCATTCGTGGGCTCACGCCGCCAGCTCCAGGAAGCGATCGAACAGGTGGCGCGCGTCGTGCGGTCCCGGACCCGCCTCGGGGTGGTACTGCACGGTGCAGCCCGGGACGTCCCGGAGCGCTAGCCCCTCGACCGTGCGGTCGTAGAGGTTCAGGTGGGTGAGCTCGGCGGCGCCGAAGTCCGTCTCCCAGCCCACCGGCTCGTCCGCCTCGATCCGCTCGCCCCCGTCCGGCGGGCGAACGGCGAAGCCGTGGTTCTGGGACGTGATCTCGATCCTGCCGCTCTCCAGGTCCTTGACCGGGTGATTCGCGCCGCGGTGGCCGAATGGGAGCTTGAACGTCTCCAGGCCCACCGCCCGACAGAGCAGCTGGTGGCCGAGGCAGATGCCGACGATGGGCTTGCGGCCGACGAGCTCGCGCACGGTGTCGACGACGTAGTCGAGCGCCGCCGGGTCCCCGGGCCCGTTCGCGAGGAAAACCAGGTCGGGCTCGCGATCGAGCACCTCGGAGGCGCCGGCCGGGCAGGGCAGAAGTGTCACCCGGCAATTGCGCTCGCGGAACTGCCGGATGATCGAGAGCTTGATGCCGGTGTCGATGCCGACGATGTGCGGGCCATCGCCGACGAGCTCCACCGGCTCCCCCGGGGTCACCGCCCGCGCGAGGTCGGCGCCGGCCATCGATGGCTCCGCCTCGACCCTGGCCCGCGCCTCGGCTTCCGAGGTCGCGGCGGAGAAGATCCCGCCGCGCATGGCGCCCCGGGCGCGGATGTGGCGCACGAGGGCCCGCGTGTCGGCGCCTGAGATCGCGGCTGCGCCGCAGCCGCGCAGCCAGTCGAGCCACCCGCCCTCGGCCTCGGCCGAGTCCTCGCCGTTCTTTGCCTCTCGCATGATCACGCCCCGGGCCTGGATGCGATCGGACTCCATCGCGCCCGCGGCGACGCCGTAGTTGCCGACCAGGGGATAGGTGAAGGCGATGATCTGACCCGCGTAGGACGGGTCCGTCACCGCCTCCTGGTAACCGGTCATCGCAGTGTTGAAGACGACCTCCCCGGTCACCTCGGCGCCCTGGGCGCCGCAGAGCTCGCCGTCGAGCCGCGTCCCGTCCTCGAGCAGGATGAAGCCGCTCACGCTGGATTCGGCGCGTAGTCGAGGATCAGCTGCTGCACCCGCTTGAACTCGTCCGTCCCCGCCCGACCCACGAGCTCGAAGAGAGCCGTCTCCACGCTGGTGATCACGGCGCCGGCGCGCTCCACCTTCTCGAGCCCGATCTCCCGGTTCTCCTCGAAGCGCGATCCGACTGCGTCCTTCACCACGTGCACCTCGACGCCGTCCTCGAGCAGGTCGAGCGTCGTCTGGTTGACGCACACGTGGGTCTCGATCCCGCACACGATCGCCTGATCCCGGCCACCCAAATCGAATCCCTCCGCGTCGAGCGCCGAGAAGCAGACCTTCTCGAGCGGCTCGACGCCCTCCGGCAGGCGCTTCGCGATCTCGGCCACCGTGTGGCCGAGCCCCTTCGGATACTGCTCCGTGACCAGGACCGGGACTCCCGTCGCCTCGGCGCCCTCCACCAGGGTCGCCGCGGCGCGCGCGACGTCGTCGAACGTCGGCACCGCCTTGCGGAACGCCTCCTGGACGTCGACCACGACGAGCGCGGCGCGCGTCGGGTCCAGCTTGGTCGGCGCTGTCAAGCCGCTGCCCCGATCGCGAAGCTGCGCTGCCTGTAGGCGACCCGCCCGGCGACCGCCGTCATCAGCACCCGGCCGCGGAGGCTGAGCCCGGTGAAGCAGGAGTTGTGCGAACGGCTCTCCCAGCCGTCCGAGCCCGCCTCCCACTCCGCCTCCGTATCCACGAGCACCAGGTTCGCGGGACTCCCGGCGGCGAGCGCCGGCGGCTCGAACCCGAAGGCCTCCGCGCCTGCGCTCAGGCGCTCCACCAGCGTCGCCAACTCGAGCTCGCCCGGGAGCACCAGCTCAGTGTGGAGGACCGCGAACGCCGTCTCCAGGCCCGTGACGCCCATCGCCGCCTGCTCGAACGGCACCTCCTTGTCCTCGCTCGCGTGGGGCGCGTGATCCGTGGCGACGCAGTCGATCGTCCCTGCGCGCAGCGCGTCGATCAGGACGCGGCGATCGTCCTCGGAGCGAAGCGGCGGGTTCATCTTGAACCGGGAGTCGAGGCTTCGCACCTCCTCGTCGGTAAGCGTCAGATGGTGCGGGGTCGCCTCGCACGTGAGCGCGACGCCCGCTGCGCGCGCGGCCTCGACCGCCTCGACGGATTCGCGCGCCGAGAGGTGCTGCACGTGGATTCGGGCCCCCTCGTAGGCCGCCAGCGCCGCGTCGCGGGCGATCGCCGTCGACTCGGACACGGACGGAATCCCCGCGAGCCCGAGGGCGGCCGAGACCGTCCCCTCGTGCATCACGCCCTCCCCCGAGAGCTCGGGATCCTCCTCGTGAAGGGCGATCGGCAGGCCTGCGAGGCGCTGATATTGCAGCCCCCTTTGCAGCACTCGAGCGCTTCGCACCGGAAGCCCATCGTCCGAGAACCCCACCGCACCGGTGTCGGCGAGCTCGGCCATCTCGGTCAGCTCCTCGCCATCCATCCCACGCGTCACGCAGGCGAGGAAGCCCACGGGCACCGCGGCCTCGTGACGGGCGCGCTCGCGAAGCGAGTTGACGGCTGCCGCGTCGTCGACCGGCGGCTCGGTGTTCGCCATCGCCAGCACGCCACAGAAGCCGCCCGCTGCCGCCGCGCGGGTGCCCGTCTCGATGTCCTCGGCGTCCTCGCGCCCGGGCGTGCGCAGGTGGACGTGCGGGTCGAAGAAGGCCGGGAAGACGCTCAGCCCCTCGGCGTCGACCTCCTCGGCTCCCTCGACGGCCGCCCCGCCGGGCTCGGCGAGCTCGGCGACCTCGCCGGCCCGGACGACGACGTCGTGGACGCCGTCGATGCCAGAGCGCCGGTCGAGCACGCTCGCGCGGCGGAGCACCAGCTCCTCGGCCTCGGCACCTGCACCCCGCCAGTCGAGCGAGGAGATCGCGCGGCGCTCCTCCGTCACGCCGGCTCCCCGATCGGCGTCGGCGCAGGCAGCTCCGTGTCGGGCGTCGGGCCTCGATCGCGACCGTCGCCGCCGCCGGCGAGCAGCTCGTAGAGGATCGCCATCCGGACCACCAGGCCGCTCGAGACCTGAGCCGTGATCAACGAGCTCGGCCCATCGATCACCTCGGGCGACAGCTCCACGCCGCGATTGACGGGCCCCGGGTGCATGAGCAATTGGCGCGGCCCGAGGCGCCGCGAGTCGATCTGATACCGCGCGGCGTACTCGCGCAGCGACGGCACGAAGGACTCGCCCATCCGCTCCCGTTGCATCCGCAGGGCGTAGACGACGTCGGCCTCCGAGAGGCCGTCGAGGTCGTAGGCGACCTCGCATCCCAACGCCTCCTCGGCGTTCCGCGGGATCAACGTCGGCGGGCCGCAGAGCGTGACCTCCGCGCCCATCAGCCGGAAGGCGAGCGCGCAGGAGCGGGCGACGCGACTGTGGAGCACATCGCCGACGATCCAGATCCGCTTGCCCTCGAGTGCCCCGAGCCGCTCGCGGAGCGTGTAGACGTCGAGCAGGGCCTGGCTCGGATGCTCGTGCTTCCCATCCCCTGCGTTGATCACGGCTGCCTCGGTCCAGCGGGTCACGAGCTGTGCCGCCCCAGCGTGCGGCGAGCGGATCACGATCGCCTCGGGGGCGTACGCGCTGAGGGTGAAGACCGTGTCCTTGAGCGACTCGCCCTTGTCCACAGACGAACCCGCGGCCTTGACCGAGACCACATCGGCGGAGAGTCGCTTCGCCGCGAGCTCGAACGAGGAGCTGGTGCGGGTGCTCGACTCGTAGAAGAGGTTGACGACGGTGCGCCCCCGCAGGGTCGGGACCTTCTTGATGTCACGCCTGCCGACCTCGGCGAAGCTCTGCGCCCGAGCGATGATCCGCTCCACGTCGTCGCGCTCGAGATCCTCGATCGCGAGCAGGTGCCTCAGTCCTCCTCCTCTCTCGTGGTCGCCGCCGGCGTCGGCGCCCCGTTGGCCGTGATCGCGACCTCGTCCACGCCGTCGACCTCCTCGATCCGAACCTGCACGCGCTCCGAGTGGGAGGTCGGCAGGTTCTTGCCGACGTAGTCGGGACGGATCGGCAGCTCGCGGTGGCCGCGGTCGGCGAGCACCGCCAGCTGCACCTTCGCCGGCCGGCCGTAGTCGAAGAGCGCGTCGATTGCCGCCCTCGCCGTGCGACCGGTGAACAGCACGTCGTCGACCAACACCACGGTGCGGCCATTCAGCTCGAAGTCGAGGTGCGAGGCGTGGACGACCGGCTGCGAGCCCGGCTCGCGCCCGGGGAGGTCGTCGCGGTAGAACGAGATGTCGAGGTCGCCGAGCGGCACCTCGGAGCCGGTCAGCTCGCCGACCAGCGCGTGCAACCGCCGGGCCAGCACCGCCCCCCGCGTGTGGATCCCGACCAGGGCGAGCCCGTTCGTCCCCGGGTTCTTCTCGACGATCTCGTGTGCGATCCGCAGCAGCGTGCGGCGCAGATCGTCGCGGTCGAGTACGACCTTCTCTTGCACCTCGCTCCTTCCTGGCCTCTCGGGACCGGGTTAAAGGAACCGACAAGGCGAGACTAGCATCGGCACCCCCGGAACCGCATCGGATAGCCGTTTTTGGCTTCCTAGAGCCCGCTACGTGGGTCGATTAGCTGAGATCGACCGACCCCTGGGACCCCATTAGACCCCCTGTGGTGGCTGGGATTGGCGCTCGTGCTGGCCCTCGGCCTCGTTGCGGCGCCGGCACAGGGCAAGACGAAGAAGACGAGGGAGGGGAAGCTCCATCCTGCAAGGCCGACGCCTCGCCTGTCTTCTCTCCCTAGATCGAGTACCGCCGGCTGAATCGCGGTGATCACCACCGCTTCCCGACCAGACGAGAGTGAGGCCCGCCATACAGCGCGGGCCTCACTACTCCCACGATCGGAGGCGGTAAGTGGCGCACTCCATCCTTGAACGCCGAAACCCGCATAGTTATGCGGGTCGAGGTCGTTCAGCCACGGTTAAGGCAACCGACGGCCCCAGCCCAGCGGCAACGGACGTCGCTTCCGGCCCGGCGCCGGACGTCGCCGCTTTGCTCCGGTCGGGCGGTCATGATGCCGCCGTGGCTCGCGCAATCGACCGGCAGGTCGCCGAGATCATCGACGTCCACAGCGCCGCCGGAAGGCGGTTCGAGGCCGGCGGCGTTCGCAGCTTCGCCCGCGAGCAGGGCTCCGGCCCCCTCGTCGTCCTCGTCCACGGCGTGCCCACGAGCTCGTTCCTGTACCGGAAGGTGATCCCGGTCCTGGCGGATCAGGGGGTGCACGCGCTGGCGTTCGACCTCCCCGGCCTCGGGCTCGCCGATCGACCCCGCGACTTCGACTACACGTGGTCGGGCCTCGCCGGCTGGATGGGCGCTGCGATCGATGCGATGGAGATCGAGCGCTGCCACCTGGTGGTCCACGACATCGGCGGCCCGATCGGCTGCGAGTGGGCGATCCGAAATCCCGACCGCGTGGTTTCGCTCACGGCCCTGAACACGCTGCTGGATCCGGCCACCTTCCGCCGTCCGTGGATGATGGCCCCGTTCGCGGTCCCGGGCCTCGGTGAGATCTGGCTCCGCGGTCCGCGGGCGCTCACGGCCGCGATCTTTCGACGCGCGGGCGTCGCCGACCAGCGCGCCGTCTCCACGGCCGAGCTCTACGCACACCTGGCGCTGCTGCGCCGCGCCGACGGCGGCCGCGCCTTCCTGCGCATCATGCGCGGCTTCGAGCTCACCGTGGCGAAGCGGCGCTTCCTCTGGGACGGGTTGGCGAAGAGGACGTACCCGGCGCGCATCGTCTGGGGCGAGCGCGACCCGGCGCTGGGGCTGGATCAGCTGCGCACCGTCCAGCGCGTGCTCGGGGTCGACGATGCCGTGCTGCTGCCGGCGAAGCACTTCCTCCAGGAGGACCAGCCGGTGGCCGTCGGTCAGGCGATCGCCGACCTGGTCGCCCCGCTGGGATAGAGGCTCGGGAGGCGGTCGCGCCGGCGCCGAACGCCCCCTAGCCCTCCCGGCTCGCCTCGTAGGGGGCCGCCCTGACCTCCGCCTCGCGGCGCTTGGCATCCGCGTGGCGCGCGCGCTTCGCTCCGCCCTCGAGGAGGCGCGGCTTCGCGCGCTCGGGGAACGGGACCTCGATCAGGTCGAAGTCCCGCGGCGCCACGGTGTCGGGGAATGCCTCACGCGCCTCGGCGAGGACGTCGCGGACGTCGTACCGCGAGGACACGTGGACCAGCGCCAGCATCTCGACTTCGGCCGCCCTCGCCAGCACCGCGGCCTGGCGGGCGGTCGAGTGACCCGTCTCCTTCGCCCGCTGGGCCTCTTCCTCCGCGAAGCTGCCGTCGTGAACGAGCAGCTCCGCCTGGTGCGCGGCGAGCCGCGTCATCTCGCACGGCTCGGTGTCGCCGGTGATCACGAGCTTGCGGCCCGGCCGCGGGTCGCCCATCACCTGGTCGGGGCGCACGGTCCCATCGCGTCCACGGACCTCCTCTCCCGCCTGTAGCCGGCCGAAATCCGGGCCCGGCTGGATCCCGAGCTCGCGCGCGGCGACCTCATCGAAGCGACCCGGCCGCTCGTCCTCGACCAGCGCGTAGCCGTAGGCGCGCATTCGGTGCGAGACCGGGAAGCAGCGGATCTCGTACCCCTCGTGCCTCACGGCCTCGCCCTCGTCGAACTCGATCAGCTCGACCTCGTACGCCAGGCGTCCGAAGATCCGGCCCAGCGCCTTGAACAGGTCGATCAGGCCGGGCGGGCCGATCACGCGCAGCCCGCGCTCGCGGCCCTGGAGGTCGTACGTCTTCAGCAGCCCGGGGACGCCGAGATAGTGATCGGCGTGGAAGTGGGTGATGAACACCTCGTCGACCTGGAGCAGGCCGACCGATCGCTGCATCTGGCGTTGCGAGCCTTCCCCGCAGTCGAACAGCAGCCGGTCGCCGCCCACCCGCGCGAGGACGCAGGCGGTGGCGCGACGCGCCGTCGGCACCGAGCCCCCGGTGCCCAGGAAGACCACATCCATGTCCATGCTGCCTACGGTATCTGCGCGACAAGCTTGCAGAAGATCACACATCCGTCGTACGCGCGCCCGCTGTGCCGGACAGAGCATGTGTTCGGCGAGCCCGGCGTGAGGAAGGGCTAAGCTCACCCGGAAGGCGCCCGTAGCTCAGTGGATAGAGCGCAGCCCTCCGGAGGCTGAAGCCGCAGGTTCGAATCCTGCCGGGCGCGCTTGACGATGCGAACGCCGTTCGAAGTCACGGAGGAGGTCCGCGACGCGATCCGCGTGGTCGTGGTGCGGGGCGAGCTCGACCTCGACTCCTCGGGGGGAATCGAGGGTCCGCTAGCGCGGGCCGCGGAGGACCTCGAGCACCCGCTCGTGATCGACCTCACGGCGTGCACCTTCATCGACTCCGTCGGGCTGGCGAAGCTCCTGCACGGGGCGAAGCCGCTTCAGGACGGCGGCTCCAACGTCGCCGTCGTCTGCCCGGAGGGCGAGGTGCGCAACCTGCTGCGCCTGACGGCGCTGGATCAGACGCTTCCGGTCTTCGACGGCTTCGAGGACGCGCTCGCCGCGCTTCGCGCGGGCTCCTAGATCCGCAGTCAGTCGAGCGTCGTCGACCCGTCCTCGTGCACGGTCCAGCTCGGGTTGTGAGCCACCTCCCAGGGGTGACCGTCGGGGTCGATGAAGATGCCCGAGTAGCCGCCCCAGAACGTCTTCGCGCCCGCCCTGCCGATCGTGCCGCCCGCGCTCTCGGCCTCGGCGAGCACCGCGTCGACCTCCTCGGGCGAGCGGACGTTGTGTGCCAGCGTCACTCCGCCCCAGCCGCCGCCGTCCGTGACCCGGCTGTCCTCGGCGAGCTTGCCGCGGTCCCACAACGCGACGATCATGCAGCCCGCCTGGAAGAAGGCCACGTGATCGGTCTCGTCGTCGACGCCGCCGCCCAGCTTCCAGCCAAGGCTCTCGTAGAAAGCCTGCGCGCGCGAGACGTCGGCGACCCCAAGTGTGATCAGGCTGAGCCGCTGCTCCATCGCTATCTCCCTTCGTCGAGTCGGATGGGTTCGCGGCGACGGTACCGGCGCCCGGCGGCCGCGGCTTGAACGTTTCGGACGCGGGTAATGTTGAGCGCTCGATGCCCTATCGCGAGTTCGGCCCCCGCGGCGACCTCTCCGATCTCGTCGCCTGCACGTGGGAGCGGACGGTCCCGGCGGACGAGCCGGCATCCCCGACCCGCGTGCTGCCCGACGGTTGCGTCGACCTCGTGTGGCGCCAGGGAGGGCTGTTCGTCGCCGGTCCCGACGTCGGGCCGTTCCTCAGCCCGGTGCGCGCCGGGGAGACGATCGTCGGGCTTCGCTTTCGCCCAGGGGCGGCCGGGCGGGGCCTGGGCCTGCCCGCCAGCGAGCTCTGCGACACGCGAGTCGCGCTCGAGGACGTATGGGGCCGGCGCGGAGCCGAGCTCGCGGCCCGGATCGGCGAGGCCGGATCTCCGCGTGCCCAACGCGACACGCTCGAGGATGCGGTGGCCCGGCGCCTGCCCGACCTGGAGGCGCCCGACGCGCTGGTGCTCGCGGCGGCGCGGCGTCTGGGAGCCGCGAGCAGCCGCGTCGGCGGGCTGAGCGAGGCGCTCGGGACGAGCGAGCGCCAACTCCTGCGGCGCTTCAACGCCGCGGTCGGATACGGGCCGAAGACCCTCGATCGCGTGCTGCGGTTCCAGCGCTTCCTGTCGTCCGCACCGGCGGTGGCGAGGGGCGAGCTCGGGCTGGCGCGCGCGGCCGCCGACCTCGGCTACGCCGACCAGGCGCACCTGAGCCGCGAATGCATGCGGCTCTCGGGCCTCACCCCGACCCGGCTGGTCCGGGCCGCGTGAGTGCGACGGAGGCCGGCGCCCGGCCGGCCGGCCCGGATGACTCCGCCGCGCTCGCGCGGATGCTTCACGACTTCAACACGGAGTTCGACTTCCCCAGCCCGGACGAGCAGACGCTGACCCCGCGCATCGCCCAGCAGATCCGGCAGGGTCATTCCACCTTCCTGGTCATCGGCTCTGACCCGGTTGGCCTGACCCAGCTTCGTTTTCGCGAGTCGATCTGGACCGGTGCGCTCGACGCCTACATCGAGGAGTTCTACGTGGTCCCCTCGGAGCGCTCCCGGGGGCTCGGGCGGGCGCTGCTCGAGGCCACGCTCGAGGCCGCCCGGGAGCGGGGAGCGACCACGATCGAGGTCGGCACGGCTCGCTCGGACGAGGCGGCGCGCCACCTCTACGAGGCGTTCGGCTTCTCCAACGAGGAGCGGCCCGGCGATCCGAGCACCGAGATGCTGTTCTACGAACTCGAGCTGTAGCCCTCAGCGATGCGGCGGGCGCACCTCGGGATGCTCGCGGTACCACTCGATCGTGCGTCGCAGCCCCTCCTCGAGATCGACCGACGGTTCCCAGCCGCAGGTCTCGCGGAGCTTGGTCGAGTCGACGTGCTGGCGGTCGATCTCGCCCTCGGGGTTGCCCTCCCCCCGGACGTCTGGCTCCACCCCGGTGCCGGCAAGACGGCTGATCGTCGTGACCACCTCGCGGACGGAGTGCGGCCGGCCCTCTCCGGCGTTGAACGCCTCGCCGCGCACCTCGTCGCGGTCGAGGGCGTCGGCGATGGCGAGGTAGGCCCGCGCCGCATCCTCAACGAACAGGAAGTCGCGCTGCGGCGAGCCGTCGGAGCGCAGCACCGGAGAACGACCGTCGAGCGCGGCGCACACCGCCTCGGGCACGAGCCGGGAGAAGTTGAGGTCCCCGCCGCCGTAGATGTTCGCGAAGCGGGTCACGGCCACGGGCAGCCCGTAGCTCGGCCAGTAGGAGCGGGCGATGATGTCCGCGGCGGCCTTCGAGGCTTCGTACGGCGCGGTCGCCCGGAGCGCGAAGTCCTCGCGGTAGGGGAGCTCCTCGTGGGCGCCGTAGGCCTTGTCCGAGGAGGCGACGACGACCCGCTCGACGCCCTCCGCGAGGCAGGCGTCGAGCAGTGTCCACGTGCCGCGGACGTTGGTCTCGAAGCCGCGCAGCGGCGAGGCCTGCACGCTGCCGACGATCGTCTCCGCCGCCAGGTGGAACACGGTCGACACCCGGTGCTCGCGCAGCAGCCCCCGCAGCCGGTCGCCGTCGCCCAACTCGCCCACGACGTCTGAGACCTCGCCCTCGATCCCGAGCAGCGTCAGGGTCGAGAACGGGCGCTCCTCCCTCCCCTTGTCGAGGGAGACGACGTCCGCCCGGCGCTCGAGCAGCGCCCGCGCCAGCCACGCCCCGGCGAAGCCGCGAGCGCCGGTCACCAGAGCGGTCCCCATCGGCCGGCGCCGGCTAGGCGCTGACGGGCTGCCAGACGCGCCACGGCGGCTCGCCGGAAACCCAGAGGTCGTGGAGCGTTACGGCGTCCTTGTAGGTGTCCATGCAGTCCCAGAAGCCGTCGTGGCGGTAGGCCGCAAGGTTGCCCTCGGCCGCGACTCGCTCGAGCGGATCTCGCTCGAGCACGCTCTCCTCCTCGACGTAATCGAGGAAGCTCGGCTCGCAGCAGAAGAAGCCGCCGTTGATCCAGTAGTCGAGCCGCGGCTTCTCGCGAAAGCCCGCCACCCGGTCGTCGTCATCGATGACGGCGATCCCCCACTGGCTGTAGGGGCGAACGACGGTCATCGTCGCCACGGCGCCGGCTCGCTCGTGCAGCTCCAGCTCCGCAGCGAGGGAGATGTCCGCGACGCCGTCCGCGTAGGTGAGGCAGAACGTGCCTTCACGAACGAGGTCGGCGGCGCGCGCGACGCGCCCGCCGGTCGGCGTCTCGACGCCGGTGTCGACGCACTCGACTTCGATCTGCTCCGGCCAAGGCTCCCCGTTGACGAAGTCCGCGATCATCTCCCCGCGGTATCCCGTCAGGAGCAGGAACCTCCTGAATCCCTGGGCGGAGTAGATCCGCATGACGTGCCACACGATCGGCCGGTCGCCGATCTCCACCAGCGCCTTGGGGATCGCGTCCGTCCGCTCGCGCAGACGGGCGCCTCGCCCTCCGCAGAGGATGACCACGGGGATGTCCCCGGGAGAGCTAGCTTCCACCGGCGACGGCGGGCAGGATGGTCACCTCGTCGCCGTCATCGAGGGGGGTTTGGAGGCCGTCCTGAAAGCGGATGTCCTCGCCCGAGACGTACACGTTGACGAAGCGGCGCAGCGAGCCATCCTCGGTGATCCGCTCCCGCAGGTCCTCGTGGGCGTCGAAGACGGCGTCGAGGGCATCCCCGACGGTCGCCCCCTCCACCTCGATCTCGTCCACGCCGTCGGTGACCGCGCGGAGCTGAGCGGGGATCTTGACCGTGACCGGCATCTCGCGCCGGAAGGGTAGCGTCAGGCGCTGGCCGTCGCCGCGGTCGGCGCCTCGACGGCGGCGAAGGCGTCCAGGTTCGGCTCGATCTCCTCCGCGTGGAAGCCGTCTCGCACCGCGTCGAGCGTCTTCAGCCCCTCGCCGGTGATGTAGACGACGACGCGCTCCGAGGCGTCGATCTCGCCCGCCGCCGCGAGCTTGCCGAGGACCGCCGTGGTGACGCCACCCGCGGTCTCGGTGAAGATCCCGGTCGTCTCGGCGAGCAGCCTGATGCCGTCGCGGATCTCGGCATCGGAGACCGCGCCGACGGAACCGCCGGTGCGCCGCGCGAGGTCGAGCGCGAACACGCCGTCGGCCGGATCGCCGATCGCGAGGCTCTTGGCGATCGTGTCCGGGCGCTGGGGCTTGCAGAACTCCTCGCCCGCTGCGAACGCCTCGGCGACGGGGGAGCACCCGGTCGCCTGTGCGCCGCTGAACGCCGGCAGCTCGCCATCGACCAGGCCGAGCTCGAGCCACTCGGCAAACGCCTTGCCCAGGCGCGTGAACAGCGATCCGGACGCGATCGGGCAGACCACCCGATCCGGGACCGACCACCCCAGCTGCTCGACGGTTTCATAGGCGAGCGTCTTCGACCCCTCGGCGTAATACGGCCGCAGGTTGACGTTGGCGAACGCCCACGGACGCGTCTCGGCCAGCTGGGTGCAGAGCCGATTGACGTCGTCGTACGTGCCCTTGACGGCGATCAGCCGCGTGCCGTACACCGCCGTGGCGAGCAGCTTCTGCTCCTCGAGGTCGGCCGGGACGAACACGTAGGAGTCGAGCCCCGCCGCGGCGGCGTGGGCCGCGACGGCGTTGGCGAGGTTGCCGGTCGAGGCGCAGGCGACGGTGTCGAAGCCGAGCTCGCGAGCCTTCGCGATCGCGACCGCGACCACCCGGTCCTTGAACGAATGCGTCGGGTTGGCGGCGTCGTTCTTGATCCAGACCTCGCCGAGCCCCAGTCGCTCGGCGAGCCGGTCGGCGCGGACGAGCGGCGTTAGCCCGGGCTCGAGCGGCGTGCGCGTCGACGGGGGGCGCTCCTCGAAGGGGAGGAAATCCGCGTAGCGCCAGATCCCGGCGGACCCGGCCTGGATCCGGCGGCGCGCCGAATCCGGGTCGAAGTCGGAGAAGTCATACGCGACCTCGAGCGGCCCGAAGCACCGCTCGCAGACATAGCTCGCCTCGAGCGGGTACTCGGCCCCGCACTCCTTGCAGCGAAGCCCTTCCAGTGCCATTTATCTCAGCTCCTTCGTCCGGTTTGTCGTCTAGTACGAAAAGACCTCTGCGTTGCGAGCAGAGGTCCAACCCGGACTTCCACTCACATCTTCCAGGCTGTCCACCTGCTGGAATTGGCACCTTCCCTCGGGTCTTCAGACCTTCGGTGGTTGCCGGGGCTTCATCGGGCCAGTCCCTCCACCCCTCTGGATGCAGTGGTTATGTGCCGCGGGAATATACCAGCGCGTTCCACGCACACGAAACGGGAGCTTCGACGGAGCGGTGCGGGCACGGCGGCTGATCCGCGCGTTGCATCGTGTTCGCGCGCGTGGCGTACCCTTAGCTCGAAAGGTGAGACGGGCTATGAAGGGCGAGATCAGCGATGCCGAGCCTCCCGAGGCTGCGACGTGGACGCGGCGCCGAGCTCGTCTCGACGCCTGAGCCCGAGCGCAAGCCGAACGTCGAGCAGATTGACGGCCCCGGCCTTCGCTGGGTGAACATCGAGCGGCCGACGCCGCTCGAGACCGCATGGCTGGAGGAGCACTTCGAGTTCCACGCCCTCGACCTCGAGGACGTGCTCTCGCGAAACCAGCGGCCGAAGCTGGACGAATACCCCGACTACCTGTTCATCGTGCTCCACTTCCCCGTCTTCGACCGCGCGGTGGGGCGGCTGAACGCGGGCGAGCTCGACATCTTCGTCGGCCCCGACTACCTGGTCACGATCCCGAACCAGCCGCTCCAGCCGGTCGAGTACCTGTTCGAGCGCTGCCGGCAGAAGGAGGAGCACCGCGAGCAGCTGTTCTCGCGCGGCTCGGGCTACCTGCTCTACCGGGTCGTCGACGAGAGCTTCGACTACTGCTTCCCGATGCTGCGCAAGATCGGCAACAAGCTCGACGCGCTCGAGGACGACATCTTCGAGGGTCGCTCGGAGGAGGTCGTCCGCGACATCTCCAACGTCAAGCAGGAGATCATCAACTTCCGGAAGGTCGTGCGACCGCAGCGCACCGTGCTGCGCGACCTCGAGAACCTGAAGCAGCGCTTTCTCGCCCCCGACATGGACCTCGAGATCTACTTCGACGACGTCGTCGACGCCCACGAGCGGATCTGGGACATGCTCGAGAACTACAAGGAGGTGGTCGAGGCGCTCGAGGACACCAACGAGTCGGTGATCTCGCACCGCGTCAACGACATCCTGCGCGTGCTGACCGCGTTCAGCGTCGTGATCCTTCCCCTGACGCTGATCGCAAGCCTCTGGGGCATGAACGTCGGCGTCCCCGGCGAGGGAGACACAGCCGCCTTCTGGGCCATCGTCGGCGTGATGGCCGCCCTGCTGGTGGGCATGGTCGCCTACTTCCGCCGCCGCGGCTGGCTGTAGCCGGACCCGCGGCCGGATAGGGTCGCGTGGCAATGGGTCGGCATCGGCCGGCCCGAACGAAGGAGGGAAGCATGAGGAACGGCTCGAGGGTGCTGAGCCCGGGGACACTCATCGGCGTCGCGGCCTTGGTGCTGGCGCTGGCTGGGACGTCGATCGCCGCCAGCCAGCTCGGCAAGAACTCTGTCGGCGCCACCGAGCTCGGCAAGGTCAAGCTGCGAAGCGCGGAGGACGTGATGAGTCCGGCGCAGGATCGCGCCGAGGAGACCGTCCAGTGCGGGCGCAAGGAGCAGCTGCTGGGGGGAGGCGCCACGCTTCCGGACGCTGACCCCGAGAGCACCGATCCGCCGAGCGTCGAGCAGAACGGTCCGATCGACAAGCGCACCTGGTACGGCGTCGGCCACACGGACAACGACACCGTCACCCTCCTGGTCACGGCGCTCTGCCTCAAGAAGTAGCTCCCTGAGCTACCCCGGTCCCGAGGCCACGCGCCGTGACGTGGCCTCGGGCCCGATCCCTAGGATCCGTCGCTTGAGAACAACTAACGGCACACGCCCGTTTCGCCGCTAAAGCGGCTCATGACATGACCGAGCGGATCTGGGCGCCCTGGCGCCTGCCTTACGTGAAGGACGCCGCCAAGGACGCCGAGGAGACCTGCATCTTCTGCGCCAAGCCGGCCGAGGACAACGATGAGGCGAATCTGATCGTCCACCGGGGCGAGCGCGGCTTCGTGATCCTCAACCTCTTCCCCTACACGAACGGCCACCTGATGATCGCGCCCTTTGAGCACGTGGCGACGCTCCAGGAAGTGGACACCGAGACGATGGCCGAGCTGATGTCGCTATCGCAGCGCGCGCTCGGGATCCTCGATGATGTCTACTCGCCCCACGGCTACAACATTGGTTTCAACCAGGGTCGCGTGGCCGGGGCCGGTGTCGATTACCACATCCACATGCACGTGGTGCCGCGCTGGGGCGGGGATACGAACTTCATGCCGGTCCTCGCCGATACCCGGGTGATCTCGCAATCGCTCGAGGACAGCTACCGGGCCCTGAGGGGACGCTTTGGCTAGTCCGGTCCCGGCGGGGATCTTCAAGGCCTACGACGTCCGAGGCCTTTACGGCTCGGAGATGGACGGCCAGACCGCGTACCTCGTGGGGCGGGCCTTTGCGCGTGTGCTGGCCCGATTGCGCGGGAAGTCGGCAAGTGACCTACGGGTCGGCCTCGGACGGGACATGCGAATCCAGGCGCCGGAGATGGCGCGGCGCTTACGCGACGGGCTCGTGGCGGAGGGATGCTCGGTGCTCGACGCCGGGATGATCGCGACCGAAATGCTGTATTTCCTCGTCGGCTCGCGGGAGCTCGACGGGGGCGCGATGGTGACGGCCTCGCACAACCCCAAGGCGTGGACGGGCGTAAAGCTCGTCCGCGAGGGGGCGCTGGCGCTGTCCGGGGACGCGGGGATCGGCGAAGTGCGCGCCGAGATCGACGGGGAGATGCCCGAGCCGGACGGCGGCGGCTCGGTCGAGGCCATCGACATCTACGACGAGTTCCACGAGCGCGTGCTCGGTTTCATCGACCCGGGCGCGATCAGGGCGCTGAGCCTGGTCGTCGACGGCGGCAACGGCATGGCGGGGCCGATGGTCGGCCCGCTGCTCGAGCGACTTCGTCTCGACCCGATCGAGACGTACTGGGTGCCGGATGGGGAGTTCCCCGACCACGGGCCGAACCCGCTTCTGCCCGAGAACCGGCAATTCGTCATCGCGCGGGTCCTGGACGAGGGCGCGGACCTCGGAATCGCGTGGGACGGCGATGCGGACCGGTGCTTCTTCATCGACGATCGAGGTGAGTTCGTCGACGGCGACTTCCTGACGGCACTGCTCGCGCGGCAGCTGCTCCGCAAGGAACCGGGCGCGACGATCCTGTACGACGTTCGCGCCAGCAGGGCGGTGCCGGACACGGTCGCCGAGCTCGGCGGCACGGCACACGTCAACCGGGTCGGCCACGCGTTCTTCAAGATCGGGATGCGCGAGCACGGCGCGGCCTTTGGCGGCGAGGTCTCGGGCCACTACTACTTCCGCGACTTCTGGTGCGCCGACTCGGGGGCGATTCCCGCGCTGCTGGTGCTGGAGCTGCTCTCCCAGCAGGAACGGTCGCTTGCCGAGCTGGTCGCGGAGTTTCGCAGCCGCTACTTCATCTCCGGCGAGATCAACTCGGAGGTCGCCGATCAGGAGGCGAAGATGAAGGAGCTCGCGGAGCGCTTCGCCGACGCCGAGGTGTCCTGGCTCGACGGGATCTCGGTCGACTACCCCGACTGGCACTTCAACGTCCGCCCGTCGAACACCGAACCGCTCCTGCGGCTGAACCTGGAATCGCTCGTCTCGCACGACGACATGGAACGTCGGCGCGACGAGGTCCTCGCGATCATCCGGGCGTGACGGCCGACGAGGCCCTCGCGGCGGCCGAGGCGGCCGGGATCCACCGGCTGCGGATTCCAACGCCGTTCGCGGTCGGCCGGGTCAACTGCTACCTGCTCTCCGACGAGCCGCTGACCCTGATCGACACCGGCCCCAACTCGGGTAAGTCGCTGGACGAGATCGAGCGCCAGCTCGCCGCGCTCGGCCACTCGATCGAGGACCTGGAGCGGATCGTGATCACCCATCAGCACATCGATCACACGGGGCTGGTGGAGATCCTCGCCGGGCGCTCGGGCGCCGAGGTGGCCGCGATCGACGTCGTCGTCGACTTCCTGCGCAACTACGCGGACGACGCCGAGCGCGACGACGAATACGCCGGCGGGCTGATGATCCGCTACGGGATCCCCGAGGAGACCGTGATCGCGCTGCGGTCGGTGTCGCGGAGCTTCCGCGCCTGGGGCGCGAGCGCCGAGGTGACCCGCCCGCTGCGCGACGCTGAGGAGCTGCGGTTTCGGGATCGGACCCTCCAGGTCCTCCACCGCCCCGGTCACAGCCCCTCGGACACGGTCTTCTGGGATCCGGATCGGCGCATCCTGATCTCTGCGGACCACCTGATCGCGCACATCTCCTCCAACCCGCTGATGTCACGACCGCTCGATGGCTCTAGCGAGCGCCCGCGCGCGCTGGTCACCTACATCGAGAGCCTGAAGCGCACCCGCGAGCTGCCGGCCGAGATCGTGCTCCCCGGGCACGGCGAGCCGATCACCGACCACGGGCGGCTGATCGACGAGCGCCTCGCGCTGCACGAGCGCCGGGCCGAGAAGATCTTCGAGCTGATCGCCGAGCGGGCGCAGACGGCCTTCGAGCTCGCCCAGGGGCTGTGGGGCAACGTCGCCGTCACGCAGGCGTTCCTGACCCTCTCGGAGGTGGTCGGCCACGTCGACCTGCTGATCGACGCCGGCCGCGTCCGCGAGGTGGTCGACGGAGACGTGGTCCGGTTCGAGGCGTTGGGATAGGGTGGCGCGCCGGCAGGTCATTCCTCGAGATCTGGGAGTCGAACGAGGAGGCAATCACGGGCGCTTCCAAGTTCGATAGGAAGAAGCTCAACGCCGACCTCAAGGCCGACCTGTCGAAAAAGGTCCAGAAGAAGATCCTCAACTGGGACCTCGCAAAGAAGAAGCACAGGAAGTAGCGCTGGGTACACCCACGCGCGCGAGTAACCCTCGCGCGCGTGGGGGTATCAGCGTTCGTGAGCGCCGCGACGGCCGAAGTCCCACCGCGCGTGGAGGCGTCCCCGAACGGGGACGAGGCGCCCCCGCGCCCGCCGAAGAAGCGGATGCTGATCATCGTCAACCCGTACGCGACGACTGTTTCCGACCGGCTCAAGAACCTGGTCGTGTACGCGCTCCAGGGTCGCTACGAGGTCGAGGCGGTGTCAACGCAGGCGCGAAACCACGCCACCGAGATCGGTCACGAGGCACGGAACGGCGGCTATGACCTCGTCGTCGCCGTCGGCGGCGACGGGACCCTGAACGCGGTGGCCCACGGCCTCGCCGGAACCGAGATCCCGGTCTCGGTCCTCCCGGGCGGCTCGACCAACGTCGTCTGCCGCACCCTCGGAATCCCGGCCGACGTGGTCGACGCCACCGAGCACCTGCTCGGTCTCGCCGACGACTTCCGGCCGCGGCGGATCGACCTCGGGGTCGCGAACGGGCGCCGCTTCGTGTTCGCCTGCGGCGCCGGGTTGGACGCGACGACAGCGATGCGGGTCGACGAGCGCCCCCGCCTCAAGACCAGGGCGGGGCGCTGGTTCTACACCGGCGTCGCGGTCTCCAGCTTCTACGGCAGCTACCTGCGAAACCCGGTGCGGATGCGGCTCGAGGTCGACGGCCGCTCTGGCGAGGGCGTGACCGCGATCGCCCAGAACTCCGATCCGTTCACCTACTTCGGCCGCACCCCGGTCCGCGTCTGCGAGGACGTCGCGCTCGACGACGGCACGCTCTCGATCGCGATGCTCCGGCGCGCGGCCCAGCGCGACGTGCCGACGATCGCCGCACGCGTGCTCAGCTCCGGCCTGCCGCTCCCCAACCACCGCCAGGTCGATCACTTCGCGGGCGTCACCGAGGCCCGGCTCGAGACCACCAGCCGCGGCCGCGACGGGAAGCTGCGTTCGTTCCCGGTCCAGGTGGACGGCGACTACATCGGCGAGTACGGCGAGCTCGAGCTCGGCATCGAGCCCGGCGCCCTAACGGTCGTTGCCTGAGGACTGCGCGTTCTGCGCGATCATCGCGGGCGATACGCCCGCGCACATCGTCTTCGAGGACCCCGTCTCGCTCGCCTTCCTCGACGACCGTCCCCTGTTCCCGGGCCACTCGCTGCTCGTCCCGCGCGACCATCACGAGACGATCTGGGATCTGCCGGACGAGCTGCTGGCGCCGCTGTCGGCGAACGTCCGCCTGCTGTCCGCGGCCGTGCGGGAGGCGATGGGCGCCCAGGGTGCGTTCGTCGCCGCCAACAACGTCGTCAGCCAGTCGGTGCCCCACTTCCACGTCCACGTCGTCCCCAGGAACAGGAAGGACGGCCTGCGCGGATTCTTCTGGCCGCGCCGCAAGTACGAGTCCGACGAGCAGGCTGCGGAGTCCGCCGCTGCCGTTCGCGCGGCCGTCGAACGGCTTCGGTAGCGGGTTGATGGGGGTTAG
>JBKPFS010000029.1:0-12372 GCA_046728935.1 Actinomycetota bacterium | reverse complement strand
CCGAGCAGAAGGGCCGTAGGGTTCAGCTTTGGCTTTCCTCGACGAGGACGAACTCGCCCCGGCCGAGCCGGGTGCCCGCCGATATGGCGACCGTCAGCGCCAGTACCTGGTTCGCCGGGTGGTGGCGCTCGCCGCCGGCATTCTGATCCTGGTCCTGATCCTGCTCGGGATCCGCGGTTGCCTCAACGCTCGCAAGGAGCGCGGGTTCGAGAACTACGTCTCGGATGTGAACTCGATCGTCACGCAGTCGAATCAGCTCTCCAAGACCTTCTTCGCCCAGCTCGAGGGCTCGTCGGGCTCCTCCGGCAACCAGGCCACGAGCGGCAGCGACGGGCGGCTGGAGCTCCAGGCGGAGGTCGCCGCTGATCGCGGCACCGCCGAGGGCCTGCTCAAGCAGGTCCAGAACCTCGACACCCCGGATGAGCTCAACGGCGCACATGACGAGCTGGAGCAGGCGTTCGAGCTCCGGCGCGACGGGCTCGCCGACATCGCCGACGAGATCCCCACCGCCCTGGGCACGGCGGGGCGCACGAAGGCGATCGAGGCGATCGCCAACGACATGAAGACCTTCCTCGCCAGCGACGTCCTCTACCGGCGCTCCCAGGAGGCGACGCAGGCGGTCCTCGAGGACGAGGGGATCGAGGGGGACGTGCAGGCGAGCGTGTTCCTGCCCGATCCGGTCGATCAGTGGCTGGACCCGCTCGAGATCGGCTCGACCCTGGCGACCGCAGCCGGCGAGAGCGGGGCCACCCAGGGCGTCCACGGCCTCGCCCTGCTGAGCACGACGGTGAACCCCGCCGGCGTCGCGCTGGTGGCCGACTCGCCCAACACGGTCACCCTCCAGGGGAAGCCGGAGCTCGAGGTCGAGGTCCAGAACCAGGGCGATTCGGAGGAGTCCGACGTCGTCGTCAACTACCGGCTCACCGGAGGAGCCGAGGTGATCGAGGGGGACACCACGATCCCGAAGATCGCCTCGCAGGGCGTCGAGACGGCGACCCTCGGCTTCGAGTCCGAGCTGCCCACCGACACCGAGCTGACACTCGAGGTCACGGTGCAGCCGGTGCTCGGCGAGGAGATCTCCGACAACAACACCGCGACCTACCAGGTCACCTTCCAGTAGCCGGCGGGGCCGTCGCCGTCGAGCCACGATTCGGGTAGCGTCGCCGGCTTGTCGTTGCGAGTCACCTATCTCGGTCCCGCGGGGACCTTCACGGAGGACGCCTTGCGCCAGGCCGCCGGGGACGCGGAGATCGAGGCCCTGCCGGCGCCCACGGTCTTCGATGCGATCGTCGCCGTCGACGAGGGCAGTGCCGATCGTGCGCTGGTGCCGTTCGAGAACTCGATCGAGGGGTCGGTGCGATCGACGCTCGACACGCTCGCCTTCGACGCGGAGTCGGTGACGATCGTCGGCGAACACGACCAGCCGATCTCGCATAGTCTCATCGCGCGCAGCGAGCTCCCGCTGGAGCGGATCGAGGTCGTGCTCTCGCATCCGCAGGCGAACGCCCAGTGCGCGCACTTCATCCGCCGCGAGCTCCCGGGAGCCGAGGTGCGCTCCGTGGCCAGCACGGCCGAGGCGGTCCAGGAGGTGAGCAGGACGGATGCTCCCTGGGCGGCGCTCGGCGCCGCATCGGCGGCCCGGATCTACGGCTGCGTCGTGCTCCGCGAGGGGGTCGAGGACGTCCCCGACAACCTCACCCGCTTCGTCTGGATCGCGCCCACCGGGACGGAGATCGCAGGCGGCGGGCCGTGGCGGACGAGCCTGATCTTCTCCGAGCTGGGCGCCGATCACCCGGGCGCGCTGATCGAGGCCCTGACCGAGTTCTCGAGCCGCGAGGTGAACCTGACCCGGATCGAGTCGCGGCCCCGCCGCAGGGAGCTCGGCCGATACATGTTCTTCATCGACCTCGACGGCTCGGCCGGCGACCCGGTCGTGGCGGAGGCGATCGTCGCCCTGAGGACGAAGGCCGAGAACGTGCGCGTGGTCGGCAGCTATCCCGTCGAGAGCGAGGGAATTCCCGGCGTTTGACGCCCGGTTGACAGGGGCCGCGCGCCCACGGCTCTACAATCGTGCGCACCATGGACACGCTCGGCGACCCCGAGGTACCCGCGCCCGCCAAGGGGGCGGGCGCCGGCGCGTCACTCAACGGGCATTCGGGGAATGGCGCCCACAGGAACGGCAAGCGCGCCCATGTCCCGCACACGCACCTCGGCGAGCGTCGGCCGGGCACGAGGACGCGGGTCCTGGTCCTGAACGCGAGCTACGAGCCGATCAACGTCTGCACCGTCCGGCGCGCCGCGGTGCTGGTGCTGAAGGAGCGCGCCGAGGTGCTGGAGAAGGGCGAGGGGTCGCTTCACTCCGAGCGCCTTGCTCTGGCCCGGCCCTGCGTGATCCGGCTGATGCGCTACGTGCGCATCCCCCGCGACGTGCACCGCCGCAAGATCACCCGCAAGGCGGTGCTGGCGCGCGACGCCTACACCTGCCAGTACTGCGGGCGGGAGGGGTCCAGCCTCACAGTCGATCACGTGATCCCTCGCAGCCGGGGCGGCGAATCGGTGTGGGAGAACATCGTCGCCTCCTGCGCGCCGTGCAACCGGCGCAAGGGCAACCGGCTGCCGCGGGAGGTCGAGATGCACCCCCGCCGGCGGCCGAGGCCGCCGGGGCCGACCGTCTTTATCCGCATCGCCAGCCCCAGGATTCCGGTGGCCTGGGAGCCGTACCTCGTCGCCGCCTAGGGGCGTCCGAGCGCGCGGGCGTAGCCGTCCGCGAACTCGCGGAAGCGGCGCCGGTTGAGCAGCCAGGAGACCGTCTTCGGCGAGACCGCGCTGAGGGCGGGGAGCGCCCATTTCGGCCGACGGCTGACCAGCACCTCGGCCCGGTCGTCGCGGATCGCGCTCACGACCGCGGCTCCGACATCCTCGGGCGGCAGCGGCCGAAGCGGTGCGGGCGGATCCGGGGCATCGGCCGCGATCCGCGCGTACATCCCGACCCGGCTGATGAGGATCGGGCAGATCGCGGAGAAGCCGACGGGCGCGTCCGCGTACTCCGCCCGCAGCGAGTGCGTGAAGCCGACGACCCCGTGCTTCGTCGCGCAGTACGAGGCGAGGTACGGAAACGCGCCCTTGCCGGCGATCGAGGCGACGTTGACGATGTGGCCCCGACCCCGCTCGAGCATTCCCGGCAGCGTCACGCGGGTGAGCTCCATCACCGCCACGAGGTTCACGGCGGCGATCGTCTCGAGCTCCTGCCGCGTTTGATGACGGAAGCCGCCGGCGAACTCGACCCCGGCGTTGTTCACCAGGATGTCGAGGGGGCCGACCGCGTCGGAGGCGCGCTCGACGAGCTGCTCGAGCCCAGCCGTGTCGGTGAGGTCGGCAGGGAGGGCCTCGACCTCGACCCCGGTTGCCCGCAGCTCGCCGATCAGGTCATCGACGGACGCCGACGGGAGGTCGTTGAGGGCGAGATTCACCCCCGCGGCGGCGAGCGCCCGGGCGATGTAGTGGCCGAGGCCACCGGCCGCCCCGGTGAGCAGCGCGTTCGTGCCCCGAAGCTCCATGGCCGCGGAGCCTAACCCTGGATCGAGTCCGCCGCCCGAGCAAGCGAAGGGCCGCCCCGGAGGGCGGCCCTTCAAAGGTGCGATTCGAAGCGGGTCGCGGATTGGTCCGACCGGGCGGGACGTTGCCCCGGTACCGCGTCTCGCCGGTGCTAGGGGTGGATTCCGCTACGCGGCTCGCACCCTATACGCGCCCCCGCCGCCGCTCACGCGCACGACGGGACGAGCGGCCGCCTAGCGGCCCCGCACCTCCAGCGTCCCGATAAGCATGTGACTCAGTCGGACCACCTCCTTTCTCTGGTCCAGCGATTGAAGCAGACCGGCCAGTTGATGACCAGGGCGGACGGGGGTAACCGAACCGAGGCTCCAAGTCGCAATCGATACGGTGCCAGCGATGTCGGAGTACGCCATCGAGACGGAGAACCTCCAGAAGTCGTACGGCGACGTGCGCGCACTCTGCGGGGTCGATCTCCAAGTTCCGCCGGGTACCGTCCTGGGCCTACTCGGTCCGAACGGGGCGGGGAAGACGACCACTGTGCGAATCCTCACCACCCTGCTTCCGCCCGACGGCGGCTCGGCCTGGGTGGTCGGCCTCGACGTCGTTCGCGACGCGGCCGCGGTGCGGGCCGAGATCGGCCTCGCCGGCCAGTACGCGGCGGTCGACGAGAACCTGACCGGCGCCGAGAACCTGGAGATGGTGGGTCGCCTGTATCACCGCCCGCGAGCCTGGGCGCGCGAGCGCGCGCACGAGCTCCTCGACCGCTTCGACCTCTCCGACGCCGCCGACCGTCTGGTCAAGACCTACTCGGGCGGAATGCGCAGGCGCCTCGACCTCGCCGCGGCGCTCGTAACCCGGCCGCCGGTCGTCTTCCTCGACGAGCCCACGACCGGCCTGGACCCACGCAGCCGCATCGGCCTCTGGGAGGCAATCGAGCGGCGGCGCGCGGCGGGCACCACCGTGCTGCTGACGACGCAGTACCTCGACGAGGCGGACCGGCTCGCAGACCGGATCGTCGTCATCGACCACGGCGTGGTGATCGCCGAGGGAACCTCGGAGGAGCTCAAGCGACGGGTCGGTGGGGAGCGCATCGAGGTCACGCTCGCGGACGGAGCGCAGGCGGAGACCGCACTCTCAGCCCTCGCCGCGTTGGCGTGCGACAAGCCTTCGAGCGAGGACGGGCTGGTGAGCGTGCCGGTGACCGAACGGCGCGGCGCGATTGCCGAGGCGGTGCGGCGACTCGACCAAGCGGGAGTCGGCGTCGACGACATCTCGATTCGCATCCCGACCCTCGACGACGTATTCCTCACGCTGACCGGAAAGCCGCCGGAGTCGCAGGACGGCGAGGACGGAGACGCACGGCCCGACGAGCAGCGCGACGCCGTGCAGCGTGCAACGGAGACGGTGCGATGACCGGCCTGAGCGCCACGGTCTCGGACACGCTCGTCCTCGCCAAGCGGAGCGCCAAGCGCATCCAGCGCCAACCGGATCTGCTGACGGCGTTCACGGTCCAGCCGATCATGTTCGTGCTGCTGTTCGTGTACGTGTTCGGCGGGGCGATCGAGGTCCCGCCGCAGTACGGCGACTACACCGATTTCCTGATGCCCGGGATCATCGTCCAGGCGATTTGCTTCGGCGGATTCGTGACAGCGCTCGGGCTCGCCGAGGACATGCAGCGCGGGCTGATCGATCGTTTCCGCTCGCTGCCCATGTCCCGGTTGGCGGTCCTCACCGGCAGAACCATCGCGGACATCGGGACCAACGCGCTTCAGCTCACGGTGATGATCGTCGTCGGCCTGATCGTCGGCTTTGCCTTTTCCTCACCGCCGCTCGAGGTCGTGGCTGGGATCGCGCTGATGCTGCTGATCGGCTACGCGTTCTCGTGGGTGTTCGCGTACATCGGGCTCAACGTCTCCTCCCCTGAGTCCGCGAACGCATTCGGGTTCATGATCGTCTTCCCGCTCACGTTCCTTTCGTCGGCCTTCGTGCCGCCCGACACCTTCCCGCCGGCACTGGAGACGTTCGCCGAGGACATCAACCCGTTCTCAACGATGGTGGACGCCGCGCGGGCGCTGTTCATCAATGCGCCCGCCGGCAACGACATCTGGGCCTCGGTCGCCTGGTCCATCGGCTTGATCGCCGTCTTCGGCTACCTCTCGGTCGCCCGCTACAAGCGAGCCGTCGCTTCGTAAGCCCCTCCCGGACCTCCTGTCGTCGGTCGCAGGAGCCCCGCCCCTGCGTTGCGGCGAGCCTATTTCGCCCAGCCGCCCGAATCAAGTGGTGAGGGGTTGGCCGACGAGACCTGGATTGGGCACGATATGCGTGCTCAATCCCCGGTTCGTCGGGCTGGGATGATCTAGCCGCGCTTGCGGCGCCCGCGCTTGCCGTCACCCTTGGCCGTGCCCGCGCCGTCCTTTGCCGGCTTGGCGGCCTCCGCCGCGGCCTCGGCGACCTCCTCGGCCTCCTCGGCGACGTCGGCGGCGGCCGCGGACTCGACCACGAGGGCGACGGCGCTCACGCGGTCGTCGTCCTTGATGTTCATCACGCGCACGCCCTGGGTCGGCCGACCCATCCGCGAGATCCCGCCGGCGTTGGTGCGCTGGACCATCCCGTTCTGCGAGATGAACAGCAGGTCCTGGTGCTCGCGCACGATCAGCGCGCCCGCTAGCCCGCCCTTCCTTGCGGTCAGCTTCGCGGTCAGCACGCCCTTGGTCCCGCGTCCCTTGACGGGGTACTCGGAGACCGGCGTTCGCTTGCCGTAGCCGTTCTCGGTGACGACGAAGAGCTCGGTGTCGTCGCGGGCGACGTCCATCGCCAGCACGCGGTTCTTCTCCTTGCCGATCTTGCCGGCGACGTTCATGCCCTTGACGCCAGAGGTATCGCGGCCCATCGGGCGCACCTTGTCCTCGCTAAAGCGCGACGCGTGGCCCGACTTCGAGACCAGCAGCAGGTCGTCCTTGCCCGAGGTGAGGCGCACCTGGACCAGCTCGTCCCCGTCGCGCACCTTGATCGCGATGATCCCGTCGGCGCGGATCGGGGTGTTGTAGGCCTTGAACTCGGTCTTCTTCACCAGCCCGTTGGCGGTCGCGAAGACGAGGTACTTGCCCTCGGAGAAGTCGCGGGTGGGCTTCACCGCCATCACCCGCTCGCCCTCGCGCAGCGGCAGCACGTTGACCAGCGCCTGCCCCTTCGACGTCCGGGTGCCCTCAGGCAGCTCGTAGACCTTCAGCCGGTACACCTTGCCGCGGTTGGTGAAGAACAGCATCCAGTCGTGCGTCGAGCAGATGTGCAGGTGCTCGATGTAGTCGCCCTCCTTGAGGTTCATCCCCATCACGCCCACGCCGCCGCGGCGCTGCTGGCGATAGGTGGCGAGCGGCAGGCGCTTGACGTACCCGGAGTGGGTGATCGAGATCACCATCTGCTGGTCGGCGATCACGTCCTCGATGTCCAGTTCGCCTTCGGCGACGGTGATCTCGGTGCGCCGCTCGTCGCCGTGGCGACGTGAGATCTCGTTCAGCTCGTCGACGATGATCCCGTCGATGCGCGCCGGGTCGCCGAGGATCGCCCGCAGCTCGGCGATCCGCTCGGTCAGCTCCTTGTGCTCAGCGCGGACCTTGTCGGACTCGAGCGCGGTCAGGCGCTGGAGGCGCATGTCGAGGATCGCCTGCGCCTGGATCTCGGAGAGCTCGAACTCATCGATGAGGCCGGAACGGGCGGTGTCGGGATCGGCGGAGCCTCGGATCAGCGCGATCACGGCGTCGAGGTTGTCGAGCGCGACCAGCAACCCCTCCAGCACGTGGGCACGCTCCTCGGCGCGGCGCAGCTCGTACTGCGTTCGCCGCGTGACGACCTCGCGCTGGTGGACGACGTAGTGGTGGACCAGCTCCTTCAGGCTCAGGGTCCGCGGCACGCCGTCAACGAGCGCGACCATGTTGACCCCGAACGAGGCCTGCATCTGGGTGTGCTTGTAGAGCTGGTTGAGGACCACCGGCGGCGGGTCCCCGCCGCGCTTGAGCTCGATCACCAGCCGGATCCCGGAGCCGTCGCTCTCGTCGCGCAGGTTCGAGATCCCGTTGATCTTCTTCTCGCGGACGAGGTCGGCGATCTTCTGGATCAGGCCGCCGTCGCCGCCCTTCTTGACCATGTAGGGAAGCTCGGTGACGATGATCGCTTCCTTGCCGCCCTTGAGCGGCTCGATGTGCGCCTTGGCGCGGACCCGGATCGAGCCCCGGCCGGAGGCGTAGGCGTCGCGGATCCCGTCGGTGCCCATGATCGTCCCGCCGCCTGGGAAGTCGGGGCCCCTGACGTACTTCATCAGCCCCTTGAGGTCGATCTCGGGGTTCTCGATGTAGGCCTTGACGGCGCCGATCGTCTCGCCGAGGTTGTGGGGCGGGATGTTGGTCGCCATCCCGACGGCGATCCCCGATGAGCCGTTGACGAGCAGGTTCGGGAAGCGGCCCGGGAGGGCGAGCGGCTCCTGCTGGGACTCGTCGTAGTTGGGCCCGAAGTCGACCGTCTCCGACTCGATCTCGCGCAGCATCTCCGTCGCGAGACGAGCCAGACGCGCTTCCGTGTAGCGCATCGCCGCCGGCGGATCGTCGTCGATCGAGCCGAAGTTGCCCTGCCCGTCGACGAGCGGGTAGCGCAGCGAGAACTCCTGCGCCATTCGCGCCAGCGTGTCGTAGATCGCCGTGTCGCCGTGGGGGTGGTACTTACCCATCACCTCGCCGACGATGAAGGCGCACTTCCGGTAGGGCCGGTTCGGCTGCAGGCCGAGGTCGTGCATCGCGTACAGCACCCGGCGATGGACCGGCTTCAGCCCGTCGCGGACGTCGGGCAGCGCGCGGCCCACGATCACGCTCATCGCGTAATCGAGATACGAGGAGCGCATCTCCTGGGTGAGCTCGCGCTCCTCGATCCGGCCGGTCAGCGCCTCGAGCGAGCCCTCCATCAGCCGATCACCTCACCGGCCGACGCGTTATTGGCGCAGACCGCCAATAAGGCGTCAGCAGCGCGACGGTTGCAGCGTCCGCGCTAGACATCGAGGAACCGCACCTCCTTCGCGTGGCGCTCGATGAAGACCTTCCGCGGCTCCACCTTGTCGCCCATCAGGTCGGCGAAGATGCGCTCGGCGAGCGCGCCGTCCTCGATCGTCACCCGCTGGAGGGTCCGGGTCTGGGGGTCCATGGTCGTCTCGCGCAGCTGATCCGGGTTCATCTCGCCGAGCCCCTTGAACCGTTGGAGGCGGACCCCCTCCCGCGCGAGGTGAAGGATCTCGTGACGCAGCGCGCTGAACGAGTCGGCCTCCCGGCTCTTCGCGCCGAGGGTGACGTCGAAGGGCGGGCGGCCGACCTGCTTCAGCAGCTCGCCGTGGACCTCCACGAGCTTGCGGTAGTCGGTCGAGGCGAAGAGCTTCGCGGGCAGGTGGTGCGTGCGGGCCAGACCGCTGCGACGGTGAACCGCCTTCACCACCACCTCCTCCTTGGAGCCCGAAACGAGCTCGGTCTCGAAGGGCTCCTCGGCGGGATCCTCGGCCTCGATCAGCTTCCTGACGCCGGCGATCGTCGCCGCCCCGGCGTCGAGTATCTGCGACTCGGCGAGGAAGGCGACCAGCTCGTGGCCGAACTCCGCCTGGAGCGAGTTCGACCAGCCCTCGTACTCCTTCAGCTTGCGGTTGAACCGCTGCCAGCGGGCCGCCGTCAGCTTGCGGGACTTCCCCGCCGCGTCCGCGATCTCGAACTGCTCGACCTTGTCGCGCAGCAGGATCTCCTCGAGCTCGGACTCCTTCTCGACGTAGACCTCCTGCTTGCCGTTCGTGAGCTTGTAGAGCGGCGGCTTGGCGATGTAGACGTAGCCGGCCTCGATCAGGTCCGGCATCTGCCGATAGATCAGGGTCAGCGCCAGGGTGCGAATGTGGGCTCCATCCACGTCGGCATCCGTGGCCAGAATCAGCTTGTGGTAGCGGGCCTCGGCGAGGTTGAACTCCTCGTCTCCGATTCCGGTGCCGATGGCCGTGATGAGTGCCTGGATCTCGTTGTTCTGGAGCACCTTGTCGATCCGGCTCTTCTCGACGTTGATGATCTTGCCGCGAAGCGGCAGCACCGCCTGGGTGTTGCGGTCACGCGCCTGCTTCGCCGAGCCGCCGGCCGAGTCGCCCTCGACGATGAACAGCTCGGCGAGCGCCGGGTCCTGCACCGTGCAGTCCGCGAGCTTGCCGGGCAGGGTCGAGTTCTCCAGCGCCGACTTGCGTCGCGTCAGGTCGCGCGCCTTGCGCGCGGCCTCGCGCGCCCGTGCCGCGTCGACGGCCTTGGTCAGGATCCGCCGCGCCTCGCCGGGGTTCTCCTCCATGAACTCGCCCAGCTTGCGGTTGACGGTCTCCTTCACCAGTCCCTCGACCGGCGGGTTGCCGAGCTTGGCCTTGGTCTGGCCCTCGAACTGGGGGTCGGCGAGCTTCACCGAGATCACCGCCGTGAGGCCCTCGCGCACGTCCTCGCCGGTCAGGTTCTCGTCCTTCTCCTTCAGCAGGCCCTTGCTGCGCGCGTAGGCGTTCAGAGTCCGGGTCAGCGCGGCGCGGAAGCCGGAGAGGTGGGAGCCGCCCTCGTGGGTGTTGATGTTGTTGGCGAACGTGTAGATCGACTCCTGGTACGAGGACGTCCACTGCATCGCGACCTCGACCTGGCCGTCCTCGGTCTCGTGCTCGAAGAAGACCGTCTTCCGATGCAGCGGGTCCTTGTTCTCGTTCAGGAAGGCCACGAAGTCGACGATGCCGCCCTTGTAGAGGAAGGTGTCGCGCTGCCCGCCGGCCCGCTCGTCGACGAGATCGATCTTCAGCCCGCGGGTCAGGAACGCCGTCTCGCGCAGCCGCTCCGCGAGCGTCGCGTAGTCGAAGGCCACCTCCTCGAAGACCTCGGAGTCGGGCAGGAACGTGATTGTCGTCCCGGTGCCCTTGAGCTTGTCGCCCCGCTTCAGGGGTCCCTTGGGCTCGCCCCGCTCGTAGTTCTGCGTCCAGCGGTAGCCGTCGCGTCGAACCTCGAGGTGAAGGCGGTCCGAGAGCGCGTTGACCACGGAGACGCCGACGCCGTGGAGGCCGCCCGACACCTTGTAGCCCGCGCCGTCGCCGAACTTGCCGCCGGCGTGGAGCGTCGTCAGCACCACCTCGGCGGCCGGGCGCTTCTCCTTCTCGTGCTCCTCGACCGGGATCCCGCGCCCGTTGTCCCGCACCGTGCAGGCGTTGTCCGGATGAAGCGTGACCGTGACGTGGTCGCAGTGGCCCGCGATCGCCTCGTCGACGGAGTTGTCGACCACCTCGTAGACCAGGTGGTGGAGGCCCCGTGGCCCCGTCGAGCCGATGTACATGCCGGGGCGTCGGCGCACCGCCTCGAGGCCCTCGAGGACGGTGATGTCCTTGGCGCTGTAGCCGTCGCTCTTCGCGGCCTTGCGCTTGCCCTTCGCGCCCGCGGGCTTGCTCTTCTTCGGCGCAGCCGCCTTCGCGGCGGAGTCCTTCGTTGCCACTCAATCCTTTCGCTCAGGTCATGAGAAACCCCGACCGACCGGCCCGGCGCCAGGTGGCCCGTGCGGTCGGCTCGGGGCTTCCACCAAGTTCACACAAGGATACCAGGAACGGCCCTCGGAAACCCTCCGCGTTTGCAACGAAATACCTGCAAATCACGCATTAAACCGTGTCTCGGCCCGGATCGTGGCGCGCGGCGTCGGCGGTGAAGCGAAAACCGCTGACCTCGGGCCCGTCGAGCACCGCGTTGAGGCGCTCGAGCAGCGCCTCCTGGAGCAGGTCCAGCTCCTGTGCCCAGGTCGCGGTGCGGCAGGCGACCGTGACCACCCCGCCGCGCTCGGCGACCGGCTCCGCCTGCGCCGCGATCGTCGCGCCCGCGGCCTCGAGCCACGCCGACTGGACGGCCGCGAGAGCCGTCGCAGGCCCCGCATCAGCCCGCACCGCGCGTACCGCGCCCCCGAGGCGGCGAGGAGCCTGGTTGAAGCTCACGCTGCCTCTACCTCCGGTTGAGGCTTAGGAATGGCGCCCGGCGTGGATGCGGCGCCGTCCCCGGCCCCGGCCCTGTCCCCCGCGCGGGCGATCACGCGCCCGCCGCGCAGCGCGATCTCCTTGCGGCGCGTGGGCGGAACCTGGTCGGGCTCGGTCGCCGTCAGCAGGGCCTGGCCGCCGCCCGCCTCCAGCCGGCCGCAGAGCAACGCGCGCCGCTCCGCGTCGAGCTCGCTGGCGACGTCGTCGAGGAGCATCAGCGGCGGCGGGCGTCCCTCCGCGAGTATGGCGGCGCGCTCCGCGAACAGCAGCGCGAGCACCGCAATCCGGTGCTGCCCCTGCGAGCCGTAGCGGCGGAGCCGCCGGCCATCCAGCCGCAGCGCCAGCTCGTCGAGGTGGGGGCCCCAGGTCGTGAAGCCCCGCGCCAGGTCGCTCTCGCGCCGCTCCACGAGCTCGCGCCCGAGCTGCGACGCCTCGGTGGCCTCGCTCCGCGGAGCGTAGGCCAGCTCCGCGCGACCATCGAGCCCGAGCTCCGCGCAGGTCTCGGCGAATGTCGGCGCAAGCAGCGCGGTCGCGGCGGAGCGAGCCGCGATCAGCTCCACGCCCACGGCCGCGAGCTCCCGGTCCCATGCCTCGAGCGAATCCGCCGGGGCGGCCCCCGATCGCACCCTGCCGACCAGGGCGTTGCGTTGCGCGAGCACCCGTCCGTAGCGGCGGCGCCAGTTCGTGCGCGCGGGCCAAAGCGCGGCGACGAAGCGATCGAGGTGCTGGCGCCGGGTCGCCGGGGGCCCCTTCACCAGAGCGAGGCGCTCGGGCACGAACAC
>JBKPFS010000028.1:0-6790 GCA_046728935.1 Actinomycetota bacterium | reverse complement strand
CGCAACCTCATCCGCGTCGCCTGGCCCCTCGCCTGACGGCGCACCTGCTCGAGCTCCTCCGCGAGACGCGCCAGCGAGCGCACCTCCGCGTCGTTCTCCTCCCTGATCCGCGCGAGCTCGCTCCGGACCTCCGCCAGCTCGCGCTCCCGCTCGACCACCCGCTCGCAGACGCGGGTCGCCACCTGCTCGAGGTCGCGGATCCTCAGTCTGTGCGCCTCGAGCTCCCCCGCCTGACCCGCGATCTCGACCTCCCGCTGCCGCAGGCACGCCTCCGTGGCCGAAAGCCTCTCCCGCACCTGGTCGAGCGCCGAATCCCGGGCCGCGATCGCATCCTCCACCTCGCTCGGCCGGTAGCCCAGCAGCGACCTCTTGAAGGGGCGCTTGGCCCGTGGGACGCTCACTAGGCGCGAACGCTAGGCCCCCCGCCGGACGGCACCGATGCCCCCGCCTAGATCCCGAGATCGAGGCGAGGCGCCTCGCCCCAGAGCGTCTCCAGCCGGTAGCGATCGCGCAGCTCCGGGACGAACACGTGCAGCACGCAATCGAGGTAATCCATCAGCACCCAGCGCGCCTCCGTCTCGCCCTCCACCCGCGCCGGGAGCAACCCGTCCTCCTTCTTCAATCGCTCGTGCACCTCGTCGTGGATCGCCTTCGCCTGCCGCTCGTTCCGCGCCGTGCAGATGACCAGGAAATCGGTGTAGGAGACGAGCGCGCGAACCTCGAGTGCGACCACGTCGGCGCCCTGCTTCTCATCCACCAATGTGGCGATCCTTCGCGCCAGCTCGGCCGACGCACCCGGCTCCGAGTCGCGCCGCTCGGCGAGCGCCGCGTCGCGTCCTCGACCCTCACTCACCGGCATACAACCCGTGAGTCTCGATGTACGCGCGCACCGCGTCGGGGACCAGGTAGCGAATCGGCCTCCCCTGCGCCACCCGCCGCCGGATCCGCGTCGACGAGACGGCGATCTCCGGCATCCGCACCACCTCGGCGCGATCCGTCGCTCCGAGTCGCTCCAGCGCCGCCTCCGCCTCGTCGAGCGCCGTGCCCGGCCGCGCCGCGATCCCCAGCCGCGCCAGCTCGAGCACCCGGCCGGGCTCGCGCCACTCCTCGAGCCCCGCCGCCACGTCTGCACCCATCAGGAAGAAGAGCTCGTCTTCCGGGCGCCGGTCAGTCAACAGCTCCAGCGTACGGAAGGTGAAGGACGGGCCGTCGCGCGATGTCTCCACGTCGGAGGCGCTCAGCAGCTCGTCGCCGCGGGCGGCGAGCTGGGTCATCTCCAGGCGCACCTCCCGCCCCGGCTCGGGCTCGATCCGCCGGTGCGGCGCCTCTCCGGCTGGCACCAGCAACACCTGCGCGAGGCCGAGCTGCGATGCCGCCTCCTGGGCGAGCACGAGGTGCCCGATATGGGGCGGATTGAACGCGCCCCCCAGCACCCCCATCCATCGGTCCGCGGCGACCGCCTACCCCCCGCGAACGCCCGGGGCCATCACTCGCGCACCTGGCCCTCGCCGTGGATCACGTACTTGCTCGTCGTCAGCTCGCGCAGCCCGATCGGCCCGCGCGCGTGCAGCTTCTGTGTCGAATTCCCGATCTCGGCCCCCATCCCGAACTCGAACCCGTCCGTGAACCGCGTGGACGCGTTCACGTAGACGACCGCCGCATCGACGCCCTCGGTGAACTCGCTCGCCGCTTCCTCCGAGGACGTCACGATCGCCTCGGAGTGCCCGGTGCCGTGGCGATTCACGTGCTCCACCGCCTCGCTCACCGATCCGACCACGCCCACCGCCATCTTCAGCGCCAGGTACTCCGTGTCCCAATCCGCCGCCTCCGCCTCGCCGACGTCGACCCCGTCGGCGGCTGCGCGGGCGGCGTCGTCCCCGACGATCTCGACTCCCGCCCCCTGCAGGTCGGCGAGCACCCCGGGCAGGAACTCGTCGGCGACGGCCGCGTTCACCAGCAGCGTCTCGGCGGCGTTGCAGACCCCCGGGCGCTGAACCTTGGCGTTGTACGCAATCCGCCGTGCCATCTCGAGATCGGCGTCGTCGTGGACGTATACGTGGCAATTCCCCGCCGCCGCGTACATCACGGGGACCGTCGCCACCTCCTTCAGCGCCTGCTTGAGGCCCTCCCCGCCGCGCGGGATCACGAGGTCCACCAGGCCCTCTGCGGTAGCCAGCTCGGCCAGCTCCGAGCGCTCGCCTCCAAGCAGCTCGACCGCACCCTCCGGCAACCCCGTCTCCGCGACCGCCTCGCGAACCACCGCGGCGAGCGCCCCATTCGACCGCTGGGCGTAGCTGGACCCTCGAAGCACGATCGCGTTGCCGCTCTTCAGCGTCAGGGCGGCGCAGTCCACCGTCACGTTGGGGCGCGCCTCGTAGATCACGGCGATCACCCCCAGCGGCACCCGAACCTTCCGCATGTCGAGCCCGCTCGCGAGCGTGCGATGGTCGAGCTCCTCGCCGATCGGATCGGGCAGGGCGGCCACGGCCCGCGCCCCATCGGCCATCGCCTCGATCCGCTCCCGAGTCAGCGTCAGCCGGTCGCGGAGCGCCTCAGTGAGGTCGGCGGCGCGCTCGTCGGCGAGGTCCGCGGCATTCGCCTCCAGGACCTCGTCGGCGCGCTCGCCGAGCAGCTCCGCAAGGCGCGCGAGCGCCGCGTCCCTCGTCTCCGTGGAGGCGCGCGCCAGCACGAGCGCCGCGCGCTTGGCGCTCTCGCACGCCTCGGTGACGCTCCTGGCCACGGTCGCCATCTCCGACAGGGTACTGGCCGCCCCAGCCCCTTCCGGGACGCGATCCGGTCGTGGACTACGCTCCTTCTCGTGCGCGAAGCCGCGAGCACGCCCCCACCGAAGGCGCCGCACTTGCGCGCGGCTGGCTCGAGAACTCACCGTTCGTGGCACACCTCGGCATCCGCCTCGAGAGCATGGAACCCGACCGCGCCCGGCTAGCGATGCCGTTCACCGACGCCCTGCCCACGATGGGCGACGTCGTTCACGGTGGCGCGATCAGCTCCCTGATCGACACGGCGGCGGCTGCGGCCGCCTGGTCGGGCGCCGAGCTGCCCGAGCAACCTCGGGCCTCGACGATCGGAGTCAGCGTCAACTTCCTGGCGCCCGTCCGAGGGAGCGGCGTGGTCGCCGACGCCCGGGTGACGCGCCGCGGCAGGGAGCTGTGCCTCTGCGAGGTGGCGGTAACCGACCAAGCCGGAACGCACGTGGCGAACGGCCTGGTCAGCTACCGGCTCTAGCTCACCTCCTCGGCGAGGATCGCGTAGACGCGCCGTCGCGTCTCCGTCAGCAGCTCAGCCGCACGCTCGATCTGGTCCTCCGAGCCCGCGCGACCGACCTGCATCGCGGCCGCCCCGAGCTGGAACGCCGCGAGGCGCAGGCGACCGTGCGGAGACTCCACGCGGGCCGCGGCCTCCTCCCACGGGGGCGCCGCCGAGCGCTCCCGCTCGGCCTTTTCGCGCCCGGAATCGGTGAGCGAGAACACTCGCTTCCCATCCACCTGCTCGCTGCTCACCACCCCCTCGTCCTCGAGGAGTTGCAGAGTCGGATAGATGGACCCCGCGCTCGGGCGCCAGTTCCCGCCAGTCCGCTCCTCGAGCTCCTGGATCATCTCGTAGCCGTGCATCGGCCGCTCGCCGAGGAGGGCGAGGATCGCGGTCCGGACGTTGCCGCGTCGGGCGCGATGGCCGCCGCGATAGCCGCCCGAATGCCCCCATCCCCATCCGTGCCGGAAGTAGTGGCCGCGATGGCCCCAGTCGCCCCGGCCCCTGTGTCTGCTGCTTGCATGCATCTTCAAATGCTCCTTTGGTGCTCGAATATCTCGATATATCGTAACAGGTCGCAAACGATCGCCCAGAACCGTGTCCTCGAGCGACGCCTACCGCCCGCCGCGGGGCCGGAGCGCGCGCCTCAGCTCCGACTCGCTAACGCCCTCGACCCGCACGAGCTTGTCGCGACTGCGGGCGCCACGCGCGATCGTCACCTGGCTCTTCGCCACCCCGGCCCGCTTCGCGATCAGCTTCCGCAGCGCCTCGTTCGCTTTTCCGTCGACCGGCGGCGCAGTCACCCTGACGACCAACGCACCCCCGCGAAACCCGACCACCTCCTCCCTGCTCGCGCCCGGCTGCAGGCGCACCCGCACCTCCGCGCTCACGTGAGCACGAAGCGATCCCGGTGTACCGCCTCCGCGGAGGCGTTTGGGATCAGCTCGGCGACCTCCACCGACTTCAACCCCTTGATCCGCGCCAGCTCGGCCGCGGAGTAGTTGACGATCCCCTTGCCGACCAGCTCCGAGTCGCAGACGACCTCGATCGCGTCACCCGCGTCGAAATCGCCTTCGACTCCGGTCACTCCGACCGGGAGGAGGCTCGAACCCCGCTCACGGAGCACCCGCGCTGCGCCGGCGTCGACGACCACTCGCCCCCGGCTCGGCTTCGCGTAGCGCAGCCAGAGCTTGAACGAGGGTGTGCGCTCCGGATGCGACGCGAAGGTCGTCCCCACGCTCTCGCCACCGGCCGCGGCCTCCAGCGTCCCGGGCTCGGTTCCGTCGCAGATCACCACCGGGATCCCCGACGCACTCGCCATCTCCGCCGCTGCGACCTTGCTCCTCATCCCGCCGGAGCCGAACGCCGACGTGCGATCCCCGATCTCATAGCCCTGCAGCTCATCGAAGCTCTCCACCTTCTCGATCAGGGCCGCGTCGGGGTCGTGCCGCGGGTCGGCCGTATGCAGGCCGGCGATGTCGGTCAGCAGCACCAGCAACCGCGCCTCGAGCAGGATCGCGACCTGGGCGGAGAGGAAGTCGTTGTCGCCGAACGTGATCTCGTCGGTCGCGGTCGTGTCGTTCTCGTTGACCACGGGCACCGCCCGCCACGCGAGCAGCCGGCGAAGCGCCTGTCGTGCGTTCAGGTAGTGCATGCGGGTCGAGAGGTCGAACGACGTCAGCAGCACCTGGGCGGCGTGGACGCCGCGCGCCCCGAGCCGCTCCTCGTAGGCGCGGAACAGCGTCCCCTGCCCGACCGCCGAGGCCGCCTGCAGCTCGTCGATCGATCCCGGCCTTGAGCGGAGCTCCATCAGCCGCATGCCGAGCGCGATCGCGCCCGAGGTCACCAGGGCGACGTTCTCGCCCCCGCCGTGCAGCGCGCCGACCTGGGCGCAGACGGAATCGAGCACGTCATCGCGCAGCACGCCGCCCTCGTCCGCGACGATCGACGAGCCCAGCTTGACGACCAGCGTCACGCGGCCAGTCTAGGTAGGGTGGCGCGGATGGCGAGCGACGCGGCGATCACCGTCCGCGACCTCATGGTTCGCCGCGGCGGGAACCTCGTCCTCCCCGGAATCTCGGTCGAAATCGAGGCGGGCGCCGTGACCGGCCTCCTGGGTCCGAGCGGGACGGGAAAGACGACCCTGATCCGCTCGATCGTCGGCGTGCAGATCATCGAGTCGGGAACGGTCACCGTCCTCGGCGAGCCCGCCGGGGCGCCGTCGCTGCGCGCCCGGGTCGCCTACGTCACGCAGGCTCCCTCGGTCTATGCGGATCTCACCGTGCGCGAGAACGTGCGCTATTTCGCCCGAATCCTGGACGTCGACGACGAGCGCGTCGACGAGGTAATCGAGACCGTTCGCCTCACGGAGCAGGCCGAGCAGGAGGTACAGGTGCTCAACCTCTCCGGCGGCCAGCGCGCCCGCGTCTCGCTCGCCACCGCGCTGCTTCACGATCCGAATCTCCTGGTGCTGGATGAGCCGACCGTCGGTCTCGACCCGGTCCTGCGGGCGGAGCTCTGGGACACCTTTCGAGGGCTTGCCCGGCGGGGCAGGACCCTGCTCGTCTCGAGCCACGTCATGGACGAGGCGGTCAGCTGCGACCGGCTGATCCTCATGCGCGAGGGCGACCTGCTCGCCGCCGCGTCTCCGAACGAGCTCCTCGAGCGCACCGGCGCGAAGGATCTCGAGCGTGCCTTCCTGAAGCTGATCGAGGAGGCCCCCGGGCGCCAGGAGCGTGCGGAGTGACCCCACGCATCGCGCTCGCCACGGCCGCGCGCGTGATGCGGCAGCTCCGTCACGACCCGCGAACGATCGCGATGATCGTCCTCGTCCCGGTCGTCCTGATCACCCTGCTCAAGTACGTGCTCTGGGACCAGGAGGGCTCGTTCGAGCGCGTCGGCGGGCCGATGGTGGGGATCTTCCCGCTGATCCTGATGTTCCTCGTCACCTCGATCACCATGCTGCGCGAGCGGACCACCGGCACCCTCGAGCGGCTGATGACGTTGCCGCTGGCGAAGCTCGATGTGCTGCTCGGTTACGGGATCGGCTTCGCGCTCGTCGCCACGGTTCAGGCGACCGTGGTGGCCGTCGTGGCCTTCGGGCTGCTGGGGGTCGACGCCGAGGGTTCGACGATCCTCGTCATCGTGCTCGCGATCGCCAACGCGGTGCTCGGGATGTCGCTCGGCCTGTTCGCAAGCGCCTTCGCCCAGACCGAGTTCCAGGCGGTCCAGTTCATGCCACTATTCGTGCTTCCCCAGCTCCTGGTCTGCGGACTGTTCGCCCCGCGGGAGCAGATGGCGCCGGCGCTCGAGGCGGTCTCGTACGCCCTGCCGATGACCTACGCGTACGACGCGCTCGAGCGTGTCACGGTCGACGGGTCGCTCGGCGCCGGCGGAGCGGTCGACGTCGTGGTCACGGTCGGCGCGACCGTGGTCGGCCTGGTCGCTGCCGCCGGCACGCTCCGGCGCCGCACGCCCTAGGCCCTTCCCCGTGCACCGTTGCAGCATTGTCTGACCTATA
>JBKPFS010000027.1:0-34175 GCA_046728935.1 Actinomycetota bacterium | reverse complement strand
GTGCTCAGGGTGGCCGTGGCGGCCGGTGACGAGGTCGACGAGGGGGCGCTGATCTGCGTGATCGAGGCGATGAAGATGGAGAACGAGATCACCGCCCACCGAGCCGGAAAGGTCACTGAGCTGAAGGTCACCGAGGGCGGCTCCGTGGCGAGCGGCGACCTCATCGCAAAGATCGAATGAGCCTCGAGGGGCTGCCTTGGCGGGGCCCCGGACCGGGCCGGCCGAACGTGCCCCTCCCGCCGGAACGCCTGCCGATCCGGCGCCACGGCAGCTGGCGCAAGCGCTGGCGCTACGTCGGCGTCTTCGGCGACGAGGTGCTGGCCTGCGCGGCACGCGTCTCGGTCGGGCCGCTAGGGCAGACCTTCTGGCTCGTCTGGGATCGTCGTGGCGAGCGGATGTGGGAGCGCACCAGGGTTCGCCTGCCAGGGGCCCGAGGCGAGGTTTGGACCGAGACGCTCGAGAAGGAGGGCGTCCGGGACCACGCCCCCGACCAGGGCTCACAGGTCCGGATCGAGGCGATCCATCCCGAGGCCGGGGCGGTGCGGGCCTTCCTGCGCCTCGGCGCCGGACAGTGGGTGGAGTCCGTGTGCCCGTCGGAGGGCGACAACTACGTCTGGACCCGTAAGCGGGCCGACGTCCCGGTCGAAGCGGACATCCGGGTTGGCGACGAGCGGTTTCGGTTCGAGGCCCGCGGCATGGAGGACGAGTCGGAGGGCTATCACCCGGCGCACACGGTCTGGAGCTGGTCGGCGGGCGTCGGGCGCTCCACCGACCGCCGCTCGCTCGGGTGGAATCTGGTCAGCGGCGTCAACGACCCCCCGCGGCATTCGGAGCGTGCGATCTGGGTCGACGGCGAGCCCTTCGAGCCTGGGCCCGTGACGTTTGAGGGCCTGAACGCGATCTCCTTCGACGACGGATTCCGGCTGCGCTTCGCCGCCGAATGCGAGCGGCGAAGGGAGGAGCGCCGCCCGCTGGTTCGCTACACGTATCGGCAGCCGCTCGGCGTCTTCAAGGGCTCGCTGCCCGGCGGGATCGAGCTCGAGCATGGGCTCGGCGTGATGGAGTTCCACGACGCCCATTGGTGACCCGCGCTCGCGCAACCAGCCCCTGAGCTGGCTCACGGATAGCGCCCCTCCACCCGCCACCGCCACGGCGGCTCCTCAGCGGGCGGGAAGTCGAAGTGGTTGCGACCCGCGAGGGTCTCGAGGGGGACGAGCACCGGCACGGCGGACTCGAGCAGGGGAGTCTTCGCCAACGTGCTCACGTCGTCGCTGGTCGCCCGCCGTTCCACCCGCTCCCATCCCAGGGTCGGCCGGTAGAGCCAGTAGACAACGGTGGCGTCGCCGCCCCCGCGCCGGTGATCGGAGACCGACACGAACGCCGTGGTACGACGATTCGACGCCGTCAGCCCGGGCGAGCGAGGGCCGGGTGTCGCGCAGCTTTGCGAGCGACAGCGGCGGAAGTCGACCGGCAGCAGGGGGGCGCCCGACGCGCTCGGGGCGAGCGTGGGAGCCGGAGCCAGCGCGCGTACGAGGCCCGCGAGCGGGCGCCCGTACGCCTCCGTCAGCGGATCGCGCCAGCAGGGATCGGGCGCGCGCGCCGCGCAGCGCAGCTTGCGCCCCAGTGTCGAGCCGAGCTCCCGCCCGCCCGCGAGCGGGCCGGATACCGCGGCAACGATCGCGGCGCCGAGCAGCACCGCCACGAGCAGGATCAGCCCGAGGTGCTCGACCGACGCTGCGCCGCGCTGATGCCTCGAGGGCTGATGAGGGTTATCCACGCGCACGCGCCTAACCCCCATCAACCCTCTTCGCGCCATGCGCGCGACGCTACGTCGCAGTCGCGCGCCGGTTGCGCGCTGAACGTCGCGAACCGGTGCTGGAGCTCGACCCTAGGAGAGACCCTCCCGCGCCTCGCGCACCAGGGTCACGGACTCGGGGAAGACGATCCGGATCGCGTCGCGAACCTGCATCGCCTGGGCGTCGCTGCTCCCGGTCAGCTCCAGGCGCTCGATCGCCGCCACGGTCATGTCGACCGCGAGCTTGATCGCGTTGTCGGCCCAGGCAACGCGCTGAGCACCCTGCATCTGCTCGGCCAGCTCGCCGAGACGCGCGCGGAGCTCGTCCGGGTCACCGAAGAGGTTGAAGGCTTCGCTGCCCTCCATATAGACGATGTTAGAGGGCCGGCCCCTCCGGCCCCGGGCGCTAGCCCCTCCAAGCCGAGCGCCGGCCCCCTGCGGCCACCGGCGCCGAGTGTCGAGTAGGGGGACATATAGGGCCGCGAGGCGACACTCGGGCGGTAGGCTCACCCGGACCGTGGCCCTACCGCCCCCCGAGGAGTCGTCGACCGCTCTTATCACCGGGGCGTCATCGGGGATCGGGGCGGCGATCGCGCGGGAATTGGTGCGGCGCGGCCACGGCGTCACCCTGGTCGCGAGGCGCGAGGAGCGCCTGCGCGAGCTGGCCGAGGAGCTGGCCGAAGAGCACGGCGTTCGCGCCGAGGCGCTCGGGGCCGACCTCGCCGACCCCTCCGCCCGTGATCTCCTCGCCGACCGGATCGCCAACCTCGGACTCGAGGTCGAGGTGCTGATCAACAACGCCGGCTTCGGGGGCGGGGGCGAGCTTGCCGAAGCCGACCGCGAGTACCTGGTCAGGATGGTGCGCGTCAACTGCGAGGCGCTGCTCGACCTCCAGGCGCGCTACCTGCCGACGATGGTGGATCGAGGCCGCGGGGCGATCATCAACGTCGCCTCGACCGCCGCCTTCCAGCCGCTCCCGGGGACGGCCGTCTACGCGGCCACCAAGGCCTTCGTGCTCAGCCTCACCGAGGCGGGGCACGCGGAGCTCCGAGGCACCGGAGTGAGCCTGACGGCGCTCTGCCCCGGGCCCGTGAAGACCGAGTTCGTGGAGGCGGCGGGTCTCGAGGACGCCGGGGAGAACCTGCCCGAGGTGTTCTGGACCCCGGTCGAGGCGGTGGCCCGCGACGCAGTCGACGGCGCGGCGAAGGGCCGCCGCGTGGTCGTTCCCGGGGTGATGAACCGCGCCGGCGCGCTCACCGGACAGCACGCCCCGCGCGCTCTGGCGCTGCCGCTGATCAAACGGATCTGGCGACAGGCGACGTAGCGCCGTCCCTGATGAGCGCTCTCGACGGGTTAGTGGCGCATAGCGCCAAGAACATGTCAGTGGCCTACGCCTCCCGGTCCCGCGCTGTCAAGACGGCCGTCATCACGCCGCCCCGGCGCGCGAGCGCGGCGGCCAGCTCCAGCGGCACCGAGACCAGCGCGACGAGCGGCGCGGCGAGCACCGTCACGACCGAATCGACGACGAACGCCAGCCGGCTGCGCGCGTTGGCCGGCCGGAGCCGCCCGGCGCGCACCTCGCGGGCGAAGTTCGGGTGGAAGGTGAGGCCGTTGACGAGCGTCTGCCACATCCACGCCTGATTGGGTCCCAGGGGCGGGAACCTGATCCCCTCGATCGCCCGGCCGTTTCGCTCCGCGAGTAGCTCGAGCGACCGCGGACTGAGCAGGAGGCGCCGGGGGGCGAGGCTCAGGGCGCTCCAGCCCTCCCCGCCTATGGCCGCCTGGATGCTGGCGCGGTTCGGGCACTCGAGCGCGCTCGAGCCGTCCGGGCGAGGCCGCGAGATCGCTACGAGCTCGGCCGACAGGTCGATCTCGACGTCCCGCTCGAGAGCGACCCCGCACGACTCGCAGCGGTCGAGCACCCTCTCGCGATCGGCGGCGGCACGGAGCGGCAGGCCGACGGACGCCTCGGTCGGGCCGGCGGGAACGCTGATCCAGCCGTACACGGCCCCCGCGCACAGCGGGCAGCGGCCCGTGGCGCCCCCTCGCGACTCGTCCGGCATCGGCGCGGGACTCTAGTGAGAGGCCCCACTAATGCTCGGTAGGGCGAGGACCTCCGCGAGCGCCAGCCGGCGCCGGTATTTTCTCGGGTGTTCCGGTGAGGGCATTCATGCCCCGAAAGAGGCGTCTGAAGAATTTGAAGTTGCGCGAGATCATGACCCCGGGAGTGATCACCGCCCGGCTCGACGACGACCTGCTGAGCGTCGCCCAGCTGATGCGTGACCACGGCGTCGGCTCGGTGGTCATCTGCGACCCCGAGGGCGCGCCCGCCGCGATGGTCACCGACCGCGACCTCGCCGTGCGCGCGCTCGCGGAGCAGCGCCCGCTTTCGGAGCCCGTTCGGGAGCACGCCTCGCGGCCGCTGGTGGCGGGCGAGCCCGAGATGGACCTCGAGGAGGCGGCGGCGCTAATGGTCCAGCACCGAATCAGGCGACTTCCCGTGCTGGACTCGGGAGAGCTCGTCGGGATTGTCACCCTCGACGACATCGCGGTGCGCACCGGCAACCTCGAGGTGGCCCAGCGGATGACCCAAGAAGTGATCGAGGGCGCGCTTCCGGGCTTCTTCTTCCACGAGCGGGGTTGATCGGGTGATGACGACCGCGCTCACACCCGTCCAGCGGGCGCGCAGGGACCGCTTCGAGCGGCTGATCGGGCTTGCGGCGCCGGCGCTCGATCTGGTGCTCGCGGTGGGCGACCGCGTCTCACGCGTGGTCGGTTCCGAGGACCACTACTACCCCATCCGTGCGCCGGGCGAGGCGTTCGAGCTCCCGGCGCGACCGCCGGACGTCGACTGATCCGGGGCGGACACCCTCCGGCGAAAGACGTCGTCGACCAGCGAGTCGACGCGATCGAGGAACAGGACGCCGTCGACGTGGTCCAGCTCGTGCTGCACGGACCGCGCCTCGAATCCGCGGCGTTCGACGCTCCCCGCCGAATGCTCGCCACCGACAGGTCTAGAGCGCCTCGGTGTCGAGCGGGCGCATGGTGACCTCCACCCGTTCGCGCTCGCCGACCTGATTCAGCGCCGCCTCGACCGCGGAGGGGTCGGCATCCCCAAGCGCGATCTCCATGTGCATCGCGTAGACGGGGCTGTCGGCGCCGCCGCCCACGCGTGTCTCGAGATCGGTGATGTTGACCCCGAGCTCGGCGAGGGCCCAGCTGACCGCATAGACGATGCCGGGGTGGTCCGCGCCATAGACGGTGAGCATGTGCGTGGGCTGAGCGATCCCGCCCCCGAGCTCGTCGACCGGGTTGAACGTGATCGCCTCGAGGTCGAGCTCCTCCCGCACCCCGCCGAGCCGCTCCTCGAGCTCCTGGCTCGAGACCGAATCGGGGACCCGGACGATGAGCATCACGGCGAAATGCCCGCGCAGAATGGACATCTGCGAGTCCTCGAGGTTGCCGCCGAGGTCGAGCAGCGCCCGGCTGACGGCCGCGACGATGCCCGGGCGGTCCCGGCCGATCGCGGTCACGGCGAAGTCGGTCACCCGCCTAAGATAAGCCGCCTTGAGTCGCCAGGAGATCCTCGAGCGCGAGCGCCGCTGGGCCCGGCCCGTCGCATTCGCCGCGATTCTCACGCCCCCGCTGTACATCGCCTCGACCTTCCTCGAGACGACGAGCGAGGTCTCGCGGAGCGGACTCGATACGGAGCGCTTCCGGGGCATCGACGCCGCCGGCGCGGCGCTGACGGGATCGGTTGTCCTTCGGACGGTCGCCTTCGTGTTGATGTGCCTGCCGCTGCTCTACGTCTTCCGCGCCGCCCAGGCGCGCAGCGACAGGGTCAGCGGAGCGATGATCGGCTTCGCGGTCATCGGCCCGGTGCTCCTCGCCGTTCAGACCGTCGTCGCCTACATCGCCCAGACCCAGGTCGCCTCGGACTTCGTCGCCGATGCGGCGCCCGGAGGCGACGTCTTCACCCTGCTCGACGACCTCAGCGAGGACTCAACCGCGTTCGACGTCGCAGCGAACCTTCTCCTGCCGGCGATCCTCGGCACGGCCGTGGCGATGATCTACGTCTCGCTGCAGGCGATGCGCGTCGGGCTCCTGACGCGCTTCTTCGGCACCCTCGGGATGGCCCTCGGCGTCGGGACGGTGCTGATCGCCCCGGCCTTCTCGCTGCTCGCGATCTCGATCTGGATCGGCTGGCTCGGGTTCGTGATCCTCGACCGCGTGCCGAGGGGGCGGCCCCCCGCGTGGGCCGCCGGCATCGCGATTCCATGGCCGCGGCCCGGTGAGGAGCCGCCCAAGGTGGAGCCGGAAGGGGAAGCGATCGAAGCGGATGCGAGCGAGCTCGTGGGCGACGGCGGAGACGCCGAGCGCGATCACTCGGCGCGCCGCCAGCGGTCGCGCAAGCGCAAGCGCAAGCGGCGCCAATGAGCCGTACGGATGCCGATCTGGTCGAGCTAGCGCGGAGCGGACGCGGGCTCCGGTACCCCGGCGGCCCCCCGGCCAAGGAGGTCGCGGAGCGCATGCTCGAGGTTCCGACGCGGCTCCTGCTCGACGCGCGAGGGCGGAACCCGGCGCTGGCCGCCCTCGACCTCGACGGTGGACTGGCGCGGCTCCGGCACGAGTGGGTGGAGCAAGACGGCGCCCTTCACCATCTCGAGGTCCAGGAGAGCGAGCGCGGCGCCCCGACCGTCGTTATCGTGCACGGACTCGGAGACCACGCCCGGCGGCTCACCCCGCTCGCAACGGGGCTCTGGGAGGCTGGCTACAACGCGCTCTCGCTCGACCGGCGCGGGCACGGGATCTCCGAGGGGCGCCGGGGCGACGCGACGCTGGAGCAGGACCTCGCCCTGCTCGAGCGGGCGGTCGGGCTCGCCCGCGAGCGCTTCGCCGGCCCCGTGCTGCTGCTCGGGGACTCGCTCGGCGGAATCATGATCTGGTACCTGCTCACCCGTGAGCCGGACATCGACGCCGCGGTCTGCCACGACATCAGCCACCCCGACGTTCGCCACGAGCGGGCGATGGTCGTCAAGGCCCCGTTGACGAGGATCGTCGGCCGGCTGGCCCCCGGGCTCGGGATCCCGGTGCGACAGATCGCCGACTACGACCAGGTTGCGCTCGATCCGGTGACCAAGGCGTACTTCGACGACGAGGTCGACAAGCTGTTCAACTTCACGATCAGCGCCCGCTCGGCAGCGAGCTACCTGGCCTTCCGGCCGCGGATCCCCTGGGAGCGGGTGACCCTCCCCGTGCTGGTGATCGCCGGGGCGGAGGATCGGATGGTGACGCCGGGGTTCACCGAGCGCTGCCTCGAGCGCGCGAAGCCGCCTCAGACGACCTACCTGAAGGTCCCCGGCGCCGGGCACCAGCTCTTCCTCGATCACCTGGGCGAGGCGCTGCCGCCGGTGCTCGACTGGGCCCGCGAGACGCTCGCCGCGTCGTCGCCCGCCGCCGCCGGCTAGCCCGGCGCGCGCTACAACAGAGCCATGGTCCCGCCCGAGCGCTGGACGCTCCTCTACGACGCCGAGTGCCGCTTTTGCCGCTGGTCGCTGGGGTGGATCCTGCGTTGGGACCGTGGCCGCCGGCTCGCGCCACTCGCGCTTCAGGATCCGGCGGCGGTCGAGCTGCTGCCGGAGATGGACGAGTCGGAGCGGATGGCCTCGTGGCACCTGGTGGGGCCGGACGGGTCCGTGGCCTCCGGAGGCTCGGCGGCGGCGCCTCTCCTGCGATTGCTGCCGGGCGGGCGGTGGCTCGGCGCCGTGGCGGCGAGGGCGCCCGGGACGGTTGATGCGGCCTACGGCTGGGTGACGCGCAACCGCGCCCGCCTCGCGCGCCCGCTCGGCGCGCGTGCCCTTGCCCGCGCGGACGCGCTGATCGCGGAGCGCTCGCCAGAGAGCCGCGCGTTTACGATCGCGGAGCGAGGGAAGCCTTGCTCCGAGGACGGCGAGACGCAGGAGGCAAGACGATGACCCACCACACGCACACGCCACTGGAGGGCAAGCGCGCGGGGGTGATGATCGGGCCGCTGTTCGAGGACACCGAGGCGACCTACCCGTACTACCGTCTCCAGGAGGCCGGCGCGCGCGTCGAGCTGATCGGCGTCGAGGCGGACGCCGAGGTCGTCGGCAAGCACGGCCAGCCGCTGGTCACGGACCGCGCCGCGCGGGGTGTTGGCGCGGACGAGCTCGACGTGCTGGTGATCGCGGGCGGCTTCGGCCCCGACAAGCTGCGCACCGACGACGGCGTCAAGGACCTCGTCCGGGGAATGGACGAGCGCGATAGGGCGATCGGGTTCATCTGCCACGCTGGCTGGGTCCCGATCTCGGCCGGGATCCTCGACGGGCGCCGTGCGACCTCGGTCCCCGCCATCGCCGACGACATGCGAAACGCCGGCGCCGAATGGGAGGACTCCGAGGTCGTCGTCGACGACAACCTCGTCTCCTCCCGGCGCCCGCCGGACCTGCCCGCCTTCATGCGCGAGCTGATCGGCGTCGTCGAGCGAGTCACCGAGCAAGTCGCCGCCTGACGGCGCCCCGGCTGCGCCGGTTGCTTACAGTTTCCGCGTGATCCGCGGGACGGGGCGCAAGGCGGGGGTCGTTTTCGGCACGCTCGTTGTGCTCGCGGCGGCGCTGCCCCCCTGGGCGAGCGCCGAGTCCGGTGGCCTCGGAGGTCGGACGGTTGTCTCCCACGCGGTCGACCAGAGCCCGGCACAGGTGCGCCACTACTGGACCCGCGAGCGGATGCGAAGCGCGGAGCCCGCGGGCGTGAGGATTACCCCGGGGCCGCAAGCGGACAGCGCACCGACGGAGCCGGTCGGCGAGCCGAAGCTCGTGCTCCCCGCCGGGCCGGGCGTGCCCGATACGTCCGCCGGTCTCATCGACGGCATCCTGAGCGGAGACGGGCCGAAGACGAAGGCGGCGGTGGACGTCGGCGCGAACAACACGGGCTTCCCGCAGCGCGTGCACGGGAAGGTCTTCTTCACGATCCCCGACGGCTCGGCCCCGGGCGACTACCTCTGCTCGGGCACGGTGGTCCGCTCTCGCAGCCACACGCTTGTCTGGACGGCGGGTCATTGCGTCCACGATCTGCTCGAGTTCGGCGGCGGCTACGCGACCAACTTCGAGTTCGTGCCGGGATACCGCGACGGCCAGAAGCCGTTCGGCGAGTGGACCGCGACCAAGCTGCTGACCACGACCGGGTTCATCAACAGCGAGGACGAGCGCTTCGACGCCGGCGCGGCGATTGTCAACCGGGACGGCGACGGGCGCGGTATCCAAGACGCCGTCGGCGCAAGGGGCATCGCCTTCAACCAGCCCCGCAACCAGTTCTACCAGGCGTTCGGCTACCCGCGGGAGTCCCCGTTCAACGGCCAGCGGCTCATCCGTTGCGACTCGAACTATGAGGGTGGCGATTCGTTCTTCAGCTCGCCGCAGCCGATGCGGATCTTCTGCAACATGACCGGCGGCTCCAGCGGCGGCGGCTGGGTTGTGGACGACGACTTCGTCGCCTCGGTCACGGTCTACGGCTACGCGCCGGACTTCGACTGCGACGCGGGCCTCTTCGACGGGTGCCTCTACGGCCCCTACTTCGGCGACACGATTCAGGACCTGTACAAGAAGGCCCGGGGCGACAAGCTCAAGTGCTCCGGTGACGAGGTGACCAATCTCGGCACGGGTGGCTCGGACGACTTCGAGGGTACGGACCGGCCGGATGCCTTCAAGCTCCGCGGGCGCGGCGATTCGGCCAAGGGGCACGGAGGCCAGGACAAAGCCTGCGGCGGGAACGGTGGGGACCACCTCAGCGGGGGTGATGGGGGCGACGAGCTCAAGGGGGGCAAGGGTCGGGACGTGCTGAACGGCGGGCCCGGCTTCGACGTCTGCAAGGGCGGCAAGGGCGGCGACAAGGCCCACGGCTGCGAGGAGAAGAAGATCTGAGGGCCGTCAGGCCGCTTCGCGGGACCGCCGGATCCACAGTCCGAGGCCCAGCAGCCCGGCGCCGATCAACGCGAGGGGCAGGGCGAGGAGTCCGGTCGACGGCAGTTTGGATGCCGTGCCGGCCGCGTCTGGTGCGGCGCCAGCGGCCTCCTCGGATCCGACGCTGGGCGCGCTCCCCGAGGAATCGTCACCGTCCGAGCCTCCGCCGCCCCCGGCGCCGCCGGCGGCCTCCACGGTGACGGTCCCTCGCATCTGATCTGGGTGCAGGCTGCACGTGTAGGGGAAGGTCCCCGCCTCGGTGAACGTGTGAGAGGCGCTGCCTCCGACAGCGACCTCGCCCGTGTCGAAGCTGCCGTCGTCGGCGGTCGCGGTGTGAGGCTCGTCGGGTCCGGAGTTGGTCCAGGTGACCGTGTCGCCGACCGAGATCGTGATCGCCGCCGGCGTGAAGCTGAAGTCGGCCATGGTCACGCCCCCGGCGCCCGCGGCGACTGCGAGCGGGGTAGGAGCGGGCGGTGACGCCTCGTCGGTGTCGCCCGGGGCGGAAGGCACCGGGTCCGAGGGCTCGCCCGGTGCATCGGCCGGTGGCGGGGAGGCCGGCTCGACCGTAGATGCCGGCTCGGTGGTGGGGACGGCCGGGCCGCTGGTGGGTTCCTGGGCGAGTAGCGCAGGGGGAGCGACGAGCGCCGCGAGCACCGCGGCGCCGATGGCGAGGGCCCCCATCCGCCTCGCGGTTCGGCTCTGCGAGCGCATGCGCATCATCCCTCGTTCGCTACTACGCGGCCCGGGCTCGGCGAGATTGCCGCGCAACGTTCAACGAAGCCCGGATTGAGCACGCATATCGTGCTCAATCCCGGTTTCGGCGCCGTGCGGGACGCTAGCCCAGGGAGCTGACACCGGGCGGGGGGTCGGCGGCCTGGGCCGCGCGGATCCGCTTTCGCTGGGTGCGGATCTCGCTCAGGATGCGTTCAAGGCGGGGGTCGGTCGAGGAGTCGACGTGGTGCATGGCGGCGGCGATCGCGGGGTGAACGGCGGCGATCCGCTCGTGCATCGCCTGGGCGACCGCCCGGTAGGTGGGGTGGCCCTCGCGGCCCGAGCGAAGCTCGCACAGGTGCATCGCCTCGCGCGCGTTGAGGTCGAGGATGTACCGGATCCGGTAGCCGAGGCAGAGCGCGTACGGCGCGGCGTCGGCGAGTCCCCGCGACTCCAACCGCTCGAACTCGCGCCGGGAGATCTCGAGCGCGCGCTCGTAGTCGGGGCCGGCCCCCGCCTCGCGCACCTCCTCCGGCACCCCCGCTCCGAGCTCCGGCCCGAGGCGCTGCCACTGGCAGGTGAGTATCCGGTGGCGCTGGAGGTCGCGGAAGCCGCCGTAGTCGGAGACGATCTCGAACCGGTAGCGGACTGCCTCCCAGCCGCGGCCCGGGCGGTGGCGGCGGTTTCGCCTCTCCCCGGCCAGCGCGCCGATCAGCTCGGCCCGCTCGATCGGGTCGAGCGCCGAGACGCGGCGCCGAATCACCGCCTCGGAGCTGCCCGCCGACTCGAACAGCGATGCGCACAGCAGGTCCTCCTCGGACCCGTCCACCCTGGTCAGCTCCACCGAGGGAACGGGCTCTCCCTCCCGGCGGTCGAGCCCGAGTCGGGCGGCGGCGCGCTCGGCGTCCTCGCGACGCCGGCGCAGATAGTCGATCCACTCGCCGCCGCGGTCGGGTCGCTCGACCCGGGCGACGAAGCTGGGGATCACCTTGCTGAGCTCGGCCAGTGCCATCTCGCCGAACGCCCGAGCCTCCGGAAGCGGGGAGGCCGCGAGCCGTAGCAGCAGCTGCTCGTAGGCCTGGCCCGAAGCGTAGATGCCGACGTGGCTCAGGGTCGAGGCGGGGAGCAGCCCGCGGAGCAGGTCGAGCGCCTTCGCCCGGATCGAGCGTTGCCAGGCCCTCTCGGGTTCATCGTCCCCGCGCGGCCAGCGCTCCGCCGCCCACCGCTGGGTGGTCTCGAGGCTGCGCGAGTAGATCTCGAACAGCGCGTCCATTGCCTCGCGGTAGGACGCGCCGAGCTCGTCGTCGGCGTAATAGCGGTAGCCGCCTCCGGCGTCGTCGGGCAGCGGCTGGTCGTACGGGATGTAGCGGGTCGACTGCTCGAGGTAGGCGGCGAGACGGCCGCGCTGGAGGATCTTCGTGAGGACGTTCGAGACCCACTCGCACGCCAGGTGAGCGCCGCCGACCTGCGCGATCGAGTCGTCGCCGTAGCCGATGAAGACCCGCTCGTACAGTCCTGCGGCCCGCTCTCCCTCGACGCCGTCGAATGGCCGTGAGCCCTCGGGGACGTCCTCGGCGAACTCGTCGAGGAACAGCCGTCGCAGCGTTCCGGGGTAGCGCGAGTAGCGAGCGAACAGGGCCCCTTTCACCGTCTCGGGAAGGTTCACGAGGCAGAACACCGGCCGCTCGAGGTTGGTGAAGTGAGGGCGTAGGAGCCGCCGCTCCTCGTCCGTGAACGACTCGATCGGGTAGCGCACCTCGGCCATCCTACGATTCGCCGCGGCGGGGCAGAGCGGATATCGCTCGTACGTCAGCTGCCAGCCGGGGGCGGCGACTCCATCAGCTCGACCCGGTGGCCGCCCGGGGCGATCGCGAACGCGCGGTCGGCTCCCCACAGCCGGTCGGCCTCATAGACCTCGAAACCCGACTCGCGCACCCGCGTCACCGTGCCGTCGAAGTCGTCGACGACCACCGCCGCGTGTCCCAGCACAGGGACCATGGGCTGGTCGGTGAGGATGAGATGGATCTGGGTGCCGTCGCGCTCGAGCCAGCTCACGTAGGGGGCGATCGGCTCGGGCGCCTCGACCGGCTCGAAGCCAAGCAGCCCCCAGAAGTCGAGCGCTCGCTCCGCCTCCGCCGCCGGAAGCTCGATCGAGACGTGCTGGAGCACGGTCTCAGGATCTCACGTGATCACCGAGCCGGCGCTCAACCCTGCGACCGCGAGCGCAGTCGACCAGGTGATTGCCCCCGCGGCTACCCTCAGGTCCAGTCCGTAGGCGTGGGCGACGATCACCGTGTTGAGGCCGCAGGCATGGCCGCCAGTAGTAGGTAGCTGTCCGGAAGCCCGATCAAGGGCAGTGAGATCAGGTAGAGCAGCGCGGGCGCGGCCACTACGCGCAATCCCACGGCGCTGGCGACCGGGCCATCGAGCACCGGCGGGAAGCCGGCCCGGCCCTCTTCGGCCACCTCGGCGAGCGCCGCGCCAACGGCGAAGAACCCTAGCGGCAGGATCGCGACGATCGCGAACCGCGCGACGTCCACGGCGACGTCGGGCGCCAGCGCGTCCGGGGCGAGCAGGGCTGCGATCGCCGCGTAGAGAGGCGGGTTGCGGGTGACGAAGGCCTTGGTCCGCTCCCGTACGCCCTCGCCGGCCTGCTCGCCGAAGGCAGCTCCGACAGCGAAGGCGCCGAGCAGCAGCGCGGGGCCGGAGACCAGGATGTCGTAGGCCACCGCCTGCCCGAGGGCGTCGAAGCCAAGCAGGGCGGCAACCACCGGATAGCCGAGGTAGCCCGTGTTGCCGACCAGAGCGGCTGAGATCATCGCCCCGACCGCGGGCCGCCTCGCCAGCAGTAGCTTGGAGCCGATCGCCCAGGCCGCGAGGGCGATCAGCGCCAGCGCGATCCATCCCAGTGCGATCCCGATGCCCACGTCGGCGTCGATCTCGGCTCGCGCCAGGTTGAAGAACGTCGCTGGGGGCAGGACGAACTAGAGGACGAACAGCAGCGATCGACGGGCGGCGTTCCCGGCCCGGCCGCCGTAGCGGTGCGCCGCCCACACGCCAACCCCGGTGGATGCGGCCATCGCGGCGACGATCGGCAGCATCAGTCCATCCTGGCGAACCCGAGCGTCGTCACATCGCGGCCGGGCGGGCGTACGATTTGTTGAACGACGCAGGAGGACGCCATGGCAAGCGACGAAGCCCCGGGCGCTCGGGTGGAGGACGGCCGCGGGATCGAGGTGCTGACCCGCTTCCTCGAAGAGCGGGGTGTCGCCTTCGAGACGGTGGAGCACGAGCAGACGTTCGCGGCTACCGCCGAGGCCGAGGCGGCCGGTGTTCCTTCCGACCACGCCGCAAAAACCATGCTGCTCCGGGACGGTGACGAGTATCGGCTGGCGGTTATCCCCGCCTCACGGCGGCTCGACCTGCACAAGGCGCGCGAGGTGCTCGAGGCAAGTGGAAGGCTGCGCCTCGCGACCGAGGAGGAGATGGGCGCCGACTTCAAGGCATTCGACGTCGGGGCGTTTCCGCCCTTCGGGCCGCTGCTGCCGGCACCCGAAGTCGTCGACCGGCGGCTACTCGACCACGATCGGATCCTTTGCACCGGAGGCGACCACACCCACTCGGTGCTGCTCGACCCAAACGAGATCGTTCGCGTCGCCGACGCCAAAGTCGCCGACGTCTGCGAGGACTAGCGCGGGGTCAGAACAGCGTTGCGGCGGAGGCGATCGACTCGCCGGCATTCGCCGCCCAGTCGATGAGCGGCGACGGGATGACGCCGAAGAACACCGTCGCCGCGCTGGTGACGACGGTGGCGGCGAGTATCGCCATGCAACGGGTGCCCAGCGGATGGCCCGACGGGCCCGGCGGAGGTCGGTAGGCGGCGTTCGCCTCGGGCGAGCCCCCGGCGATCGAGGGCATGCCGCCGGGCTCGACACGTTCCGCGGGCCGCATCCAGACGGCGGCCACCACGCGCAGATAGTAGGCGAGGGAGATCATCGTCCCGATCGCGATCGCCACCCCGAGCCAGGTGTAGTCGGCGTCGACCGCTGCCTCGATCAGGAAGAGCTTGCCGATGAACCCCGCCGTCCCGGGCAGCCCGGCGAGCGCGAGCATCGAGATCGTCAGCGGCCAGGCGAGCTCGGGCCGCTCCCGCCCGAGGCCCTCGACCGAGCGGATGTCGTCGCCGTAGGGGGTCTCGCGTTCGCGCACCGTGATCACCGCGAACGCGGCAAGGTTCATCAGCGCGTAGGCGGCGAGGTAGAAGATCAGCGCCGAGACGCCGGCTTCGTTGGCGGCGACGACGCCGACCAGCATGTAGCCGGCCTGGGCGACGCCGGAGTAGCCCAGCAGGCGCTTAAGCGAGTCCTGGCCCAGGGCGCCGACGTTGCCGACCACGATGGACACCGCCGCAAGCGCCGCCAGCGCGGGCTGCCAGTCGTCGACGGCGGGGCCCAGCGCGACCTCGAAGAAGCGCACGAGGACGCAGAACGCGGCCGCCTTCGTCGCCACCGCCATGAACGCGGTCACCGGGGTCGGTGCCCCCTGGTAGACGTCGGGCGTCCACTGGTGGAAGGGGGCCACCGAGAGCTTGAAGGCGAGCCCGGTCGCGGCGAGCGCGATCCCGATCAGGAGCAGCGGGTCGTCGAAGACGCCGCCGCCGATGCCGACGCGGATCGCGTCGAAGTCGGTGGCCCCGGATGCGCCGTAGACGAAGGCGAGCCCGTAGAGCAGCGTCGCCGAGCCGACCGATCCGACGATCAGGTACTTGAGGCCGGACTCGAGCGACTGGGGCCGACTCAGCGCCGAGCCGCAGAGGACGTAGAGGGGCACCGACAGCAGCTCCAGGGAAACGAAGAGGGCGACCAGGTTCTGCGCCTGGGCGAGCAGCACCATCCCCAGCACGGAGCACAGAAGCAGGCTCTGGAACTCACCGTGCCCGGCGGGCCCGGCGGCCCGGTCGGCGGCCTGCTCGCGCCACGACAGCGGGACGCAGAACGCGGCCGCGGCGATCGCGATCAGGCCACCGGCGAGCGCGAGATCGTCGAGCCGAAGCGCCCCGGCGACCAGATCCTTCTCCTCGCCCCATTGCCAGATCGACAGGCCGGCGGCGGCGGCGAGGGTCGACAGGCTGAACGCCGAGACCACGATCCGCTGCCCCCGCCCCCCGGTGAGGATTCCGGCGACGAGGACCACCACGAGCCCCGCGGTCAGCGCCAGCACAGGCGAGAGCCCGGCGTAGTCGATGTGCGGAGCGTCGAAGGTCACGCCGTGGTTCTCCTGGGCTGGGTAGGGCAGGCGATCGACGCGTTACTGGCGCACACCTCCAAAAAGGCGCCAGCTGGCGACTTCTTGCCGCTATGCGGCAATAAAGCGCCAATCGCGGGGCTTGGCGATCCGCTCATGGGAGTCCCTCGGCGACGCCAGCTACATCGAAGTGCTCAAGCTTGACGGGCTCCTCGTCGATGATCGAGACCTCCGCGGTATCCCCGGCGAGGCAGGGAGGACTGGCATCCGGTCCGCCGGCGGCAAATGCGGCGATGGTCGATTCGCCGGGCGCGCCCTTCTCCCCGGCCGTGATGTCGCTGCACGTGACCAGGGCCACGCTCGCCTCCCCCCGCTCGAGGATCAACCCTGGCCACAGCGCCAGGGCGACGATGCAGGCGACCAGCGGCGCGACGACGGCGCCGTCGCGGAGGGACATCTCGCGCGACGTGACTCCTTCCGGAAGCCGGTTGTGCATCGAGCGCTGGTAGAGGCGCAGGGCGTAGAAGGCCGCCAGGACGATGCCCGCCGTAGCGACGATGGCGTACACGATCTTCGCCTGGAAGACGCCGTTGAGGATGTAGAACTCGCCGATGAAGTTGGCCGAGCCCGGCATCGCCAGGGTGGCCAGCGTGACGATCATGAACAGGGCGGCGAGGACCGGGGCGCGCATCGCCATCCCGCCCATCTCGCGCAGGTCCTCGGTTCCGAAGCGCTCGTAGAGCAGGGCGATGATGAGGAAGATCGGCGCCACGATGAGCCCGTGGTTGACCATCTGGAGCACCGACCCGTCGGCGCCGTCGGGCCGCAGGGAGAAGATCCCGATGGTGATGAACCCGAGCTGCGCGATCGAGGAGTAGCCGGCGATCAGACGCACGTTGGTCTGCGTGAACGCCATCACCGACCCGTAGAGGATGGAGGCGACGCCGATCGCCAGCACGACCTCCTGCAAGTTCACGGTGGCCTGGGGATAGAGCGGCAGGACCACCCGCAGGAACCCGTACGCCCCGACCTTCGCCAAGACCCCCGACAGCAGGGCCAGCACCGGCAGCGGCGCGGCGCGGTAGGCGTCGGGCATCCAGCCGTGGATGGGGAAGGCCGGCATCTTGACCAGGAAGGCGGCGGCGAAGAAGCAGAAGATCCAGTCCTGGCTGCCCGACGAGAGGAGGTTGGCGCGCAGGGTCTCGAGCGAGAAGCTGAGCTCGCCCCCCTCGGGTGTGGCGAGGATGGCTGTCGCGATCGCCCCGACCAGCATCAGCAGCGAGCCCACGAGCGTGTAGACGATCATCTTCGTCGTCGCCGGAACGCGGTTGGGCCCGCCGAAGATGCCGATGAGGAAGAAGAACGGCACCAGCATCAGGTCGAAGAAGAGGACGAACAGGAGCAGGTCCTGGGCGAGGAACGCGCCGAGCACGGCGGTCTCGCCGAGCGCGAGGAGGAAGTAGTAGAGGCGCTCGCGACCCGGCTCCTGCGGGTAGCCGCGCAGCGCCGAGAACGCCGTCGCCCCCGCCCAGAGCAAGGTCGTCAACAGGACCAGGAAGAGGCTGATCCCGTCCAGACCGAGCTGGTAGCGAACCCCGAGATCCGGGATCCAGGCGTGGTCGACCCCGTACTCGAGCCCGGGCGCACCCGTCTGGAAGTCGATCACAAAGGCGATCGACATCCCGAGCGCCGCCAGCGAGCCGGCCACCGCGATCCAGCGCACCAGCGACCTCGGCCAGGCGAAGAGGGCGACCCCGACCGCGAGCGGCACCCAGAGCAGCCAGTTGAGGAGCCCGCTCACGAGCTCACCTCACGAACACTCACGAGCTCACCACCAGGAAGTAGAGGCCGAGGGCGGCGAAGCCGCCGACGAAAAGCAGCGCGTAGGTCCGCACGAAGCCCGACTGCGCGCCGTGGACGATGCTCCCGGCGCCGCGCGCAATCCCGACGGCGCCGTTGACGATCCCGTTGACGACCACGCGCTCGAAGACCGAGTTGGCAAAGCCCCCGAGCGCGATCAGCGGTCGGTAGATGACGGCGTCGTAGAGCTCGTCGAAGTACCACTTGTTGACCAGGAAGGCGTGCACGGCCGCGAAGCGCTCGCGCAGCCGGTCCGTGGTCCCCGGCGCGGCGACGTAGAACGAGTAGGCGAGTGCGATCCCGGCGGCCGAGATCACGGCTCCGACGGCAAGACCGAGCCAGGCGGAGGAGTCCGAGGGCACGAGGTCGGCGAAGGTGGAGTCGGCGAACGTGGGCTCGAGGAAGTTCTCGATCGCTTCCGTGACGCCGGGGATCTGGAGCACGCCCCCGATGATCGACAGCGCCCCGAGCGTCGTCATCGCAACCCACATCGGGCGGGCGCGCTCGGCGATGTGGTGCTCGGGGCCGGGGAAGCCGACGTCCGTGTCCTCCTTTTCCCCCGTCATCGGATTCTCGGGCTCGGCGTGGGCGAGATGGCCGCCCTCGAGCTCACGTGCCTCGGGGCACGGGTCGCCGAGCGTCACCCGAAAGCCGATCCGGAATGCGTAGAACGCCGTCAGGAACGCGGCGGCGTAGCCGCCGACGGTGAAGATCCAGTACATCCCGCCGCGCTCTGCGGCGAAGACGAGGATCTCGTCCTTGGAGAACCAACCGGACATCGGCGGGAAGCCGGCGAGCGCCAGGGCGCCGATGATCAAGAGCAGCGAGGTGAAGGGAAGCGCGTTGCGAAAGCCGCGCATCCGATCGATGTTCTGGACCCCGGCCATCGCCGCGATCACGGAGCCCGCGGCCATGAAGAGGAGCGCCTTGAAGAAGGCGTGCGTCATCAGGTGGAAGAGCCCGGCCGAGTACGCGCCGATCGAGACGCCGACCACCATGTAGCCGATCTGGCTGATCGTCGAGTAGGCGATGATCCGCTTCAGGTCGGTGACGGCGAGCGCGACCGTGGCGGCGAAGATGAGCGTCGCCAGCCCGATAAAGGCGGCGATGTCGGCGGCCGTGGGCGCGATCTCGAACAGGGGATGCATGCGCGCGATGAGATAGACGCCGGCAGTCACCATCGTCGCCGCGTGGATCAGGGCCGAGACGGGCGTCGGGCCCTCCATCGCGTCGGGGAGCCAGGTATGGAGCGGCAGCTGCGCCGACTTCGCGAACGCGCCGACCAGGAGCAGCAGGCAGATCGCGATGATCTCCCACTCGTTCACGCTCCAGGCCCCGGGCGCGGCGTCGAACGCCTGGAGGTAGTCGAAGCTCCCGAGCTGGCCGAAGATCAGGAACGCCGCCAGCACCATGCCGACGTCGCCGATCACGTTGATCACGAACGCCTTCATCCCCGCCTTCGTCGCGGTGCCGCGCCGGTACCAGAAGCTGATCAGGGCGTAGGAGGCGAAGCCCACGAACGCCCACCCGACGATCAGCAGCACGAAGTTGCCCGCGAGAACGAGCAGCAGCATCGAGAAGACGAAGAAGTTGAGATAGCTGAAGAAGCGCGCGTAGCCGCGGTCGGAGTCGAGGTAGGACACCGAGTACAGGTGGATCAGCATCGAGACGCCGGTGACCACCAGGCACATGAACACCGACAGCGGGTCGACGAGGATCCCGAGCTTGATGTCGAGGCCGGCCCCCGAGGCATAGTCCCAGAGCGAGGAGGTGAGCAGGCGGCCGCTCTCGGGCTCGTCCTGGAGCACGACCAGGGCCCCTAGCGCGTTGAGGAACGCGAGCCCGATCGCCGCGGTCCCGATCCAGCCGGCGGCACGGGCCGGCAGCGCGCGCCAGCCGAACCCGATCACCAGGCTCCCGGCGAGCGGGAAGGCGAGCACCAGCCACGCGTACGTCGTGGCGCTCACCCGCGCATGCTCCGCAAGTCATCCACGTTCAGCGGCACCCGGCGCCGGAACATGGCGACGATCAGCCCCAGGCCGACGACCACCTCGCAGGCGGCGACCACCATGACCACGAGGGCGAACACCTGGCCGTCCTGGTCGCCGAGCGAGCGGGCGAAGGCAACGAGCGCGAGGTTGCCGGCGTTCAGCATCAGCTCGAGGCAGAGCAGGATCACCAGCGGGCTGCGGCGGATCAGCACCCCGGTGGCGCCGACCGCGAACAGCAGCCCGGAGAGCACCAGGTACCACTCGAGAGCCATGTCTAGCCCGCAGACTCCTCGGCTTCGCCGCCGCGCTTGCGTCCTGCCAGCACAACCGCCCCGACCGCGGCGATGAGGAGGAGCATCGAGGCCGCCTCGAAGACGATCAGGAAGCGCTCCAGGAGCAGCTCCCCGATCGAGCCGGGCGAGCCGAACCCGAGCGCGATCGTCGGGCCATCCCCCTCGAGCGAATTCAGTCCCGTGCCGATCACCGCGATCGAGATCTCGATGAAGAGCGCCAGCGCAAGCACCGGAGCGAGGAGGCGCTGGCCGGGGATCGGCTCCCAGATCGGCTCCTCGGACCCGCCCACGTAGGCGGCGACGAACACGTACAGCACCATCACCGCGCCCGCGTAGACGACAACCTGAGCGGCGGCGATGAACTCGGCGTGCAGGATCAAGAACAGCCCGGCGAGCGAGACCAGGTGGACGATGAGGGCGAGGACGCTGTAGAAGGGATTGCGGAGCGCGATCACGGCGATCGCCCCGCCGAGGGCGCCGATCGCGCCGGCGAAGAACGCGACCTCCTCCACTTACGCTGTCTCTCCTTGACAGGGCGTAACGTTGTGCGGTTGGATCAGACTGACGGGACGCAAACCCACAGAAAGGTGAGGGACATGCAGCTCTACGCAATCCTGCGACGCAGCGGCTGGAAGTCGCCCGCCGAGCTCGAGGAGGCGGCCAAGCGCTCGACCAAGGTCGGGAACGAGGACATGGCCGACGAGGTCGCCTGGATCCGTAGCTACGTGCTGCAGGAAGGGGACGGCTCGGTCGGCACCGTGTGCATCTACAAGGCCACTGACGAGGAGGCCGTCAGGAAGCACGCGAACCTCGCCGACCTGCCGGTCGACGAGGTGATCCCGATCGCCGACACCGTGATCGTCAGGCCGGATCCGGAGACCGCCGCCGCCTAGCCGGCTACTCGTCGAGACCGGCGGCCCGCAGCGCCTTGTCCTGATCGGAGAACGTCTTCGCATGGACGGCCTTGCCGTCGCGGAAGGTCCAGACGAAGCCGATCGGAACGTCGAGATCTGCGCCACTCGCCCGGCCCCGGGCGTGCAGGCGCCCGAGCGCGACCACCCGGTCGCCGCTCGCGCTGACGCGCTCGGTGTGGATGCGCACGAACGTCCAGTCCTCGTCGAAGTCGGCGAACATCTGGCGCACCCCTTCGCGCCCCCGGTAGGCCCTTCCCTCGAGCTGGGCTCGCAACGACTCGATCTCGGCGTCGGGATGGATGAGCGGAAGCATCGCGTCGACATCGCGGTCGTTGAATGCCTGGACCAGTTGGCGAACGATCTCGACGTTCTCGTCGGACACGGCGTCAGTATCTCGCTCACTCCCCCTCCCGGCGAAGCGGGGTGCGTTCGAGCGGCTCCGCGAGCAGCATCTCCCTCGTGAAGATCAGGTCCTCGCGGTTGTAGTCGGCGAGCTCGTACTCGTGCCCCATCGTGATCGCGTCGAAGGGGCAGGCCACCTCGCAGTAGCCGCAGAAGATGCAGCGCGCCATGTTGATCTCGTAGACCGCCGCATAGCGTTCGCCCGCCGAGACGCGGTTCGCGGGATCGTTCTCGGCCGCGACCACCCGGATGCAGTCGGCGGGGCACGCGGCCGCGCACAGCGAGCAGCCGACGCACTTCTCGAGCCCGTTGTCCGCGAAGCGGTGCAGCTTGTGGCGGCCGCGGAAGCGGGGATACACCGGGGTCTTCTCCTCCGGGTACTGGATCGTGACCGGCCCCTCGATCACGCGGGCCATCGTCGTCCGCAAGCCCTTGAGGGTGGCGCCGAAGGCGCGGTAGGCGCCCTTCGACCCGCCCGGGCTTGGACCGCGCTGGACCGCGACGACCTCCTCGCCCTCCTTCAGATAGGGGAACTTCTCGGAGCTCATAGGACCGTCACCAGCACGGCGGTGCCGAGAATGTTCACCGTCGCCAGCGGCAGCAGTACCTTCCAGCCCAGCGACATGAGCTGGTCGTAGCGAAGCCTGGGCACCGTGGCGCGCACCCAGAAGAACACGAACACCAGCGCGAGCGTCTTCAGCAGCATCCAGATCGGGTCCAACCAGCCCGGCCCGGGGCCCATCCAGCCCCCGAGGAAGAAGGTCACGGCGATCCCCGAGATCACCACCATCTCGATGTACTCGGCGAGCATGAAGGAGCCCCAGCGCATCCCGCCGTACTCGGTCTGATAGCCGGCGACGAGCTCCGCATCGGCCTCCGGGAGGTCGAACGGGACGCGGGCCGCCTCCGCGAACCCGGCCACCATGAAGACGAGGAAGCCGACGATCTGCGGGGCGATGAACCAGACCTCGTCCTGCGCCTCGACCACCTCGGTCAGCGAGAGGGAGCCGGTGATCATAACCGCGCCCAGCAGCGCCAACGCCATCGAGATCTCGTAGGAGATGAGTTGCGCGGCGGAGCGCATCGCGCCGAGGAAGCTGTACTTCGACCCCGACGCCCAGCCGCCGAGCAGGAGGCCGTAGAAAGCGAAGGAGCTGAAGGCGAAGAAGTAGAGCACCCCGATCGAGACGTCGATTCCGTACAGGCCAACGTCGCCGTTCCCGATCTCCTGGACGTCGCCCCAGGGAAGGATTGCGAGCACTGCCACGCCCGAGAAGACGACCAGGATCGGCCCCAGCGCCCACAGCAACGGCACCGAGTTCTCGGGCGCGTACGCCTCCTTGCCGATCAGCTTCAGCGCGTCGGCGAGCGGCTGCAGGAGGCCAAAGGGGCCGACCCGGTTGGGGCCGTACCGATGCTGGAAGCGCCCCAGCACCTTGCGCTCGATCACCGTGAGCACGGGGACGATCCCGAAAATCACGGCGAAGATCACCAACGACTTGACGATCAGGACCCAGGTCGCCTCGGCGAAGCCGACGTCCGCGAGCGGGATCACGATGCCTCCTCCGCGGGCCCGACCTCGACCGTCTCGGAGCCGGCGAGAACGTTCGCGTTATCGGTCGCGGTGCCCTCGATCAGGAAGGCCGCGCCCGGGCGCATGCGCTCGCGCAGGGCCACCCGTGCGCGCACGGAGGTCCCGTTCGCGCGCACCTCGACTTCCTCGCCGTTCTTGACGCCGAGACGCTCACCGTCGCTCACGGCCAGCTCCACCGTCTGGGTCGGCGCCAGAAACCGCAGCGCCGCATTCCTGTCGGTGATCTCTCCAGCCCACAAATCGCGGTAGGTCCCAAGCCGGAACTCACCGGCGCCGCTGGCGGTCGCGGGCGGGGTAGGGCCGACGGAGGCTTCGGCGAGAACCTCGCGGTCTGGCGCGTCTGACGCTGTCTTGGTCAAGCCGGCCTCCGGCGAGGCTGCACCGCTCCCGCCCGATCGAGGGAATGCTGCCGCCGCATCGCGCTCCTGCCAGCGCACTCCGCCTCCACCGATCTCCTCGTGGGTGAGTCCGGCGTAGAAGGGGACCTCGGTCGCCAGGGCCTCGAGCGCCTCGGGCGCCGAGTCGATCCCCGTCTCGTCTCCCAGCCGCGCCGAAAGCTCCGCGAGCCACTGCCAGCCCGGGCGGACGTCGCCCGGGTGCGGCACGCTGGCGCGAAGCCGCTGAACCCGGCCGTCGGGGTGGGTGACGGTGCCCTCCTTCTCGGCGTGGGTCTCGGCGGGTAGGACGACGTCGGCGAACTCCGTCGCGCCGTTCTCGAACGTCGAGACGGCGACGACGAAGCGGGCCTTGCGGAGCGCCTCGTGCCAGGCGGGGCCGTGCGGGAAGTCGCGGACCGGATCGGCGTTCACGAGCAGCACCGCGTCGAGTTCGCCGGCTGCGAGCGCGTCGCGGATCGCCGCCGCGTCCCGGCCCACGGCAACCCCGGCCAGGCCGGGCCCAATCCCCGGCAGGCAGCCGACCTCACGGAGCCCGCGTGCGTTGGTCGTGTCGGGAACCTCGAGCAATCCCGCGCCGTCCTCGTCGCATCGAAGCGCCCGCGCGCAATCCAGCAGCGCCCGCAGTGCGGCCGCGCCGCCCGGACCGCGGCCGATGCGCTCGCCCCAGACGATCACGGTCGCGCCCGGGCGCAGCTCGCCGGCGATCTGCTCCGCGTCGGCGCGGTAGCCCTCGCTACCAGAACGATCGCCCTCGCTAGCCGACTGATGATCGGACTCCGGCCCGCCGGCGAGCTCACGAGCGACCGCCCCCAGGAACGCCGCCGCCTCGCCCGGCGCGTAGCGCGCGGTCTCCTCGGCGCCGCCGTCGAGCGCCGTGGGCCGGTCCGACGCCACAACCAGGCGGATGCCCGCCCGGCTGATCGCCTTGCGAAGGCGCAGGTCGAGGATCGGCATCGCGTGGAGGGGATCGCAGCCGACGACGAGCACGGAGTCCGCGGCGTCGATGTCGACCACCGAGGCGCCCAGCTCCGGGCGCGAGAGCTCGACCGCGAGCACCCGATCGAGGGCGCCGCCAGCGCGGGAGTCCACGTCGGCCGCGTCAAGGGGCCCGCGGACGATCCTCTGCACCAGGTAGCCCTCCTCGTTGGAGGTCTGGCCGCCGACGATGGCCGCCGTCACCCCGGCGGCGGCGCGGAGGCGGTCGGCGGTCGCGTCGAGCGCCTCTCCCCAGCGCACTACGCGACCACCCATCGTGGGCGCGGTGATGCGCTCCGGGTCGCCGATCATCTGGAAGCCGAACCTGCCCTTGTCGCAGAGCCAGCCGTCGTCGACCGCGGTGTTGTCGCGCGCGAGCACGCGCTGCACGCGCTCGTCGCGGACGGTGAACTTGACGTTGCACTGGGAGGCGCACAGCGTGCAGACGGAGCCCGCGTCCTCGATGTCCCAAGGCCGGGCGCGGAACCGGTAGGCCTCCGAGGTCAGGGCCCCCACCGGGCAGAGCTCGATGATGTTGCCGTGGAACGGGGCGATGTAGGGGCGGTCGTCGAACGTGCCCACGTAGCTCGCGGCTCCGCGCTCGAGCAGCTGTAGCTGCTCGTCCTCGGCGACCTCCTGGCTGAAGCGCACGCAGCGGTAGCAGAGGATGCAGCGCTCGCGATCGATGCGCACCAGGGGCGAGAGGGGGACCGGCTTTCGGAAGTGGCGCTTGGGCTCGGTGAACCGGCTGCGGCCCGGGCCCCAGCCCATCGCGATGTCCTGGAGTGGACACTCGCCGCCCTTGTCGCAGACCGGGCAGTCGAGCGGATGGTTGACGAGCAGGAACTCGACCACGGCGTTCTGCGCCTCCTGAACGCGGTCGGTCCGGGTGTAGACGACCATCCCGTCGCGGACCGGGGTCGAGCACGCCGTCTGGAGCTTCGGGATTCCCTCGACCTCGACCAGGCACATCCGGCAGGCCCCCACCGGCGCGCCCAGCTTGGGCTCGTAGCAGAAGACAGGGATCTCGACGTCGCCCTGCTTCGCCGCGTCGACCAGCATCGAGCCCTCGGGCGCCCTGACCTCGACGCCGTCGACGACGAGCGTGATGTCCTCGCGCTCCGGGGTCACGCGGCCAGCCTCATTCCCTCGATCGCGGCTTCGAACTCGGGCCGGAACTTCTGCACCATGGAGCCGACGGGCATCGCCATCGAGTCGCCGAGCACGCAGAGGCAGTTGCCGATGATGTTGTCCTGGACCGAGCCGATGATGTCGAGGTCCATCGGCGTGCCCTCACCGCGCACCACCCGCTCGAGCATCTTCACGGTCCAGTTCGTCCCCTCCCGGCACGGCGTGCACTTCCCGCACGACTCGTGGTGGTAGAAGCGCGCCGTGCGCAGCGCCATCTCGGGGATCGACACCGACTCGTCGGCGACGATGATCGATCCGGAGCCGAGCATCGAGCCGGCCTCCGCCAGGTCCTCGAAGGTGTAGGGGAGGTCGAGCTCCGCCTCGGTCAGGACGGGCGCCGAAGAGCCGCCCGGGTACCAGGCCTTGACGCGTCTGCCTTCGGGCGGCCCGTCGGCGAGCCCGTAGATGATGTCCCGAGCCGGGATCCCCAGCTCGATCTCGTAGTTGCCCGGTCGCTGAACGCAGCCCGACACCGACACCACCTTCGTCCCCGGAGACTGCTCGGTGCCGAAGCGCTTGAACCACTCCGCGCCGTTGTTGATGATGTGCGGAACGTTCGACAGCGTCTCGACGTTGTTGATCAACGTCGGCCCGCCGTAGAGGCCCTGGATCGCGGGGAAGGGCGGCTTCAGCCGGGGGTTCCCCCGCTTGCCCTCGAGCGAGTCGAGGAGCGCGGTCTCCTCGCCGCAGATGTAGGCGCCAGCGCCGCGGTGGACGACGAGCTCGACGCGGCACCCGGTCCCAAGGATGTTCGAGCCCAAGAGCCCCGCCTCGTAGGCCTCCTCGACCGTGGCGTCGAGGATGTCGGCGATCTCCCAGTACTCGCCGCGGATGAAGATGAACGCGTAGATCGCGTCGACGGCGAGGGCCGCGATCGCGCAGCCCTCGATCAGCTGGTGGGGGTTCTTCATCATCAGCTCACGGTCCTTGAACGCGCCGGGCTCCGACTCGTCCGCGTTGCAGCAGAGGTACTTCTCCATGTCCCCGCGCGGCAGGAATGACCCCTTCTTGCCCATCGAGAAGCCCGCCCCGCCCCGCCCGCGAAGACCGGACTCCTCGATCTCCGAGACCACGTCCTCCGGCTCGAGCTCCTTGAACGCGCGCTCGTGGGCGCGATAGCCGCCGAGGCGCTTGTAGACGTCGAGCGACCGCAGATTCGGCTCGTCGATGTGCCGGAAGAGCAGGCGCGTCTCAGGCATCGGTCGCCCCCTCGACCTCCGCCACACGCGGGTCCGGGTCGGGCTCCGGTCCGCCCGCGGCACCGCGCCTGGAGATCGCCTTTTCGGGCAGCACGTCCGCGCCGGACCGCAGCTGCTCGATCGCCGTTGCCGCGTCCGCCTCGTCGAGGGGCCCGTAATAGCGGTCGTCGATCGAGGCCATCGGCGCGATGTCGCACGCCCCGAGGCACTCGAAGCCCTTGATGAAGATCTCCCCGTCGGCGGAGCTCGCCCCGTCGTGATCGGCGTCGTGGGCGTCGACGCCGGCGGCTTCGCACAAAGCGCGCGTGAGCTCATCGGCGCCGCGCATCCAGCAGGAGATGTTGTGGCAGATCAGCACCCGGTGGCGGCCTGCCGGCGTGGTGCGGAAGAGGTCGTAGAAGCTCGCCACCGACTCCAGGTACGCCGGGGTGACGCCCATCACCGCGGCCGCCTGGCGGATCCCGTCGGGCGGGCACCAGCCGTAGTGGCGCTGGACCGCCCACAGGGCGGGGATCGAGGCCGAGCGGACCTGGGGATAGCGCGACATCGCGCGCTCGATCTGCTCCCGAAGCTCGTCCGGCACCTCCACCTCGTGGAGCTCCGGCACTCGCTCGGCGTCCTCGGGGCGCATCGAGGCGATCAGCGCCCGCCGCTCCTCGGCGGGCATCTCGTCGGTGGACTCGAGATGACCCGCCGGAACCGGACGCGAAGCGGAGGATTCCGGCGGTGTTGGTTGCGCGCTCACCGGTCGATCCCCCCGAGGATCGGGTCGAGCATCGCCAGGTTCTGGATCAGATCGGCGACGTATCCGCCCACGCACATGTCGCGGAGGCTCTGCATGTGGACGAACGAGGGGTCGCGGATGTGGACCCGGGCCGGCTTGGCGGAGCCGTCCGCGAGCACGAAGCACCCGAGCTCGCCGCGCGGCGACTCGACCGCGTAGTAGGCCTCCCCGGGCGGCACCCGGAAGCCCTCGGTGACGAGCTTGAAGTGATGGATGAGCGCCTCCATCGAGGTCGAAAGCTCGTGGCGAGGCGGCAGCACGACCTTGCGGTCGTCCGCGATCCACGGACCCTCCGGCAGGCCCTCGAGCGCCTGCTCGATGATCCGGACCGACTCGCGCATCTCACGCACGCGGACCCGGTAGCGGTCCCAGCCGTCGCCGACGGTCCCGACCGGGATCGCGAACTCGAAGTCGTCGTAGGAGGAGTAGGGGGCGACCTTGCGCAGGTCCCAGGGCTCACCGGCCGCCCGGATCAGGGGCCCGGTGACGCCGAGGTCTAGCAGGCGCTGACGGTCGACGATGCCCACGCCCCGGGTGCGATTGAGGAAGATCTCGTTCCGGGTCAGCAGGGCCTCGAACTGGTCCACGCGGCTCGGGAACTCGCGGCAGAAGGCGAGCGTGCGATCGGCGAACCCGACCGGGATGTCCTCGAAGACCCCGCCGACCTGGGTGTAGCGCGGGTGCATCCGCTGCCCGGTGGACATCTCGAACAGGTCCATGATCCGGTCGCGGTCGCGGAAGCAGTAGAAGAACATCGACATCGCGCCGAGGTCGAGCGCCGTGGTCCCGAGCCAGATCAGGTGCGACTGGATCCGGGTCAGCTCCATGTGGATAACGCGCAGGTACTGCGCCCGGCGCGGGACCTCGAGCTCGAGCAGCTTCTCCACACAGCCGCAGAAGGCCTCGGCGTTGAAGAAGTACGAGAGGTAGTCCATCCGCTCCACGAACGGGATCACCTTCCAGTACGACTTGTCCTCGCAGCTCTTCTCGATCCCGGTGTGGACGTAGCCCATGATCGGCTTCAGGTCGCGGACGATCTCTCCCTGAAGCGACACCAGGAGCCGCAGCACTCCGTGGGTGGCGGGGTGGTGGGGCCCCATGTTGATCGTCATCAGCTCCTGCTCTGGCTCGAGCGCCTCGCCGGCGGCGGTGCGCTCGATCGGCGAGGTGCCGATGACCTCGGCCGCGGTCCGGGCGATCCGGTCGCCGCCGTGGGTCGGCGCAGACCCCCGGGTGGTGGCCCCGTCGCTCACTCGAACCACCTGGGAACGCGCCGCTCGTCGCGCGTGAAGATCACCGACTCGCCGCCGACCGGGAAGTCGCGCCGCAGCGGCCAGCCGACGTAGTCCTCGGGCATCAGGATCCGGCGCAGGTCCGGGTGGCCCCGGAAGGAGATGCCGAAGAAGTCGTAGACCTCGCGCTCGTGGAACTCGGCGGTCGGGAAGAGCTCGACAGCGCTCGGCACCTCCGGCAGCCGCTCCCCGCTGGGATCGGCGACGGCGGCCCGCAAGCGCAGGCGCTCAACGCGCGGCATGTTGAGCAGCTCGTAGATGACCCCGAACCGGGGCTCGGCGGGCAGGTAGTCCACGCCGTGGACGCTGGACAGGAAGCGGTACTCCTGGCCCGGGGTGTCCCGGAGCCAGGCGAGAACGTCGAGTACGTGCTCGGGGTCGACGATCAGGCAGGCGTCCCCGTGCTCGTGGTAGGTGTCGAGCACGGAGCCGGCGTGGGCCTGGTTGAGCTCCTGGGCGATCAGCTCGAGGCCGGGCGCATCAGGCATCGCGGCCAACCGTCTCCTCGCGGAGCACCATCTCGCGCGCCGCCGCGTAGGCCGCCTGGGCCGCCTCGGAGGACTGGTCCGTGAGCACGTCCTCGCGCGCCCACTCCTCGGTGCCGGCGGCGTTGTAACGGGCGCGCCAGCCCGGGTCCGGGTTGCCGAGGATCATCCGCTGGAGCTTGTTGAAGCCGTAGATCAGCGCCTCGGGCCGGGGCGGGCAGCCGGGGACGTGGATGTCCACCGGCATGAACTTGTCGGCCCCCTGGACGACGGCGTAGTTGGCGAACATCCCGCCTGAGGAGGAGCACGCCCCCATCGAGATCGCCCACTTCGGCTCCAGCATCTGGTCGTAGAGGCGGCGGACGACCGGCGCCATCTTGATCGAGACCCGGCCCGAGAGGATGATGAAGTCGGCCTGCCGCGGCGAGGCCCGCATCGCCTCCGCGCCGAAGCGGGCGATGTCGTAGCGGGGCGAGACGATCGACATCATCTCGATCCCGCAGCATGCGAGTCCGAAGGTGAGCGGAAACATCGCGTTCGCTCGCCCCCAGTTGAACACCTTCTCGAGCGTCGTCGTCAGCACCGACTCCTCGACATGCTGCTCGAGCTCGGCTCCCTCGAGCTCACCGCGCAGCAGGTCGCGGGCCCGGAGCTGGCGCACGCGCAGCTCCTCGGTCCCCGGCGAGGGCTCGTCGAGCGGCGACAGAGCCCGCAGCTTCTCGCGCCTCACCTCCAGTCGAGGGCCCCCCGCCGCCAGACGTAGATCAGTGCCACCAGGAGCAGGACCACGAACACGGCGATCTCAACGAGGACGAACACCGAGTCGGCGGCGTTGAGGATCACGCCGACCGGATAGAGGAAGACGACCTCGATGTCGAAGAGGATGAAGAGCATCGCGACCATGTAGAAGCTGACCCCGAAGCGGAACGTCCGCGAGACCTCCGTGGGGAGGCCACACTCGTACGGGTCGCTCTTCACCCGGCTCGGCCGTCGCCGATACCCGACGATCGCGTTGAGGAGCGCGAGCGCGGAGCCGACGATCAGGCCTAGCCCGGCGAACACGATCACGGGGAGGTAGCTCCTCAGCACTCCAAGGGCAAGTTATATCCACTTTGTGCGAGGTTGCTACATAGTGCTTTTCCGCATCAGCAAGCGGATTCCCGACCCTCGAGCGGATTTGAGGCCCCGGTGGCCACGGTCCACCTGATCGGCGGCATCGCCGTTCTCGCGACGAATCTCCTCGCTGGGGCCTGGGGCGGAGTCGCGTGGCTACGCGAGCGCCCCAGCGTCGCCTTCTGGTACCTGCTCCGGATCGCGCAGGTGGCGGTGGTCATCCAGGTGCTGCTCGGCGCGATCCTGCTCCTGCTCGGGCGCGAGGCGCCGGACGGCCTCCACTACGTCTACGGCGTCCTGCCGCTGGTCGTGTCCCTGCTCGCCGAGGCCGCCCGCGCGGGCGCCGCCGAGCGCGAGCTCGAGGGCCTCGACTTCGAGGCCCTGCCGCGCGAGCGGCAGCGCCTCCTGGCGCTCGCGATCGTCCGCCGCGAGACGGGGATCATGGCCGTCTCGGCGCTGGTCATCTTTGCTCTCGCCCTGCGCGCCGCCGGCACGAGCGGCGGGCTGTTCTGAGTTAGGATCGCGGCTCGGGTTGTTCAACCGGGGAGACCGCATGAAGAAGGCAGGCTTGGTCGCAGGGATCGTCGTCGCGCTGACGATCGGCGCGGCGCCGGCGAGCGCGAAGCCGGGCGACCTGATCGTCGCCGAGTACGACAGCGGCGAAGTGAGCAGGCTCAGTCCGGACGGCTCGGACATCGACGTATTGAGCGGCGACGACGATTTCGAGGCGCTCTCGTATCTCACCTTTGCCCCCGACGGGTCGCTGTTTGTGACCGCGAACGTGGCGAACGGTGACGTCTTCCAGGTTCCTGAGGAGGGGGGGAACGCCGCCAGCGTCGGGCAGTTCTCGAGTAGCCTCTTTCCCTGGGGCCTCGACCGCGCGCCCGACGGGCGGCTGCTCATCTCAGACGCCGACGAAAGGCTCTGGCAGCTCAAGCCGGGCGGTTCACCGACCGTCTTCGCGCTGAGCCCCAACCTGTGGGGTCTCGATGCCCTGCCGAACCGCACGACGCTTGCGACCAACCCCCCCGTTGGGATCCTTCGTTTTGCGGCGAACGGCGATGAGTCGGTCTTTGCGGAGGACGTGGACCTCGACCAGGCTGCGGACGTGGTGCGGGCGCCTAACGGCGATGTCTACGTGGTCACGCGGCAGGGCGATGGCCACCTCGTACGGATCCATGACGGGGCGGTCCAGGATCTCGCTTCGGGCCTCGGGAATGTCTACGGCTTGGCGCTCGCCCCCAACGGGCTCGTCTACACCACTAGCTACAACATCCCCGACGCGGTCAACAGGGTGGACCCCAAGACTGGCGACGTGTCGGAGGTCGCCTCTGCGGCTGACGGCATCAGCGGTCCGATCGGCATCGGGGTCGAGCCCCCGAAGTGCAAGGGCAAGACCGCCACGATCGTCGGCTCGAATAAGAAGGACAAGCTCAAGGGCTCGAAGTTCAAGGACGTGATCGCTCAAGGGCAAGGATCAAGTCAAGGGCGGCAAAGGCAAGGACTTCATCTGCGCCGGCAAGTCAAATGACAAGGTGAAGGCCGCCGAACGGAAGCCGAAGCGCGACAAGGTGAACTGCGGCACTGGCAACGACAGGGCGATCGTCGACGAGAAGGACAAGGTCGCCCGGAACTGCGAGGAGGTCGTGGTCAGGTGAGGAAGGCGGGACTGATCGCGGCCGTTGGCGCAACGCTGGCAATTGCCGCGTCGCCCGCGGCGGCGAAGCCCGGCGACATCATCGTCGGGGACTCGGGTGCGGGCCAGGTTCTCCGAGTCGATCCCCGAACCGGTGATTCCCAAGTCGTCTCGGACGACTCGAGGTTCGCCAATCCGAATGACTCGGTTGTCGCGCCCGACGGGTCCCTGTTCGTCGCCGACTACGGCTCAGTCGGTAAACCGCCTCGGATCTTCAGGGTCAATCCGAAGACGGGCGACGCCACCGTGTTCGCGGAGTCCGCGGACTTCGACACGCCGGATGGACTCGCCCGAGCACCGAGCGGCGAACTCTTTGCCACGGATCTCTTCGCTGACAGCAGCGGCGCGGTCTTCGACATCGGCGTACCAGGCGGGGAGTTCGTCGAGACGTTCTCCGGGCCGGAATTGCACGAGCCACTCGGCGTCGTCGTGCCTCCCAACGGCAAGCCGCTGGTGGCGAACTTCAGCAGCCCGCCGCGGATCAACGAGGTCGATCCGAGCACGGGAGACCTCCGCACGATCGCGGACCCTAGCGACGGACTTGGCGGAGTCGGGGGGCTCGCCCGTGCTCCGGACGGGGCGCTTTACATCGTCGACTACGACGATGAGGAGCTGGAGGCGGTGGACCCGCGAACCGGCGACGTCAGGGTTGTCGCGACCGGTTTCGTGACCGACGGCTACGGCCTCGCCATCGACTTCCAGGGGCGCGTAATCGGCCAGTTCGACGACGAGATCCGTCGCGCGAACCCGCGAACTGGCGCCACCGACACTGTGGCGACTGGGCTCGGTTACGCGGAGGGCTTCGAAGTCGAGCCGCCCAAGTGCAAGGGCAAGACGGCCACGATCGTCGGCTCGAACAAGAAGGACAGGCTCAAAGGCTCGAAGTTCAAGGACGTGATCGCCTCGCTCAAGGGCCGCGATCAGCTGAAGGGCGGGAAGGGCAAGGACTTCCTCTGCGCCGGCAAGGCAAAGGACAAGGTCAAGGCCGCCGAACGGAAGCCGAAACGCGACAAGGTCAACTGCGGCACCGGCAACGATAAGGTGATCGTGGACGTAAAGGACAAGGTCGCGCGGAACTGCGAGGAGGTCGTGGTCGGGTAGCCGGTGGATTGGGCGAGTTACGCCAACTGAATTGGCGGAAGTCGCCCAAGCTGAAGCTGACGCCCTCGCGATCCGTCAGCGCGGGCCTAACTCGGCCCTAAGCCTCGGTACGCGCCCGCGTGAAAGACGAGCGGGTCGCCGTCGTCCGCTACGCCTAGCTCGACCACCTCGCCGGTGAGGATCACGTGATCGCCACCGTCATGACGGTCGCGAAGCTCGCACGCGACCCAGGCGAGGGCGTCGTCGATCACCGGAACGCCACCGCGCTCCGACCAGGCGATCTCGCGCCACTTCTCGGTGTGCGGGGCCTTGCTCGCGAACGAGCGGGCGAGCTCTGCGTGGCCGGCGCGAAGCACGTTGACGCCAAAGGCGCCCGCGGCGTCGATCGCCGCGAGCGTGCGTGAGCCGCGGTCGAGCGAGGCGAGCATCAACGCCGGCCGCAGCGAGAGCGAGGCGACGGCATTCGCGGTCGCCCCGGCCGGCCCCCTTCGCCCCGACGCCGACACGATCGTCACCCCGGTCGGCAGCTGCGCCATCGCGCGGCGGAACTCCTCGAGCGTCGGCGAGGCCATCGGCGCCGGAAGTATGATGCCGCCGGCCTTGCGACCCGCCCTCGTCCTCACAGCCACGATCGTCGCGGCGCTCGCGCTCGTCGCCTGCGGCAGCGAGAAGATCCAGGTCCCGGAGGACGATTCCCTTTACGAGGGCGCGGTGCTGTTCTCCGAGCGCTGCTCGGGGTGTCACACGCTGAAGGCGGCCGGCACCCAGGGCTCGGCGAACCGCGCGGTTCGCAACCAGGGCCCGAATCTCGACCAGCGCGTGGAGAGCGCCGACGACGTGCTTCAGGCGATTCGCAACGGCGGGTTCTCGGGGGCGATCATGCCGCAGAACATCGTCGTCGGCGATGAGGCGGAGGCCGTGGCCGACTTCGTCGCCGCCTGCGCCGGCTCGGACGTGGAACGTCCGCCGCGACCGGGCGAGACCACCGAGGCTGGCCCTTCGGGCGAGTGCCCGTCCGGCTGACGAACTAGGGGGCGCGACGCTCGATCTGCGCCGCATCCGCGAGGACCCGCAGCCGGCCCCCGCCCCCCCCCCCCCGCGCCGGGGCCCCCCGGCCCCCCCAACCCGGCAGGGGCGCGAAGCCCGCCCGCCACGGCA